>JBMYWP010000050.1:0-31520 GCA_049607525.1 Flavobacteriales bacterium
TTTTAACAGGGAATGAATTACACCTGAATCACAACATCAATATTTTAACCGAAACCGAATATTTGGTTCACCTAAAAGCCTATGATGGTGTTGCGTATTCAATCGATTCTATTTTCACAATAAAACTGAATAATACAAACACACCACCAACGGCCATAGAGCTGAGTGCAAATGTGGTTTACGATTACTCAACACCAGGAGATGTTGTCGGAAATATAAGTGTTGCTGACGAAAATGACGATGCCGTTTACACGCTGTCGCCTTTAGATTCAACTGCTCTAGATAACTCAAAATTCTCATTGGTTGGTACCACTTTAATTTTAGATCATCAAGTCGATGCTTCAATTGAATCGGTTTATCAAGTGCAGCTTAAAGCTTATGATGGGGTAGCATATTGGATTACCGATACCTTGTCGATTGTGGTGAACAATACCAATATTTTTCCATATAGTTTAGATGTAAGCGGTCTTTCGGTTTACGATTATTCTGTGGTAGGAGATACGGTTGGAATGTTGAGCGTTCAGGATGCCAATATTGGTGAAACATATACCTATACAATGACGCCAAATCCATCGTTTTTCCTATTGGGGAATCACATTGTATTAAATCAAAACATAAATGTACTAAACGATACAAGTTTTGATGTCACCATTTCTGCATACGATGGAAGTACGTGGACAATAGATTCTACATACACTGTAAATGTTGTAAATACCAATGCCGAACCAACAGAAGTTACCATTTCTAACGCTGTGATTTACGACCATACTTTACCAGCTACTTTGGTAGGAACATTTGCCGTAACCGATGCCAACGGAAACATTCCATACGATTATACTTTGCAAAATTCTTACAACAGTAATTTGTTTCAAATAGTAGACAATAAACTGTTTTTAATGGGGAATGTAGATCCACAAATCGGATCTTATCAAATAGAAGTTTCGGCTTATGATGGCGTACTTTGGACCATTGATTCTTTATTTACCATAACAGTAACTAATACCAATATTGAACCAACGGCCATTCATATTAGCAACGATACCATTTTCAATTACACCACTCCAGGAGATGTTGTAGGGTATTTTAATGTAGATGATGTGAACGCAGGAACAAGCTATACGTATAGTTTAGGAACAAGTTTAAACGAAAGTTTATTTACTATTATTGGAAATACACTTAAATGTAATGCAACGATAGATCCTCAGGCTGGTTCGTATCAAATACAGGTTTCTGCCTTTGATGGAAGTCAGTGGACGATTGATTCGGTTATGACCATTGTTGTAAACAATACCAACGAAGTGCCTACGGCCATTAATTTATCTAACACAACCATTACCGACCAAACGATGGTTGGCGATGTGGTAGGTGGTTTGACGGTAACCGATGCCAATGCAACCGAAGTATATACTTATTCGATTAATTCGGCCATTCAAGACGGAAGTTTATTCCAAATTGTTGGAAATGACCTTCAGTTTACCGGAACAGTAGATCCACAAATTGGAAGTTACCAAGTGCAAATAGAAGCATATGACGGAAGCCAGTGGACGATAGATTCTTTGTTTACAATTACTGTAAATAATACAAACGCAGTGCCAACAGCTATCCATTTATCGAATACCGAAATTTCAGATTTAACACAAGCTGGAGACGCCGTAGGGCAGTTATCTGTAACCGATGCCAATGCAACCGAAACATATACTTATTCAATTACAACAGCCATTCAAGATGGGAGTTTATTCCAAGTTGTTGGAAACGAACTTCAGTTTACTGGAACGGTAGACCCACAAGCAGGAAGTTACCAAGTGCAAGTTGAAGCGTATGATGGAAGCCAATGGATGATAGATTCATTATTTACAATTACGGTAAACAATACCAATGTTAAACCTACGGTGTTTAATTTATCGGCAACGCAAGTGACGGATCAAACCACAACAGGATCTCAAGTTGGAACTCTAAGTGTAACCGATGCCAATGCCACAGAAAATTATACATATACCATAAAAACAGGTTACAATGCCGATCATTTTCAATTGGTAGGAAACAGCCTTCAGTTTGTTGGACAAGTTGATGTTTCGAAAGCAAATTACCAAGTAGAATTAGAGGCTTACGACGGGAAATTATGGACAATAGATTCTGTTTTTACAATAAACGTTAACAATACCAATGCCGCTCCAACTGCAATAACATTAAGTAATAATGTGATTACAGACATGAGTGGAGTAGGGTCAGAAATTGGAACATTTGCTGTTGTAGATGCCGATGCATCGGAAACATATGAACTTACTTTATCTACCGAGTTGGATGGTGATAAATTCAGTTTAGTGAACGATAAATTGGTGTTTTTAACGTCATTTGATCCTTCAGAAACATCTTACCACATTAAAATTTCTGGTTACGATGGTCGCCAGCACAGCATCGATTCAACATTTACAATTGAAGTGAACAATACGAATCCGGCACCAGAATCTTTATCGATCAGCAACAACAACATCGATGAAAATGCACCAAGTCAAACATTGGCCGGAGAATTGACTGTAGCTGATAACGGATTCAATGAAGTACATACGTTTGAGTTGACATTTACAGAGGGTGAAAACGATAATTTTGAGTTTGAACTTATTGGAAACAAAATCTACAGTAAAACGAGTTTCGATTACGAAAATCAAACCGAATATACTGTAGAAGTTACCGTAACCGATGTTGTAAATAACACCTTAACCGAAGTCTTTACAATAAACGTAAATGATGTGTTGGAGGTTGATGTGTTGGAAAACAACAACTATTTAACGCCAAATGCCGATGGAGTAAACGACGTTTGGGAAGTTGAAAACGTTGAGCTTTATGAAAACTTTACGTTAAACATTTACAACAAACAAGGGCAATCGGTTTACCAAACTACAGGGTATAACAACACTTGGTCTGGATCTGATTTACCAACGGGCATTTACTTTTACCATTTCAAGAGTAACAAGAATTCGGTTGAGTTTAGTGGAAATATTCACCTAATAAAATAAGACATCATGAAAAAGCTAATCATATTATCGAGTTTGTTTGGAGGAATCATCACCACAACTCAGGGTCAAATAAATACCATGTACAACAACATTTATCAAGGTCAGTTTTCGAACGTGGCCATGAATAAATTGGATAAAAAGTTGAGCGTAGATTTTGTTCATATGAATGTAAATCAGGTTGGGAGTGCTAATAATCAGAGTGTGTTAAGCGCCCGAGGGTTGTACAAAAACATGAATTACGGAATAAAAGCGGCAAGTCAGAGTTATGCAGGTATAGACCAGCTAGACGTGCAGTTGAATGTGGCCAGAGCTTATCAGATCAACGAAAGCTCAAAGGTAGCTTTCGGTGTAAACGTAAGTTATTTTAAGCGTCAAATGGAAGCCGCCAATTCACAAACCGAAACCGATTTGGGCATCCGTGAAATGTTGGATTACGATAATGTTTACGCAGGGTTTGCAGCGGCCTATAGCTACAAAGATTTAAATGTAGGCATCAGCAGTGGCGATTTGTTTAACACCAGTTTAGATCAATCGGCCTCTTGGACTTTACAAGCCGATTTTACCGTAGATGTTTTGGACAGTGTGATTGTTTTAAAACCAAACCTAATGGCCGTAACCGGTTACGATTTAGACAAACCCGTTGCCATGTTGGGACTAGATGCTATTTTGAACCAATTTGTAACCACAAGCATGGGTTACTATACCAACGAATCGGTTCATTTGGGTATGGGACTGATGTACAACAGATTTAAATTTGACTACCGCTACCGCTACTATTTCTCGGAATTTAGAGAAATTACAACCGGTCAGAATGTCGTTGGATTAAGTTACCAGTTTTAGACTGGAGATAAGTTAAATAACCCCTTCATCAATGTGATCCCTCTTTATGTACAAAAGTATGTAAAGAGGGATTTTTTTGTTTATTAAGGCCAGTAATTTTTTATTAATATTCTTCATTCCCTCTTTCAATAATAGAAGAGGTGTTTCAATAAGGAGGCTGTTTTTAGATCGTCTGGCTTGTAATGTTTTCCTATATTTACTCCCAAAAGGTATTAACATTATATTTTATGGAGTTTCTGAATAAACATAGTGATAGAAAAGAGAAATTTATTGGCGTTATATTAATGTTTGTTATAGCCTTTGTTCTGATGTATATTTTAAGTCTCCCTGCATTATTTTATGGCGGCAGTTTTGTTGTTCAATCAACGGCATCTAGTGAAGATCTAAATTTGCAGTTGCTGATAAATTGTTTACCGTTTTTGGGTATTACAGGAGCAATTTTCATTTCATTAAAATTCATTCATAAATCGGTATTCAAATCTATTATTTCATATAATGATACTTTTGATTTAAGACGTCTATTATTCGGATTTTTAATATGGGGAATAATTCATCTTATAGCCTTTGTTTTGGATTATTTCTATGTCACAGGTCCAGCTTTTTTTACTTATAATGGATTATCTAAATCATTTTATATTGGTGTTGTTGTAAGTCTTGTTATTCTTGCATTGCAATCTTCTGCCGAAGAATTTTTGTGTAGAGGATATTTAATGCAAGCTATGGGTTTTGTTTTTCAGTATCGTTGGATACCCATTGTTATTATGGGATTGTTCTTTGGCTTTTTACATAGTGCCAATTTTGAAGTGGATGTATACGGTAAAGAAATTATGATGCTACATTACTGCTCTGTAGGTGTCTTTTTATCAATTATTGTGGTGTTAGATAATCGTATAGAATTAGCTTTAGGCTTCCATGCTGTAAATAATATATTAGCCTCTATTTTGGTTAATTTTGAAGGTTCTTCTTTAAAAAGCAATGCCTTATTTACCATAGGTAAAGTTGATCCCTATATAGGGTATTTAACATGGTTGATTTCTGCCATATTATTTTACATTATTTGTAAGGAGAAATATAAGTGGCCGTCTATAGGGTATATCTTTCATAAACGAGAAGATTATGTTAAATAAATTAAAAACATAATTTTTATCAGGTTTAATGAAATTGTAAAGTTTAATATTTGTAGAAAAAAAATAAAGCTATGGAAAAGTACATAAATAAAGGTCTAACTTTTGATGAATATTTTAAAGAAGTTGAAGGGTTTTCTAATGATGGTAAAGCATCTGGTGAAGATCAATCTGAGGCAATGGTAGAATATACGCGTGTGAATTTTAAACGCATGAAGAAATGGAGAAAAATATATAAGCCATCAGAAAATTGGTTGAATGCCGTTAAAAATATTCAAAACAATGAAGACTGGATATTAATTACTGAATCTTGGTGTGGTGATGCTGCACAGAGTGTTTCTCAGATATCTAACATGGTTGAAGCAACAGATAAATTAAACCTAAAAGTTGTGTATAGAGATGAGAATTTAGATTTAATGGATCAGTTTTTGACAAATGGAGGTCGATCTATTCCTAAATTAATCCGTGTGAATTCTGAAACAAAAGAAGTAATAGGTTCTTGGGGACCTCGAGTTGTTAACGCTCAGAATATTGTTATTGAAGGTAAAAAGAATGGTACAAATTACGGTGAAGATTTACATACTTGGTATGCTAAGAATAAGAGTGTAGATTTAGAAAAAGAATTTGTTGATCTTATCAAATAAGAAACATCAAAAAAAAAAGGATAATGTTTAAACATTATCCTTTTTTTTTCTCAATTCGAAATTTTCTCCTAAATATACTTGTCGGACTTTTTCATCCTGAACCAATTCTTCAGGAACTCCCTCTCTTAAAATAGTACCTTGATGCAGTAAATAGGCTTTATCTACAATAGAAAGTGTTTCTTGTACATTATGGTCGGTGATTAAAATTCCGATGTTTTTCTTTGTTAATTTTCGAACAATAGATTGTATATCTTCTACTGCTATAGGATCAACTCCTGCAAAAGGCTCATCTAAAAGTACAAATTTTGGATTAACGGCCAAGGCTCTCGCTATTTCCGTACGTCGCCTCTCTCCACCCGAAAGTACTTCTCCTTTATTTTTTCTGATGTGATTCAGACCAAACTCCGAAAGTAATTCTTCTACTCTAGCTTCAATTTCTTTTTTAGGTAAATTGTTTAATTGAAGGACAGATCTGATATTGTCTTCAACCGAAAGTTTTCTAAATACACTCGCTTCCTGTGGTAAATAACCCATTCCTAGTCGAGCCCTTTCGTACATGGCATTTTCTGTTATATCTACATCATCTAAAAATACTTTTCCAGAAGTAGGATTTACAAGACCAACAATCATATAGAATGATGTAGTTTTACCAGCACCATTCGGACCAAGTAGACCAATAATCTGACCTTGTTCAATTTCTATAGATACGTCCTTAACAACTCGTTTCGAACCGTATGTTTTTACTAAATGTTCTGCTCTTAGTTTCATTTTTTACTGGCCATTTTTGCAATTAATATTCCTATTTCATACAATCCCATTACTGGTAATGCAACTAAAACTTGGCTTAAAAAGTCTGGCGGGGTAATTACAGCTGCTAAAACTAAAGTAATTATTACAGCGTGTTTTCTGTAAGTTTTCATAAAAACATCATCAATCAAACCAAGTCGAGCTAAAAAATATACTATAATTGGAAGTTCGAAAATGAGTCCACAACTCAAGGCCAAGTTCGTTACTAAACTGATATAAGACGTAATATTTATGTCATTATCAATAAAATCTGCGACTTTAAAAGATCCTAGAAAGTTAACAGATAAAGGTATTATGAGATAATATCCAAATGCAACACCTAATAAAAATAAAACTGAAGAGTAAAATACAATACCTTTAGAATATCTTTTTTCTTTATCTTTTAATCCTGGGGCAATAAAACGCCACAGCTCCCATAAAATATAAGGAAAGGCAATTATGAAGCCTATTACGAAAGACGACCAAAGGGCAATAGAGAATTGCCCAGACATTTCAACACTTTGTAATTCCAATAGTTGATCTTCGATACAAAGAGTGTCACTAAGGTTAAGTGAATGTGATAAATCACATAAAAATTTGAATGTGATAAAATCTGAACTACGACTTGCGAGTAGAATTTCCTCGAACAAAAAGTTTATGTTCATAAATGCCAATACAGTTAGTGCTGTAATTGCAATAGTTATTCTAATAAGATGGCCTCTTAAAATACCAATATGGTCTAAAAAGTGCATTTCTTTGTCGGTACTGTTTCCTATTTGTTCCATCAGACTATAAAATTCCTTCTTTTATTATTTCATGTAAATGAACAATACCTGCATATTCACCTTCTTTTGTTGCAATAATTTGACTGATGTTGTTTGATTCTAGGATTTCTAGTGCTTCTGCTGCCAAACATTTTATGTCAATTTTTTTTGGGTGACTTCCCATAATGTCTTTAGCTGTTAAATTGGTCCACCCTGCATCCAATTCTAACATTCGTCTGATGTCTCCATCTGTAATAATTCCAACAATTTGATTGTTATCTGTTACTACGGTTGCTCCTAATCTGTTTTTAGAAATATTGATGATAACTTCTTTTACGCTATCATTAATGTTTACTTTTGGCTTTGAACTTTCAGAAATTAAGTCTTCTACTTTGAGATATAGCTTTTTTCCTAATGCGCCACCAGGATGATATTTTGCAAAATCTTTATTGGTGAATTTTCTCATTTGTAATAGACAGACGGCTAATGCATCTCCCAAAACCAACTGAGTAGTTGTGCTTGTTGTTGGAGCTAAATTGTTCGGACAAGCTTCTTTTTCAACTTTAGCATGTAGTACAAAATTGGATTTTTGACCTAAATATGATTCTCTTTCCGAAGTAAGCCCTATTAATATATTCCCCATGTTTTTAATAAGTGGTACCAAAACTTTAATTTCTGGAGTATTTCCACTTTTAGAAAGGCAAATAACAACATCATTTTTTTGTACAATACCTAAATCACCATGAATAGCATCTGCGGCATGCATAAAAACAGCAGGTGTTCCTGTAGAATTTAGAGTGGCAACAATTTTATTGGCAATATTTGCACTTTTTCCTATTCCTGTGAGTATAACACGACCTTCCGAATGGTATATTGTTTCTACAATTTTACTAAACTCTATATCAATTAATTGTGAAAGGTTTTCTACAGCTTTGGCTTCTTCCAAAATAACAGATTTACCTTGAAGAATGATTTCGTTGGATTTTAACACTAGTTTTAGCTTTCTTAATTAGAAATTTAATCGTATTTTAGTTTTCGATTTCGATAAATTGATGAGTTTCCCCATGCATAATCATCAATAATACAACAATAAATACGTTACAAATGTAACTGAATTTTATGAAAGAAACTCCTACACAAGAGCATCAAATGATAAAGGAAAGTTTAAAAAAGTACTTTGGGTTTAATAAATTCAAAGGCAATCAAGAACAAATTATTAAAAGTTTACTTGATGGAAACGACACTTTTGTCATAATGCCAACGGGTGGTGGAAAGTCGATGTGCTACCAACTTCCTGCCTTAATGCAAGAAGGAACGGCTATAATCGTTTCGCCACTAATCGCATTAATGAAAAATCAGGTCGACGCTATTAGATCTTATATTGGAAAAGATAGTGTTGCCCATGTATTAAACTCTTCCCTAAATAAAAGAGAAGTTAACCAGGTTAAAGAAGACATAACCAGTGGTGAAACTAAATTGTTGTACGTTGCTCCGGAATCTTTAATAAAAGATGAATATGCCGATTTCTTAAGGAATTCAAAAATTTCTTTTTTTGGTATTGATGAAGCACACTGTATTTCTGAGTGGGGACACGATTTTAGACCTGAATACCGTAATTTGAGTAAAATTATGGGGAAAATTAGCAATGTGCCCACAATTGCATTAACGGCCACGGCTACTCCAAAAGTTCAAGAAGATATTCAGAAAAATCTTGGAATGACGAATTCGAAGGTCTTTAAATCTTCTTTTAATAGAACCAATTTGTTTTATGCCGTAAAACCAAAAGTGGATGTATTAAAAGAAATTATAAAATTTATTAAAAAACGAGAAGGGCAAACGGGTATTATTTATTGTTTAAGTAGAAAGAAAGTAGAAGAGATTTCTCAAACCCTACAAGTAAACGGAATAAAAGCCTTGCCATACCATGCCGGATTAGATGCAAATACGAGAGCTAAACATCAAGATGCTTTTCTGATGGAAGGTGTCGATGTTATTGTTGCTACTATTGCATTTGGAATGGGAATTGATAAACCAGATGTCCGTTATGTAATACACCATGATATTCCAAAAAGTTTAGAAGGGTATTACCAGGAAACCGGTCGAGCTGGTCGTGATGGTGGAGAAGGGCATTGTTTAACTTTTTACAGTTATAAAGACATTGAAAAGTTAGAGAAGTTTATGCAAAATAAACCTGTAGCCGAACAAGAAGTAGGTAGACAGTTACTCTTAGATACTGTGTCTTATGCAGAATCTGCGGTTTGTCGTAGAAAGTTCTTGCTCTATTATTTTGGAGAAGATTTTAACGAAGCAGAATGTAATGAACATTGTGACAACTGTAAATATCCGAAAGAAAGAAGTGAAGGGAAAGAAGATGTCTTAACCGTACTTCAAACCATAAAAGAAACAAATAGTCAACTTAAGAGTAAAGAAATAGTTGCAGTAATTTGCGGTCAAACCACAGCATTGCTTAAAGAATTTGACTTAAAAGCCATATCTACATATGGTGCAGGTAAAGATAAAGAGAAACATTATTGGAGTGGTGTTGTGAGGCAAATGATGGTGGTTAGATTGATTAAAAAAGAAATCGAGACCTACGGAATATTGCGCATAACAGAATTAGGACAAGAATTTATTAAAAAACCATCGAGTTTTTTAATAACTGAAAGTCATAATTACGAAGCTATTGCAAATGAATCTGCAAATGTGCCAAAATCTGCTTTTGATGATGTGTTATTCAAAACACTTAAAGATCTACGTAGAAAAGTAGCCCTTCAAAAGAAACTGCCAACACATGTTATTTTTCAAGAACCTTCGTTGGAAGAAATGTGTTTTCAATATCCAATTACACTTGATGAATTAACAGAGATAAATGGTGTAGGAAGAGGAAAAGCCCAAAAATTTGGACAACCGTTTATTGAAGTGATTAAAAAACACGTAGAAGACAATAATATAGAGCGACCAGAAGAATTGGTTGTGAAATCAATTGTCAATAAGTCGGGTTTAAAGGTATTTTTAATAAAATCGACCGATCGAAAAATGCCTCTTGAAGATATTGCAGCTGCAAAGGGTATTTCTATTGAACAACTTATTGAGGAATTTGAGCACATTGTATTTTCCGGAACTAAGTTGAACTTGGACTACTGTTTAGAAGAATATGTCGACGAAGATCAGGTCGAAGAAGTCATGGAATACTATATGGATACGGAATCAGATTCGATTTCTGAAGCCATGGAAGAATTTGATGGCGAATATACCGAAGAAGAACTCAGACTTATAAGATTAAAGTTTGTTTCTGATGTCGGAAATTAATGTGAAATTGACTTTAGAGGTCTGATTTAGATGAAAATCAAAATATTTCACTATTTTAGCACGGATTCCAAAAATAAAAAACCAATATCGGTAAGATGAAAATTTCTAAAATTTTATTAAGTTCTCTGTTTTCGGCTCTTGTTATTACATCAACCCAAACAGAAGCTCAGACTAAACGTACTAGAAAAGCTGACGATGCTTTTTCCAATGGAGAATATCATTTAGCTCAAGAAAAATATAAATCGGCGTATTCTAATTCTAGCTTAAAAAGTGAAAAGCAATACATCAGTTTTCGAATGGCAGAATGTGCCAGACAGTTAGGAAACTACCGTCAAGCCGAAAATTATCTTAAGCGTACGGTTAAGATGCGATATGAAGATCCGATTGCGATTTTGTATTTAGCCGAAGCTCAAGCAAATTTAGGTAAGTATGATTTAGCTCTTGAAAACTATGAGAAATATAAAAAATTAGTTCCTGGAGATAAACGAGCAGAACGTGGCGTAGAAAATGCCAAATTCGGAATTGAGCAAATGGAAAATCCAACGCTGTATAGCTTAACCAATATGAAAAGGTTAAACTCTCGCGCTATGGATTATTCTCCAGCTTTTGGTAAAAAAGATTATTCAGTTCTTTTGTTTACAACAACAAACGAAAATGTTATTGGAGGACGTGTATCTGAACAAACAGGTCAATTATTTGCCGATATTTGGGGAACGGAATTAGAAAAGAAAAAAAGAAAATCTTCTCGTGGAAAAAAGAAAGATGCAAAACCAAAACCACCAAGATGGTCTAGACCTGTGTCTTTGGGACAAATGGGAACAGGAGATGCAGAAGAAACAATTAATACTAAGCACGAAGAAGGAACTGTAAGTTTAACGCCAAAGGCGAACTTAATGTATTATTCTCAAGGTGTATCCGAAAAAGGACTTTATGAAGGTCAACGTCTTTTTGTTTCTAAACGAAAAGGTGGAGGATGGGAAGAAGGAACTGAATTGGAAATTCCTTTGGAAGATGTAGATAAGGATAACTTTGTAGATTTAACGCACCCAGCAATTCACCCTGATGGTAGACGTTTATTCTTTGTAGCCAAATTAGAAGGTGGTTACGGAGGTACAGATATCTGGTATACTGAATTTGATAAAAGAAAGAAAAAATGGACTAAGCCTAAGAACTTAGGTCCAAAAGTAAATACAAGAAAGAACGAAGCTTTCCCAACGGTACATATAGACGGAACATTGTTTTTCTCTTCTAACGGACATAATACTTTAGGTGGTTATGATGTTAATAGAGCCGATCTAGACGAAGATGGAAACTATGTAAATGTTGCTAATTTAGGTTCTCCAATTAATTCATCTTATGATGATTTTGGATTAATCTTTAAAGGAAATACTTATAAAGAAGGATACATGACTTCTAACCGTAAAGGTGGTTTAGGTCTTGATGATATTTATAAAGTTGTTCTTTTAGAAACGGAATTCAGTCTAGATGGAAAATTGGTTGACGGAACAACTGAAAAACCAATTAAAGGTTTAAACGTAAAATTGGAAGGTTCTGATGGATCTGTAGTAGATGTTATTACAGATAAAGACGGAAATTATTCTATTGATCCTAAAAACATAAGCAAAGGTGTAGATTACAACTTGGTTTTTACTTCAGAAGAATACGGATCTTTTGCAAAGAAATTAACAACAAAAGGACTTAAGGTTACAGATTTTGAACGTGTTGATGATCATTTAGAATATGCAATGAGTTTTGATACCTCTTTAGTTGTACAACGTTTGCCTATTGTATTACCACATATTGAATACGATTTTGGTAAGGCTACGTTAAGACCCGAAGCTGAAAAAGATTTAGATAACTTAGCTGCTGTTTTAGAATCGAACAAAACGTTAAGAATTAAGTTAAGATCGCATACAGATCATATTGGTGGTAGTGAAAGAAACCAAGAGTTGTCTCAAGCTAGAGCACAGGCATGTGTAGATTACTTAATTTCTAAAGGAATTGATGCAAGCAGAATGGTTGCAGAAGGAAGTGGAGAAACAATTCCATTTGTTATGACAACAGAAAATGGATCATTGAAAGTTGGAGATGTACTTACCGAGGCATTCATCAACAAATTATCTAAAAAAGAACAAGAAATTGCGCGTCAATATAACAGACGTACAGATTTCCAAAGATTAAAACCAGCACCTAAAGAATCTCCAGAAGAAAAGAGAGCTAAAGAATTTGGAAAATACTAAAAAGAAAAAAGAGAGGTTAGCCTCTCTTTTTTTTATGAAAGCATATTATGAAAATAAAAACCTTTACATTTAGTCCGTTTCAAGAAAATACTTATGTCATTTACGATGAGACGAAAGAAGCAGTCATTGTAGACCCTGGTTGTTCTAATACTGAAGAAAATAAAATCTTAAAATCGTTTATAGAAACGAATGATTTAAAGCCAGTAAAGTTAATCAATACACATTGCCATATTGACCATGTTTTTGGTTGGGATTTTGTTTATCAAACATGGGGATTAAAACCATATTACCATCCTAAAGATAGTGTGTTATTACCTAGAGTAGGTGAACAAGCCAAAATGTTTGGTTTTGAAATGAAATCTTTTCCATCTGACTATGGCTTTGAAATTACCGAAGACGAAAAAGTAACTTTTGGTCACACAGAATTAGATATTATGTTTTGCCCTGGTCATGCACCTGGACATATTGTTTTTTACCATCAAGAAAGTAATATTTGTTTAGTTGGAGACGTTATCTTTAGACAAAGTGTGGGAAGAACAGATTTGCCATTTTGTGATCCAAAAGCCCTAGAACATTCAATTAGAACGGTTATATATAACTTACCAGACGATTGTACATTATATTCGGGACATGGATTAAAGACTACCGTTGGTCACGAAAAGAAAAATAATCCATTTGTTCGTTCAAACTAAATAATATCTTAACTTTGAGAAGCAAAATTAGATTACTATGAAAAACTTATTTTCAATTTTTATTCTTTCTTGTTCTTTTCTATTCTTAAGTTCATGTAATAAAGAAGCAGAAAAAAGTGGAGCTTATCTTATTGATGAAAGGTCTTATCCTGAATTTCCTATCGATAATCTTAGATTTCAGTGGAGAGGAGATGTAGGACAGCAACAAAAGCTTATGCTATGGAAAGATGGTTATACTTGGGATACTGAAAATTTAAATGAGCCAGATATTTTTCAAATTGGAATACCTGCAAATTTTTCTCCACAAGTTGATGATGTTTTTGTATTAGAACACAAATTATGGACTCCGCTAACAGGGCAGTTATATCATTGGAAAGTGCTTACATATTATAAAGATGGTACGGTAATTCACAGTAACGAACGTGCTTTTGTTCCTCAACCTTAAAGTATTTATATTATGAAAGACTATAAAAATATAATTCTAGTTGTTCTTCTTTCTTTCCTCGGTTTAACGTCTTGTAAAAAAAATGAAGAATCTTTTACCTTAGAAGATGATATGGTTACTGTAATTCATACATATCCAAAAGGAGCAGGTGAAATAAATGAAGATATTCATTGGGTGTTAACAACTGCAACAGTTTACACTTCAACGGTTGATGCAACTGGTCAATTGATTTTTGGTGACACAAAAGTAGAAAATGGTGTCAATGGTCAACTTTTGGTCGCTAAGGATAATTCACTTTCCTTATTATATGATTCAAAGAAACAAATTTGTAAATGGCTTGTTGTTAATAATGATCAGATAGCGATTGATTCTTTAATCTGGTTAACTGATACGCCAACAAAAGTTGTGGCAGAGGTTGAATATTCAAAGATTAAAGTTAATACTTTAGAAGAGTTGAATAATTTCACCAATTACAACGTAGATCCAGCTGGTGAAATACCAAGTTCTATGACTAATTTGTCTTATACAGCTAATATTGAAAATATGTATTGGCAGGCCGATTATGCTTTTAAAGATCCTAAATCAAATAATGAGACTCGAATTATTATGAAGTTAGATTTTCAAAGGGTAACATCAGATCATTTTGCGCAAAGGCCATTACTTATGTTAAAACCGTAAATCACGTAAAATAACCACATAAAAAAGGGAAGATATAATTATGTCTTCCCTTTTTTGATGAGATAAAAGTAATTAAACAGTCATGATCTGCTTTTCTTTTTCTTTCAATAATTCTTCAGCTTTTATTGTGTATTTACCCACCATATCCTGAATTTTACCTTCAGCATCTTTTCCAGCATCTTCAGATAAACCATCTTTAACTAATGATTTAATGGTTGTATTTGCAGATTTACGTGCATTTCGTAAACCAACCTTACAGTCTTCCACTTCTGCTTTGGCCTGTTTTACGAGTTCTCTACGTCTTTCTTCTGTTAAAGGAGGTATAGAGATAATAATCATTTCACCATTGTTTTGTGGGTTAAGACCTAGATTGGCATTCATTACACCTTTTGCAATAGGATCTAACATAGATTTTTCCCAAGCACTTATTGTTAGCGTACGTGCATCTGGAGTAGATATATTTCCAACTTGAGACAAAGGTGTTGCAGCTCCATAATAATCAACCATAACAGAGGATAACATATTAGAGTTAGCTCTTCCAGCTCTAATTTTACCTAAAACATTCTTAAGGTGCTCTATAGTGTTTGACATTTGCTCCGTAGCTTCATCAAAACAGAATTCTAATTCTTCCGACATAATTATTGGTGTTTATAAGTCAAATATTTATAATTTGACTTGAGAATTTTTTTAACAAATTCAAATTTACATTAAAATTCAAAACAAAAAAAACTCCGAATCAGAATTCGGAGTTTTAAGTTGCTATCTACCTTTTCGGTAATATGGAGAATCTATATTTGTATTGTAGTACAAATCTATATCTGCCTTCATATTTCTAATTACTTCTCTTATAAGCTGTACATTTTGTCTTAAAGCCCTTGGAGAATGATAAGAAGTGTGGTTGAGTTCAGATAAAAGAACTCTTTTTTCATTTAACTGTCTTTTTAAAACTCGTAATTCCCTTTTTGCTTCTCTAACATCTATGTTGTTGTCACAAGATGTATGATTGTTTGGGTAATAAGTAGAATTTCCTCTTCTGTTGTTATTTTGTTTTCTACTCTTTCTGTAATATGGGTTATCGTTGTCAGAAATTAATATCTGAATATCTCTTATTTTTTTCTTTTGAAAACGAATGTCTTTTTCCAACAATTCAACAATTTCATATTTAATGAATCGAGCATCTCTAATGTGATGATGATCTAATTCTAATTGAAATTCCCTTTTAAGAGCTTTCATTTTATTGACCTGAATACGATCTATTTTAATATTCGATTCGTATGCTCTAGGAAAATTACCATCTGCTTTTACAACTTGAGATAAACTTAAAGTTAATCCTAATACCAGTGTTATTTTGATAAAGTTTTTCATAATCTTAGTTTTTTGAGTTATACATCATTCGAATGTGATGAGGTAATTCCCAAAAGCGTGCCAAAATTATTTTACAGCTTCTGTTTTGTAAAAGAGTAATATAAAATACTGTCTTTAATGAGCATATAATCAACGTTGTAGGATGTTTTTTTTTATTTTAGAGATAATTCCCAATGCCAAGCGTCAGAAACAGCTTCTTCGATTGTTTTTTCTGCTTTCCATTTTAAAACTTCATTGGCTTTTGTAGTTTCGGCCCATATTTTTTCAATATCACCTGCTCTACGTTCTCCAAATGTATATTTTAAGGACTTTCCACTTGCCTTATCAAAGGCATTAATGACATCTAGTACACTTTTACCATATCCCGTTCCAACATTAAAATAATTGATTGAAACTTTGGGTTGGTCAACCATATATTCAAATGCTTTGAGATGTGCATTTGCTAAATCAACCACATGGATGAAATCTCTTATACAAGTTCCATCTGGCGTATTGTAATTATCTCCAAATACAGTTAGACTTTCTCGTTTTCCAATTCCAGTTTGTGTTATGTATGGAATAAGATTATCTGGTACGCCTAATGGTAATTCTCCAATGAGATGAGAATGGTGTGCCCCTATCGGGTTAAAATAGCGTAAGATTACTGCTTGAGTATTTGTTTGTGAAGTATAATCAAATAACAATTGTTCGCAAACCTGTTTTGTAAACCCATATGGAGATGTTGCCGACTGAATTGGAGATTTCTCCGTTACTGGTAATTCTTCGGGTTGTCCATAAACGGTACAAGATGAGGAGAATACAATTTTATTACAATTCAAAACCTCAAAATTCTTTAACAGTTCCGTTAAACTTCCAATGTTGTTTTCGTAATATTTTAATGGTTTTTTTACTGATTCCCCAACTGCTTTAAAAGCTGCAAAATGAATGACACCATCTATTTTCCCTTCTTTCTCTGCAATTGTTTTGTATGAATTTAAATCATTACAATCCAAATTATAGAAGGATATCTTGTCTTGACATATTTGTTCAATTCGATCAATAATAAATGCTTCTGAATTACTTAAATTATCTATGATAATGGGTGTGTAACCATGTTTATGTAGTTGAACTACTGTATGCGAACCAATATATCCAGCTCCACCTGTGACTAATATTTTTTTCATAAATCTTTATTGAAAGACGAAGATAAAAACTTTTTATTCTATTTTATAGTTTGAGTCAAAATTTGTATCTTTAAAAGATATAAGTGATTGTAAAACATTAAATTAAATTAAAATGGCAGGAGCGGTAAATAAAGTAATCTTGGTTGGTAGATTAGGAAAAGATCCAGAAATTAAAACGTTTGAAAACGGTGTGAAGTTGTGTAGGTTTTCTATGGCAACAACCGAAAGTTTTAAAAACAAAGAAGGTGAAAAAACTGAACACACAGAGTGGCATCAGGTGGTTTTGTGGCGAAATTTGGCTAAAATTGGCGAAACTATTCTCTCAAAAGGTGATTTGGTTTATTTGGAAGGTAGGATAAGGCAACGCTCTTGGACAGACGCCGACACAAATCAACAGAAATATTCTTTTGAAATTGTTGGAGATGAATTACATTTGTTATCAAGAAAGAATCAAGACAAAGAAGAGAAATAGATTATTTGTCTCGATATGTTTAACTTAAACTCAACATGTGGACCCCGAGCAGCCCGAACAATTTTATAATTCAATATCAAATTATTTTTACGAATTTCAATGGACAAATGTTTGGATTGGACTTCTAATCATTGTGTTAATTTTATGTTCAGCGCTAGTTTCTGGATCTGAAGTTGCTTTTTTCTCTTTGAATTTAAAAAAGGAAGACAAAGAACAGACTGGTCTGCATAAGTTACTTTCGAAACCTAAGGAATTGTTGGCAACAATATTAATTGTAAATAATATTGTAAATATTTCCATAATCATTATTACCGAACTTTTTCTAGAGTCAGTTATCCAATTTAGTCTGCTTGGAAATGAAATCACTATTTTCATTAAATTAGTTCTATTAACGGCTTTATTATTAATATTTGGTGAAATATTACCAAAGGTATACGCTAATCAAAATGCCTTTCTGTTTTCACAGAAAATGGTAAAACCCATGTTGTTTTTGAATCGGATTTTTGGTTTTTTAAGCAGATTTCTTACGGCAACAAGCGATGTGATTGATAAAAGTGGAAATACAAAATTAGATATTGAGTTGAAAGATCTTTCGAGGGTGTTAAACCTGACTCAAGAAGATGGCGAATTGGAAGAACACAAATTACTCGAAGGAATTGTTAAATTCGGGAATACTGAGGTTTCTCAAATCATGACATCTAGAGTAGATGTGGAAGCGATTTCAATTTCGGCAAGTTTCAATGAACTTATTCAGCTTATTCAAACATCCGGATTTTCAAGAATACCCGTTTATCAAGATAATTTAGATGATTTAAAAGGTGTCATTTATATAAAAGATCTTATCCGTTATCTGAGGTATGAAGATAATTTTAGATGGCAAACATTGGTTGAAGACGTTTATTATATCACAGAGAATAAGAAAATAGACGATCTTCTAAAAAGCTTTCAGAATAAAAAAATGCACATGGCTGTGGTAGTTGATGAATATGGAGGAACATCTGGTATTGCCACACTAGAAGATGTGTTAGAAGAAATTGTTGGAGATATTAACAATGAATTGGATGCTTCTGGTGAGCAATATTCTAAATTAGATGATCATACTTATATTTTTGAAGGAAAAATACAATTGATCGACTTTTGCCGAATCATAGAAGTAAAGGATTCAACTTTTGATGAGGTAAAAGGTGAGTCGGAAACATTAGCAGGATTAGTTCTTGAAATTTTGGGAAGATTTCCTGAAAAAGGGCAAAAACTCTTCCATAAAGACTATACCTTTGTTGTATTAGAGAAAGAAAAAAGTCGAATTGAAAAACTAAAAGTCATCATTGATGTATAAAACGTTACTTGCTGTAGTTTGTGCTGTATTTGTTTTTATGTCTGTTTCTTGCGAGGCAGATTATCAACCAAAGCCAAAAGGATATCATAGAATAGCAACACTTGATAAAACAATCATTCCATTTAATGAGGAATATCCTTATACGTTCAATATGCCTTCGTATTTGGAAGTGGAACATGTTAATACCGAGAAATATTGGATCAATTTACATTCCGATTATTACAATACGACACTTCATTTAACGTATAAACCCATTCATAACGATTTAGAAAATTCTTTACGAAATTTTACTAAGTTAACATACGAACACACTAAAAAGGCCGATGGAATTGAAGAGATTTTTGGTGAAGATATTGAACGAAAAGTGTATTCAATTTTTTACGAATTAAAAGGACCTTCAGCATCCTCGCTCCAATTTATTGCAACCGACAGTTTTAATCATATTTTAAGAGGATCTCTTTATTTTAATAATATTCCCAATGTAGATTCTATTAAACCCGTGCATAAGGTTTATAAAGAAGATATAAAGGAAATATTGAGATCGCTGGAGTGGAAATCATTAGAAAACTAAATTTCTGTTAAAAATTTGCTTACGACTTGCGGAAATGGATATTCATGAAATTGCTTTTTTGTTATCCATTCACCTCGTGATAAAAAATCAAATTTCTCTTTTAGGTCTAATTCATAACTAAAGAATGTAATATGCAAATTCTGATGGGATAACACATGTTTTATTGTCTTTGAAATAGTTTGTATGTTATCTTTGTTTATATCCAAAGTCGATATTTGTTCCAAATCACCTTCAATTAAAAAAGGCTGATAGAGTTTATTCCAAATGTCTTTTTCTAAGCGTTTTTCAACCCAAAATTTAGAATCTTGTTTAAATAGTATGTAAGAAAAAATACGTTCCCGTTTAGGTTTACTTTTTAATTTTATTGGTCGATTCTTAATAGAGTCATTTTTGAATGACAAACATTTTGATTGAAGTCCGCACTCTCCACATTTAGGCGTTTTTGGCGTACAAACCAAAGCCCCATATTCCATTATGGCTTGATTATAAACAACACCTTGTTTTACATTTAGTTCAGAAAGTAGTTTTTCAGCTAAAAAAGTAAATTCTTTTTGTCCTTTAGATGTGTTTATAGGAGTAGGGATGTTAAATAATCTGCTGTAAAGTCTAAATACGTTACCATCTACCAAAGGTTTAGGGTTATTAAACGCGAAACTTGAAATTGCAGCAGCGGTATAAGGGCCAATACCTTTCAGTTTTAGTATTTCGTCATACTTACAAGGAAAGACTCCATTGAAGTCGTTTTTGATGGTTTTTGCTGTGAAATGAAGATTTTTAGCTCTATTGTAATACCCTAGACCTTCCCACATTTTAAAGACCGTATTCTCAGAAGCATCGGCCAATTCCGAAACCGAAGGAAATGCCTTACAAAATTTAAGATAATATTGAGTCCCTTGAACGACTTGTGTTTGTTGTAAAATGATTTCGGATAACCAAATCTTATAGGCTGATTTTGAGTTTCTCCAAGGCAATTGACGTTGGTTTTTTTTGAACCAATCGATCAAAAAATGCTGAATTTTGGGCATATTTTTAAATAAATGTGATGCGAAAGTAAAAAAAATATAAAAATCTCATTTGTAAAAATTTAATATTAGTATCTTTGCCGTCCTTTAAGAAAGAAAACCCAATTATAAAAAAACAAGAAAAAATGACGAAAGCAGATATCGTTGCAGAAATTGTAGAGAAGACAGGATTGGATAAGGCTGATGTTCAATTAACTGTTGAGTCTTTCATGAAAGAAGTAAAAGGATCTTTAGAAAGCGGTAATAACGTTTATTTAAGAGGTTTTGGATCTTTTATTATTAAGAAGAGAGCTCAAAAGACAGGAAGAAACATTTCTAAGAACACTACAATTGTTATTCCAGCACATAATATCCCAGCATTTAAACCTGCTAAGGTATTTATGGAAGGTGTAAAAGAAAAAGTACTAGTAAAATAGTATTTCGTTGTTTTATATTTCTGATATTTTCTTTATTTTTCTTTGTGTAAGTTGTTAAATATTACGACTTTTGCAATTCGAAATTGATTTATTCGAAAGAATCGAATTAATGAAGAATAGAAAGTATACAGTTATTAAGCTGAATTCGAGATAAGTAATAACCTTTAAAAGTTGGATTATGCCAAGCGGAAAAAAGAGAAAACGTCATAAGATGGCGACACACAAAAGAAAAAAGAGATTAAGAAAAAACAGACATAAGAAAAAGAAATAGTCTTTTTTTGTAACAGGAGTTTTAAACAAACTCCTGTTGTTGTTTATTAAAAAATCTCTAAATCTAAATTTAATGAGTAGTGAATTAGTTATAAAATCGACTGCTAAAGATTTAGATATTGCCTTATTAAAAGAGGGAAGACTCATTGAACTTCATAAAGAAACTGAAGAAAATAGTTTTGCCGTTGGCGACATTTACCTAGGAAAAGTTAAACGAATTATTTCTGGATTAAATGCAGCCTTTGTAGATGTGGGATATGAAAAAGATGCCTTTCTACATTATCACGATTTAGGGCCTCAGGTAAAAAGTCTGAACAAATTTGTTAAAAAAACCATGATCGGAACGCAGTCTAGATGGATGCTTTCTGAGTTTAATGGGGAAAATGACATCGAAAAAGATGGTAAAATATCTGATGTTATTGAAGTTGGACAAACCATTGTAGTACAAGTTACCAAAGAGCCTATTTCAACCAAAGGACCACGAATAAGTACCGAAATTTCTATCGCAGGAAGGTATTTGGTTCTATTGCCTTTTTCGAACCGAATTTCTATTTCTCAACGTTTGAAAGATGGAGACGAAAGAAAACGATTAAAGCGATTAATTCAAAGTATCAAACCTAAAGGATTTGGTGTTATTATCCGAACCGTTGCACAAGAGAAAAAAGTAGCAGATTTAGATGCTGACTTAACGCAATTGGTAGAGAAATGGAGAGACTTTTATACCAAATTAAAAGTCGCTAAGGCACCTTACAAAGTTCTTGGAGAAATGGGGCGTGCTACATCTATATTAAGAGATATTTTAAACGATTCTTTTCAGAATATACATGTAGATGAAAAAGAGCTCTATGATGAGGTAAAAACATATTTGGGTTCAATAGATCCAACCAAACAAGATTTGGTTAAATATGTTGATCATCCGGCTGGTATATTTGAAAAATTTGGTATTGAAAGACAAATTAAGTCTTCTTTTGGACGTACTGTTTCTATGAAAAAAGGTGCTTACCTAGTCATTGAGCACACAGAAGCTATGCACGTCATTGATGTGAATAGTGGAAATAGATCAGATAAAAATGGTTCTCAAGAAGATAATGCGCTTAAAGTAAATCTTTTAGCTGCAGAAGAAATTGCAAGACAATTGCGATTACGTGATATGGGAGGAATTATTGTTGTTGATTTTATTGATCTGCACAGTAATGAAAACCGAAAAATACTGTTCGAGTCCTTAAAGGAATTTATGAGCAGCGATAGGGCAAAACATAAAATCTTGGCGCCAAGCCGATTTGGTCTTATAGAAATTACGAGACAACGTGTTCGTCCAGAAATTAATATTACAACTGCTGAGAAATGCCCAACCTGTGATGGTTCAGGTAAAATTCAAGCAAGTATTTTAATTGAAGACGAAATAAAAGAAAAATTGATCGGATTATGGGAAGATCAGAAAAAGGATAACATCACTTTAGTAACTCATCCGTTTTTGGCGGCCTATTTTACAAAAGGATTTATTTTTTCTGAAAGAATAAAATTAATGTTTAAGCACAAAAAGCGTTTTAAAGTAAAAGCGAACTCTGCTTACAATTTTATGCAATATTCATTCTTCGATAATCACGAGAATAAGTTAGATGTTTAGACATTAACTTGAACAGAACAAAAAGAGGCGAATTCTTTCTTAAGAATTCGCCTCTTTTATGTTTATTTCTTTTATGAATGGAATAAATGCTTTAGAAAGGATATCCTATACCAATTCCTATTTTCAGTTCTTTTAAGGTAATGTTATTGAGTTGCCATCTTTGACTAATAGGTGAAGATAAAAACTCTTGGCTTCCTGAAATATCTTTGTTGTAATTTGGGTTTCGGTATCCAACACTAGGATCGTACATCGGGTGAGAAAAATCTACTCTAAACAATAGAAAATCCATGTCGTAGCGTAAACCAATACCAATACTGCTGGCAATCTCTTCGTGAAATCTATTCCATTTAAAATGCGCCCCAGGTTTCAATAAATTTCCATCTTCATCTTTGTTTTCTTTTACTTCCCAAATGTTTCCTGCGTCAACAAATGCTGCTCCCTTGAAACTCTCATATATCGTGAAACGATACTCCAATGAACTTTGAATTTTCATATCCGCGGTATAAAAGGCTGCATCACTATTTCCTGGGTAAGAACCTGGCCCCGTAGAATAAGAATCAAACCCTCTAATATCGTTACTACCACCAATGAAATATTGTTTCTGAAAAGGCATTGCCGATGAGTTTCCATAAGGAACCCCAATTCCGAATTGAAAACGCGTTGCAATTTCATGATTCTTATTAAATACAAAATAATGTCTATAGTCGAAATCGAATTTTAGGTATTGAGTATATACATTATTATAGAGTAAGTTTCTACCTTCGGCATCTTGTTTAAAAAAATTGGTTGTTTTGGCTATGGCACTAAATATATTACCACTCGATTCTATCTTTGCTCTTAAAAAATTATGATCTTTAATCTTTTTTGGATTTTGATCTGTAAATTCGAATGTATAATTACTTGCAGTAATTAGGAAATTTGTATAAAGTTGTTGAATGTTTGTACCCGAGGTTCCTTCTAAGTCAGATCCTTCATCAATATAAACAGAGCTGATTTCTACCGGGTTGAAGTAATGTTTATTCTGTCCTATTTGCCAATGGTATCCGTATTTGAAATTTAGAATTGTTCGGCCTAAACTTGGTCTATTTAAACGATTGTAACCCAAAGAGAAGGTGGTGTTTACCTGCCGTGAAGGGTCAAGGAGTGGTTTTGTGTTTACCGGAGATAGTAATTTAGGAAATGTCAAACTTAAATCTCCTCCAACCGTAAAGGCGTTGAAAATTGGGGTTGTTCCGTCTTGTGCACCCTGGTGTTCTGCAATTCCATTTAACTTAAACTTTAAAGATTCTGCACCTTTGAAAATATTTCGATCTTCATAAGAAATTGTACCTGCCAAACCGTAGTTTCCTGATGTATGAACACCTTCTACACTGTAAGTATTTACAATTTTTTTTCGGGTATACATCTCTATTACACAATCCAAATTATTTTCATCATCCGGATTTAAGGTTACCCGAATGCGTTCAAACACATTCAAATTATTTAGTTTAGAGTATGAATTGTCGACTAATGAACGTTTAAAAAGATCTCCTTTTGTGAATAATAGACACGATTTTAAAGTTTTTGTGGTGATCGGAAATGTATTTGTTGGTGCAATTATGGTTAAATCACCTATAGTTAAAGTGTCAGTTACGACTTCTTTTTTCGAGTGGGTTAGTAATTTAACTACCGTTTGATTAAAACGAAAGGGCTTTATGTTGCTGTCTTTAGTTTTTAAAAAATATTCTAGACCAATGCTGTTTTGTTTGTTGATGGTGTCTGCATAAAATCCTAAATCACTTTTCTCTAAAGAATAATATCCATTTTCTATTAACAAACCATAAATGTCATTTCGTTTGTTTTCTAAAGCCCAATAATCATATGGTAATCCAACTTTTACAGTTTCGTTTACGTTTAAATTTTCTTTTATTAGTTTTTTTATAGATTCATCTTTTACCCCTGAATAACTGATTGTATCTATATTATAAGGTTGTCCCAATTGGATGTGATACTCAACTTTTGTCTTATTCTTTTTTGTCTTGACAATTGTTTTTACAGTATTATTGAAGTACGATTTATTGTTGTAATATAGTTTTAATTGCTTTGCACTTTGCTTTAACTTACGTTCAGAAAATAATATTTGTTCCCTTTTTAGGCCAAAATATTTCGATTTTGGCTGTTGTTTTAAATAGGTATGTAATATTTCGTCGTTATTGAGTTTGCCATTAATGTAGATATCATTTTGTACCAAAATTGAAAATCCTGCATCCAACCCTTTTTTAGATTTACATGAATGAGTAGTAAAAAGTATTAAGCAAATGAGAAAGTAGCTTAAATATTTGGACAGGTTTCTAGGCATTGGTTACTTTTGTTAAAAATATAGAGTTAAGATGTTGAGCAAAAATAAGCAAAAGTATATACAATCTTTACAAAGAAAGAAGATTAGGCAAAAAGATGGTGTATTTGTTGTCGAAGGAAGAAAAGCAATCCAATCTATTTTGGATTCCGCTCTACAAATTACTGAAATGTTTGCGATTAACACAGATGCTGATTTTTTGAAGCAATATGACAGGCAAATTACCCGAATTACAGAACCTGAATTAAAAACTATCTCAACATATAATTCGCCCGATGATGGTTTGGCAATCGTTCAGATTCCGATACTTCAATTGAATTTAAATGATATAAAAGATGATTTGGTATTGTTTTTAGATCGGGTTAATGATCCAGGAAACTTAGGAACCATTATACGTTTAGCCGATTGGTTCGGTGTAAAGCATATTCTAATGAACAAAGGGACAACCGATCCCTTTCAGAACAAATGTATTCAAAGTACCATGGGAGCTATTGCCAATGTCAGTCTATACCAAGTGGAACATGATGTTTTGATAGAAGCTCAGAAAGAGAACATTCCAGTTTTCGCAACAAAAATGGAAGGTGATAATGTATTAGTAAGCGATTTACCTAATCATGGTATTTTAATCATGGGAAATGAGGCGAATGGTATTTCTGATGAAATATTTGAACTTTCAACACATTTTTTATCCATTCCGAAACATGAAAGTAGTATTTCGGAATCGTTGAATGTAGCCATGTCTTGTGGAATTATTCTTTCTCATTTTAGAAAATAAAAACCAGTAAAAGCTAATGCTTTTACTGGTTTCAATTTATTATTATTTTTTGACCAACTTTAGAGTTTCTGTATTGTTTGAATTAATAAGTTTGATAAAATAGGTTCCTTCAGGTAAATGTGATATATCTGTTTTTTCAGTAAACAGCTTGTTTATCAATCTTTGTCCAGTTAGTGAGTAAATTTCCAAATATTCCCATTGTATATCGCTTTTAATGGCAAATGTATGTGTTGTGGGATTTGGATATAAAATGGACTGAGGGTTTGTGTTTTCCGAAATCGATACTTGGGTTTCATCAATTCCATGGAAATATTCCACACCACCTTTTATGTTACCAACAAGCATTTCTAAATAACCGTCGTTTGTAAAGTCGTATAAAGCAGGACTACTTTGTGTAAAATTATTTAAGTTATGAACGTTCGTATCTGTAATGGTAAATGTTCCTGTTAAATTACCCGCAATATTTTCTATGCGTTGTATTCCATTTTTATAACTACCCACATAGATAATTGGTTCACCACTTTCGCTTATGACCTGTAAGTCTAAGAAGCCAATATTTGAATTGTTAACTATTGTAATTTGACCTAAATGATTAGTAATGTATTCAAATTCTGGTGTATTAGTTGTCGAAATGTTTTTGTAATAATGTATTTTACCTTGTCTTGTACCAACCAATAAGTCTGTTTTTCCATCGTTATCAATATCATATAATGTTGGTGTTGCATTATTTCCAACATCAATTGAATTTAATATAGTATGGTTTGCTGTAAAGTTCATTGGAGAAGTGTTTGTTGAATTGTTTTTGAAGAATACTAAAGTACCATCTCCAAGTCCAACCACCATATCTTCTTTACCATCGTTGTCTAGATCAGCAAAAGAAGGGCAAATTTGGGTTCCTAAATTTAAGTTACTCAATTCAGCAAAATCTTCTGTAATAAAATCAAATTTTGGAGTTGTTACTGTTCCTATGTTTTCATAAAGCGATATTTGTGATTTTGTACCAGATGGATCATAAACTTGCCCTGCGGCAACAGTTAAATCCATTAATCCATCGTTGTTGTAATCGAAAAGTCTAACCTTAGAAAATCGACCTACATCAATCATTTGATCTTGAATTGCATTCTTTTTTACAAAGTTGAATTGAGGTACTTCAGTTGTTCCAGAATTTTTATAATACCAGACACTCGTTTGGTTTTCGGTATTATTGCTGGTATTTGGAGATGCAATCATATCCATTTTATTATCGTGGTCTAAATCCACAAAATATACTGCAGGAAATACATCCACATCTATTGGGGTAGTTCCAGAAGGGAAGTTTGCCTCTTGAGCATCCATCACATATTCACCATCTACAAGAGAGTTATTCAATTGAACGATGTTTTTAAAACTTACATCGCCCAGCATAATTTCATAATCACTATCGTTATCTAAATCGTATAGAGCCATTGTTGAACCTACATGTTGAGGTTCTGCTTTTTTCTGAGGGAAAGTTGGGCCTGTGCAAGATGGATCGCTTAACACAACGGAATTGTCAAGTGAATTCTCACTAAAATCGCCCCAGCATTTATCGGTAATTTTAAATTTTAAATCATTTAAATCAGTAGAAATATTTTCATTTAATTCTATTGTATTTCCAAATACATCAAAATTTAGAATGTCTATATCACCATCCGAATCAACATCTGCAAAGCCAGGAATATCTACTTTACTAACAAACATTTTTATTTCAACGCCACTACGTTTAGATCTTAAAGTATCTATTAAAGTAAAATTATTAAGGTTAGATGTGCTGTTGTTTTTATAGTACTTAATTCCACCAAAGGACGAGGTGAATAAATCCTCCTTACCATCATTGTTAATGTCTTTAAAGAAAGCCCAATTGTTACATTGAGGTATTTCTTTAATAAATTCTGGCTTATATTCGTAAATATTTTCTTCGGTTCCGTAATACATATTGTAAACTAAAGGCATAAACCGATGATCATCCCGATCGAAAACCATGAGATCTTTTTCTCCATCATGATTAATGTCAATTGTACTGAATTGAGGAGCATTTAATCCACCGGACCATGCTAAATTAAGTGGAGTAGAATTTTTGGTAACAATGACACCGTTCCCTTGATCAAAAAAATGTTGGGCGAAAACGAACTGAGTCGAGAAAATAGAAATAAGAAGAATAGAGCGCATGATTTTATAGAATTTAGTTCAATTATTTTCAAAAATATTAAAAAAAGTGGTGCAAGTGGATGAAATTACTTGAGTATCTCGTATTAAATTTTATATTTGCACGTTCAGATTATTGAATAAATTTTCAAACAATGCAAAACAGAGGTTTAATAAAGGGATTTGCTTTAATCCTTGCATTAATTTGTTTATACCAACTTTCGTTTACTTTTTTAGCGAATAAGGTAGAATCAGATGCGAAAAAAGCAGCAGAAGCTGGTGAGGTACCTTCAGAGTCGTATTATTTAGATTCTGTAGCGAATATACCTGTACTTTCATTTATTCCAGGATTGGATTACCAAATGTGTCGTGAAAACGAATTGAATTTGGGATTAGATCTTCAAGGAGGAGTAAGTGTTGTTCTTGAAGTATCAGTTGATGATATTTTGAAGAATTTGGTTGGAGATCAGAAGGATCCTTTATTCCAAGCTTCAATTGCTCGTGCAAAAGAAATGGAAAAAGAGTCGCAAGAAGATTTTATTACACTTTTTGCCGAGGCTTTTGCTATTGAAAACCAGAAGAACGGAGGTACAGCAAAATTACACGATGCTAAATACTTTGGTACACCATCTTTAAGTGAGAAATTTACATCTATTACAGCTTCGGATGAAGAGGTTTTAAAGATTGTAAGAAAAGAAGCTGATGGAGCCATTGATAGAGCCTTTACAATTTTAGGTACACGTATTGATAAATTTGGAGTTGCTCAACCTAATATTCAAAAATTAGGACAAGCTGGTCGTTTATTAATTGAGCTACCTGGTGTAAAAGATGCTGATCGTATTAAGAAATTACTTGTTACAACTGCACAATTAGAGTTTTGGGAAACAAGAGAATCTGCAGAGATTTTACCATTTGTTTTTGCTGCAAACCAAAGATTAAGAGAAACTGAAGTGAATCCAAATGAAGTGAAAACTTTAAACTCGGATGCTTCAAATACAACTTCAGACAAATCAAACACTGATTCTGAAGATGATATTTCTGATTTATTAAACAGTACAACGGAATCAACAGATTCTATGGTGGCTGATAAAAAGAAAGAAGAAGTAGATTCTGTGAATAATGCGTTTAATCCATTGTTTGAAATCTTCCAACCTTCAATTTCTCAAGATGGTCAAGCATTTCCTGGACCAGCAATTGGTTCGGCTCATATAAAAGATACAAACGCTGTTAATGAATTCTTTAATCGTAAAGATATTCGCAAATTATTGCCTGTAGAATTGCGTTATACTGAGTTTTTATGGACTGTAAAGCCACAGTTTGAAGAGCAAATGCCAAATAGATTACACTTAATTGCACTAAAATCTAACCGTAACGGGGAGCCTTCATTATTTGGTGATGTTATTGAAGATGCAAGTGCCAATTTTGGAGTAAATGGTGGTGTAGAAGTTTCTATGCAAATGAATAACCGTGGTGCAAAAGAATGGAAAAGATTAACGTCTAATAATATTGGTAAATCAGTAGCTATTGTATTAGATCGTTATGTATATTCTTACCCAACGGTAAACTCTGTAATTCCTAATGGTAGTTCTCAAATTACTGGTAAATTCGATATTGAAGAAGGAAAAGATTTAGCAAACATATTAAAGGCTGGTAAACTTCCTGCAAGGGCTCGTATTATTCAAGCAGACCAGGTAGGAGCTTCATTAGGTCAAAAAGCAATTGATAACGGGTTAGCATCTTTTGTTGCTGCATTGATTTTTGTATTGCTTTACATGATGTTCTATTATTCTAAAGATGCTGGATTAGGTGCAGATATTGCCTTATTAGCTAACATGTTTTTTGTTTTTGGAGTATTAGCTGGATTTAAAGCTGTATTAACATTACCTGGTATTGCCGGTATTGTATTAACTATTGGTATGGCGGTTGATGCCAACGTACTTATCTTTGAAAGAATTAAAGAAGAATTAAGTTTCGGTAAAAATCTTAAAACAGCTGTAGCAGATGGTTATAAGCACGCTTATGCTGCAATTATTGATGCCAATGTTACGACGTTATTAACAGGTATTATCTTATACATTTTCGGTACAGGTCCAATTAGAGGATTTGCAACGACATTAATCATTGGTATTTTAACATCGTTATTCTGTGCAATCTTTATTACTCGTCTTATTTTAGATGCAAAAATTGCCAAAGGAAAAGGTGTAAGTTTCTATACTGGAGTAACTAAAACATTGTTCCAAAACAATAATGTTGCCTTTTTAGCTAAAAAGAAAATGGCATATGGTGTATCTGCACTTATTATTGTGGCTGGTATTGTTTCTATGATGTCTCGTGGATTCGATAAAGGTGTTGACTTTACAGGTGGTCGTTCTTATGTTGTTAGTTTTTCAGATGATATTAAAACGGATGATGTAAGGGATCAATTAGGTAAAGTATTTATTGTTGATGGTAAAGAATTAAAACCTATTGTTAAAACGTTTGGTGCTGGTAATCAAGTGAAATTAACAACAAAGTATTTAATTGAACAAGAAAATTCTGATTCATTAGTAGAAGCGACCTTAGCACAAGGATTAACTTCAATTGATGCAAACTATAAGATTGAAAGTTCAACTTTGGTTGGTCCAACCATTGCCGATGATATTTTAAAAGCTGCTTTCTGGGCAATTTTAGGATCATTATTCATTATTTTCCTTTATATCATCATCCGATTCGGAAAATGGCAATATTCATTAGGAGCAGTTGCCGCTGTATTCCATGATGTTTTAATTGTATTGTCATTGTATTCTATCTTACATGGTTTCTTACCATTCTCTTTAGAAATCGATCAAGCGTTTATTGCTGCTATTCTTACAGTAATCGGTTATTCATTAAACGATACTGTAGTTGTATTTGACCGTATTCGTGAACGTGTTGGTGAAACAGGTAAATTCAACGATAAAGGTTTAATTAATGGAGCATTGAATAGTACGTTAAGTAGAACAATGAATACGTCGTTAACCACGTTAATTGTATTATTAGTAATCTTCTTTATGGGAGGTGAAGTCATTCAAGGATTCATGTTTGCTTTATTGGTTGGAGTTGTTGTAGGAACATACTCATCGTTGTTTATTGCAACACCAGTAATGTTGGATACAATTAAAGATAGTAAAGAAGACTAGTTCTTATTATTAAATATAAAAAAGAAGAGGATGGCCATTAAAACCATCCTCTTTTTTTTGCTCATTTTTACAGAATGGAACTCGAAGTTTTTATTTATTTATCGTTAAATATATCTCTAAATAACATCAATGAATTGAAAATAACGATAGATTGAAATAGGCAGAAAATTAAAATATCTGTTTATTATTATTTAATGGATGAGCTTTTAACTTGTATCCTTCTTTTTTTTTTATATCTTTAGCCCTCAAAGTATATATTTCTATGGTAAAGCCATATATTTTATGAAAAAAATAGCTTTTTTAATTTCTGT
>JBMYWP010000051.1:0-31439 GCA_049607525.1 Flavobacteriales bacterium
TAATTGTCTTATTTTATATTTTATCGATTCTTTAATTTGAGAGAATTAAACATAGGATTAACTTCATATTTTCGACTCGAAGAAAAATGATTATTTAACTGAAAACACAATGAATCTAAATCAAATAACCGTTCCCTCTTTAGATTTAACAAAATCCATTCCTTTCTATCAAAAATTAGGATTGAAATTAATTGTGGAAGCGCTTCCACATTATGCACGATTTGAATGTCCAGATGGTAATTCCACCTTTTCAATTCATCAAACCGAAAAATTGCCCAAAGGAAATGGGGTTTGTGTGTATTTTGAATGTAAAAACCTTGACGAACAAGTTGAAATTATAAAAAGAAAAGGCATTGTGTTTGATCAAGAACCAACAGACCAAAATTGGTTGTGGAGAGAAGCGAGGCTGAAAGACATTGATGGAAATCAACTGATATTGTTTTATGCTGGAGAAAATAGACTTAATCCACCTTGGCGAATTGAAGAACCAAAAGTGAAGTGAAAATAATTGTAATATAAAAGGTATCTTGAAGTATTATAAAGTGTTCCAAAATACATCAAATAATAAAAAAAATGAGAATTATATTTTGCGATAGCGTCATTAACCATAAACGAGTTGAACCGGATTATGAAGCGGAGAAAAAGGCCGCTGAAAATTTAGGATTTCAGACCTCTTTAATAAGCTTTGAAGCTTTAGAAAAAGAGGATTTCAATCAAGCCATACGTATGGTAGAGGTATCAGATAATCTTGTTTTAGCTGTCTATCGAGGTTGGATGCTTACAATAAAGCAATATACTCAGTTGTATGAAATTCTATTAAAGAAAAATGTTCAACTTATTAATCCGCCCGACGCCTATAAATATTGCCATTATTTACCGAGTTCATATCATAAAATAGAACATATTACACCAAAGTCGGTTTGGACAACAGATTTGACTCAAAACAATATATTAAAGCTTGCCACTTCATTTAACGGATCTCCAATTATTGTAAAAGATTATGTGAAATCAGAAAAGAACCACTGGGAAAAGGCTTGTTTTATTCCAAATAGTTTGAATGAACAGCAAGTGAAAGAAGTGGTCGATTGTTTTTTAGAATTAAGAGGTAGTTTATTAAATGAAGGTGTTGTTTTTAGACAATTTGAGGACTTAGAATATTTAACCGAACATTCTAAAAGTGGAATGCCTTTAACAAAGGAATTCAGAGTGTTCTTTTGCGATCATGAGATTGTAGAGGTTTTTGATTATTGGGACGAAGGTGACTATGGGACTACAAAACCCTATTTAGAGGTTTTTATAGAAATTGCAAAGACCATAGAAAGTCGTTTTTTTACAATGGATATTGCTAAAAAACAAAATGGCGATTGGATTATTATGGAATTGGGAGATGACCAAGTTGCTGGATTACCAGATCGTGCCAATCGAGATAATTTTTATAAACATTTAAAACGGTGTTTGTTGTAGTTTGTTGAATATAGATGTCATGAGTTTTTTTGAAAATATATTACGTAAAATTTCGTTTTAACTATATTACATAGTTATGAAACTTCAAATTATTAGAATATATTCTAAAGATGGATTGTGTTTTCTCTCGTTGATAATTTAGAAGTAATACTACCATGGATATAAAAAATTAATAAACCCAATTATTATGAATAGATTATTTCAATTAGTTTTCATTTTTACATCTATAACGTGTATAGGTCAAAACTCTGAATTCAAGGAGCATTCAAATGGATTAATTTACAATGATTCAATTATGAGCAAGTTAAATCATATTGTAGATTCTCTCAATCTCCAATATAAAATTTGTGAATTAAATCCGAGTTATTATTCAAAGTCGCAGGCAACAGCTCATTATATAAATTTAGAAAAGGATCGTGTAGATGAGGCGTTGGTCGATTTAAAAAACGGAATTTCCTTTCATACGTTTATTAAAAAATATCCTAATGCTATTCGAGATAGCAGTATGTTAGTTACAAAACGGCTATATACAGATTACGATGGAGATCAGATTGTTGAATTTGGTGGAACAATTTTTCAAGAAGCAATTCATATTCGAAATCAACCTGAATTATTTACCCAAAAAGTTAATGAAAGTTGGATTATTGATTTTTATCCAGGTTCAGAAGGAATGAGCGAAAATGTTGAAGCTTTTTATTTCACATCTGAATTTAACATAGAAAAACTGCCAAAGAAATATGCAGATATGATTCAATATTCTGAATGTATGATTGACACTTCTTTTCAGTTGTATTTAGATACAAAAAAGAGTGTTAGAGAAAAGGAAGATACAGTTCAAGTAATTGAAACATTTATTGATTATGTTAATGAAAAAACAAATAAACCCATTTTCCGGGATGAAAATCAGTATGATACATTTTATGAAAATTTATTAAAATGGGAAGTTGCGAAGTATAAAGTTCTTGATAGTTTAAAAATTAACGATGTTCTATTTTCATCTTTATTGAAAGCAGCCGTTATAGAAGCCATTGAGTATGGTGGTTCTCATAATGAATTTGAAGATTATGTAGGTCGTTACTATTCAAAAAGAACAGAATTGTCTCTAAAAAGAGGGCGAAAAGTTTATGGAAGTTGTAGTCGAGATCAAAGTCCAAGAGATCATGAAAAAGCAATAGCAAGGTTATCTGCGGAAACTACAAATTGGGATAGCTTTTTACGTGCACATTTAAATATTATGAATGATAGATTTATCAGAAGCTCAGATGGAAGTTATGCATTTAATAGCCGAAAGACATATATCAAAGAGTTGGAAGATTTAAATATTAATGTTGTTGATTTGCTTATTGGAATAATTTTTAGAATTGATTCACCAAACAAAAATCATTATTTTGGAAGTGTGAGAAGAGTAGGAAGGGCTCTCTCAGAATCCAAATACTCAAAGGAAATAGAAATTAAACTTATTGAAATGATAAAAGATGATCATTTAGATGACTATAACCGAGTACTGATGTATTATCTGTATAGAAATTTTATTTATCATGTCAATAATAAAAAACAAAATGGAGATCAACTTATAGAGATTACTAAATTTTTACCCGAACATCTTAGTTCTCGAATTTTATTTGAGTTGAAAAACAATTAAATGAAAAGTAAACACTGGCTCATTCGGATCTTAATCATGACTCTATTTCTGTTGGTTAACATCATGGATATATGGAGGAATAAATTAGGACTTTTGTTTTTCTTTGTCCTAGTATTCGCTTTTGTTTATTATTTAGTGCTTGTATTTGTTGGAGTTTTCCAAGTTGGCTTGAGTGTCCATGAACAATTTAAAAATCCAAGACGGAATTGGACTTTAGGCATATTGGTCTTAGGCTTGGTTTTGATTTATATAAAACCTACTGGGTTTATTGATTATGATAAGAATTCGAAAAAGCAAGTACTTGTTGCTCATTATGAAAGCTCTGCAAGTTGCGGTTATCGTTTCTCCTGTTTTGCAGATAGTACCTATGAATATAAAAGCTTTTGTTATCAAGCCGATAAAGTAACGGGCCGATACACCTTAAAAGATAATATCTTATTATTAAAGACTGAAAACCAATCTTCACCAGATATTGAAGTTTATGATTATGCAGAAATTGGCAAATCGAAAAGGAATCGGTTTATGAAAAATAATGTCTTTATTTGCTATACCAAACAAGTTACTCTAGGATTTGATATGGATATTATAGAGTTGGATAGTTTGTTTTTTAATTTTGATGAAATAAAAGAATAAAGAATATGTGTACATTAAAAAGAATGAGCTTATTATTCGTGGTATTATTTAACTTTTCATGTGCTGAAGAAAAGACCCTAATATTTTCGAATATAGAATTTGAAACACGTGAAGATATCATTGAGATTTCAGGGCCAGGGAAAAATTATTGGTCTAGCGCCAATGAAGGGCCTTATGTAGATGATAATGGCGCATTGCATCTTAATATTTTAGAAAAAGATGATAAATGGTATTGTACAGAGGTAAAAAGCGTGGATTCGTATGGGTACGGAGAATATACTTTTCAAGTTCAAGGAATTGATCAAACAAAATTCCCTAAAAATGTTGTTTTGGGTTTGTTTTTATATGAAACAGATACCAGTGAAATTGATATTGAATTTTCATTTTGGAATAAGGACCAAGATACTTTGGGAGGTTATACTTTGCAGCCTCATAAAGAAGCTGGAGTTCAGCGCTTTGTTTTTGCTCCAGAACCTGAAGATTTTACCTGTAAAATACGTTGGACGCCAGATTCTGTTTATTTTACTACGTTTTTCGGTTGGGCAAATGAACCCGTTCAACCATCCGACACCATTTCAAGTCGTATTTACAAAGGAAAGCATAATTTTAAATGGAAAGGAAAAGAACGACTGTATATGAATTTATATTTAGTGGACTTTTCTACCAAACCCAATCCGAATAAATTCCCAGAAGGAAAAAAAGATGTTGAGGTGGTTATTAATAAAGTGACATTTGTACCTCTTGAGGATTTGTAAACTTTTTGAGATAAAAAATGTGTGCGTTCAATGCTCTATATTTAGATCTTAAAACGCACACTAATTTGATTTGGCTGAAAAAAAACTTATTTCAACCGCTCACGGATAACAGACAATTCTTCCTCAATTAAAAGCTTTCCATCTCGAAAAACCTCTTTCAATTCACCTTGTTTTTCTTCTTCCCAACTCACTTGGTCTATAAGCACAAATTCCCCATTTACTTTTTCAACTTTTAATAAGCCTTTTGCCGATTTTTTGGTACCGTCATCCGTAATGGGATCTTTATAAATCTCACGACCTTCGCCAGAAACTTCTCCATAAGTGGCTTTCATGGCAAATCCGAAGGTATCTCTTGTGTTGTATTGATAAGTAAATGAGCCAATTCCCAAAATAATATTGGTTGAAGCAAATCCTTTTCTTTTTAGGCGTTTACAAATAGATTTACCACGTTCTAAGGTGATGCTATCGCCATAAATTGCGCCAATATGAGGATCTAATTCTTTGTAACCTTTTGAATTTGTTTCACCACCAAATGTATCCCAAAGCAATTCAATAACACCCTTTTTCTCATCTTTGGTTTTTCCATAAGGATTTCCGCAAATAATATCTACGGGATCTCCACTATCTGGTCTTATCACCACTTTTCCGTCTCGAGCGAGGACTTCTTCTTTTAAATTCGGGAGATATTCTGTTAATACTTTCCATAAATCCCAGGTATCCGAAACTATAGAAACAACACCATTTGGATAAACTTCGGTAATTAATCGCTTAAAAGTGTCTTGTTCTCCAAGATTTGTCCCCATGCACATTACCGAATGCTCGGTGGCAGGAACGGTTCCTCCAACGATTTCATGTTCTGAATCGGCATTGTAATAATCCTCTAAAAAATCAATGCTCGGAATGGTGTCGGTTCCTGAAAAACTTAATAAATGTCCTGCAGAACTGAGTGTGGCCGCTTCCAATCCAGCCATTCCCCTCATCGAAAAATCATGACCTTGCCAATCCACAAATTCAGGTACAGAAGACGTTTCTTGTGCATATTGGTCTAAAAATAATCGGTATTGGTGGGCAATTGTTGCCGAATTACAAGGCAACCAAATGGTTGTAGAAAGTAAGGTCTCAAAATAATTAGTCAACCAAAAAAACTCTGGTAAAGTGTTGTACATGGTAAACATAGGCACTCGGATTGGAACTTGAGAACCTTCTGGAAGGGCTTTTATGACCATCGGAATATATCCTAAATCATGTAAATCTTCAATGTGTTTTATGCCTACCGAATTTTCACCCAAATATTGATTGATTCGTCGGGTATATTTTGCACAAATTTCCTTTTTATTTTTATCGAAAAAGTGCGTTTGAAAATCTTCGATAATGTATTTCTTTAAAAAATATTGCAAACCATAAAACACGACTTTATCCACACCTTTTATTCTACTTTTTCTTGGTGTCCAATTCGAATATACTAAACTTGTGTTTTCTGGATATTGTCTTCTGTGATCTAATTTGTATCCGTCGGTATAATGTAGTGGGTTCATCGTTGTTCTGTTTAAAGGTTACTGTAATAATGATTTAAATTTGAAAAGAATATTTAATAATTCTTTAGGCAGTTTAGATTCAACATATTCTATATCTTTTGGTGTGAGATCTGAATAATGATGAGCTGAAAGTCCAGCAACAATTGAGGCATGAGTATCGGTATCTCCACCTAAAATTACAGCTTGTTTTATAGCTTGATGTGTTGACTTTGTGGACGAAAAAATCGCTTTAATGGTTTTAATGGCAAAGTCCGCTTTTACATTAAAGGTTTCGAATGGCTGAATGAGTACTGGAACTTCTTTCTTTTCTTTATGATAAAGATCGTATAATTCTTTTCCTGCCTGTATTGAGATCGGATGATGATGAGATGTTTGGATGGACTTCATCATTAAATCTTCGTTTTGAGTGAGAATAAAAGGGGCGATTCTCATAATACTGCCATTTCCCCAAGATTCTCCTATCGTATTAGGTTTTGTTTTTATCCATTCTTTATATCCTTTTCCAAAACCACATTCTGGATATTTTACGCCATAGGTTTTATAAATGTCTTCTAAGGAAACTTGACCTTTTTTTATCAGATAATCACAACTGGCTAGGGTTAAAATGCTGTCGTCGGTAATTTGGGCCTTTGAATGGTGTAAATCAATTTGATATAATTCTGGTAAATCTTTTCCAAATTTATACTCAAAGGGCTGTCCGGCTAAATCTCCTAATATAGTGGCGTAAATGCTTTGGATATTCATGTGTTGATTTTTTTCTTAATAGGTTTTCAATAAATCCCGCACTTCCATTAAGGCAAAACCCAATAAGTTTAGACCTCGCCATTTTCTAGGATCATGAATTTTTTGATTGTCGGATGCCATGCCAATTCCCCAAATAGCATCAATCGGACTGGCTTCTACCAAAACACGTTTTTTGGTTTGGATCAAAAATTGTTTTAACCCTGAGTTTTGTTCAAACTTGTTTAAGTTTCCTTTTATTACAATATTAAACCGATGTTCTAACCAAACATCTTGATCAAAATTAGTGACTTGTCGTCCGAGTTTTTTGGCTTCTGCTGGTGAATGACAATGTATAATTTGTTGCCGAATGCCTTCGTTATTAAATAACCTTGCTTTTTCGGCCATCATATAATGTTCGGCTGTTTTGTAATGTATGCCATCAACCATAAAAGGGGAGGGCCACCATTGGCTAAAACAAGATTTAGTGATTTGTCCGTCTAAACTTGGTTTATGACCCCAAAAAAATAGAAATTTTACAGGCTTTCCTGTGTTTTGTATTTGTTCAATAGTATATTTCATGACTTAAAAAATTGGAATTTGCACCAAATTTGTATTTGGTTCTAATGTTGAAAAGGCATCGGTTGTGAAAATTTTGTCAAAATGCTTATTTAAATCATCAAAACCTTTACTAAAAATACCATGACTTACGGCTAAGTAAATTGGTCCAGCATTTTTTGCTTTTAGTACTTTTGCCAGTCCTAAAAAGGTTCCTCCTCCATCGCAAATATCATCAACAATTAAACAGGGTTGTCCTTTTAAATCTTCGGAATAAACAGTGAATTTTGAAAGCTTACCCGTTTCTAAATCACGAGATTTTGAGCATTCTACAACCTCGTAATGTTTTAAATGAGCTGCAACTTTATATATTTTTTTGAGCGCACCACCATCGGGCGAAATCAATAAAATATTTTTGGGTAGTTGTTGAGAAACTTGTTCAATAAAATCGAAATTATTAATCACTTTACAATGATTTAATAGGGCAGGTGTTACATCTGAATGTGGGTCAAATATTGTAATGGAGGTTAATTGTTGTTGATTTAAAATAGTGGTATAAACTTTAACCGACAAAGCTTCGCCCTCATTAATAATACGATCTTGTCTTGCCCCAGGAAAATAAGGGATTACTAAATGAATGTTGGTTATGCCCATGTTTTTTATGGCATCAATTGCCATTAATAAAATTCCAAAATCGTTAAAACTTTGTAAACGGTGGGTAATGGTTACCTCATCCTCAGTATTAATGTTCGTATTTATTCTGATATGAGGCTCGCCACCCGAAAAAGTGAATGTTTCAAATTCAATTTCTGGTTGGTTGAATGGTTTAAAGTTATTATCTAAATGTAAAATCATATTGCGTTTCTTTGACACAAATATAAGGTGAAATATTTAGTTTTCAAATTTAATTGCGTTATAAATACGCAAATAGTAGTTTTTTAATACCGCATTATGGAAACTCATAATATTTGATTACTTTAGGAATACCATAAATATAAGAATATGCAAAGACTCTTTTACATAAATTTATTGTTAACACTCCTTACTTTTTCGTGTAGTAAGGATGAAGATATTAACTATGCAGGCTTAGAAACGTTAACCTATAAAAATAAGACTAGAAATTATAAATTATACCTACCGGAGTCTTATTCTGCCACTTCAAAAATGCCTGTATTATTAAATTTCCATGGATATGGCGGACAAGCCAATGATTTTTTTAACGAAACAAGAGTAAAGTCGGTTTCCGATGCTAAAGAATTTATTTCCATTTACCCACAAGGTCTTTTGCTTGAAGGTTATTCCCATTGGAATGCAGGGTTAGACACGCCAGACAATAAGAGCGATGTTGATGATTTTGGGTTTATAGAAGCATTAATAGAAAAAATAAAATCAGAGTATTCCATTGATGAAAAGAGAATTTATGCAATTGGTTTTTCTAATGGAGGAATGTTTGCCTATGCCTTAGGTTGTTTTAAAAGTGATTTAATTGCTGGTGTTGGGGCCGTTTCGGGTAGTATGTTGATAGAAACGAGAACCCAATGCAACCCAACCCATCCTACTTCAGTTCTTAATATTCATGGTACAAATGACGGTGTTTTACCATATAATGGCGGTACAGGCTTAAGTTCTATTGATCAGACTCTAGATTATTGGAACAATTTTAATAATACCGATATTCCGCCTCAAAAAGAACAGTTAACAAGCAAAGGAAAACAAATTGAACACGTATCTTTCTTGAATGGAATAAATGGCACTTCGGTAGAACATTATAAAATAAAATTGGGTGGACACGAATGGCAAAATTTAGATATTGATGGAAAATCCACGGTGGAAATCATGTGGGATTTTTTATCTAAATATGATATTAATGGCGAAATATAACTGGTTAAATTCCCTTTAGTTCATAAGTGAGTAAAGTCTAAATTTCATTTTATCACTTTGAAATAATGCAGTTTAAAATTGATGAAATATCAAAGAAACAGATCATTACAAGAATTTTTAATTTAACCGAGGTAATTACTCAATTCAAAGAATTATAAGAATTAATAATTATATTCTTTTATATTTGTAGAATATTTAATTATGCATTATGAAATTAATATTATTAGTTTTAGTTAGTTTTTTTCTAATTCATCCTATTTTCGCACAGGTAGGAATTGGAACAAATACTCCTCATTCATCCTCGATTGTTGATGTAGAAAGTGAAAACAAAGGATTTTTATTGCCAAGATTAGCATCGGATGCAGATGTTGTTGCTCCTGCCTTGGGATTAATGATTTACGATTTGTCGGATAAGTGTATTAATGTTTTTATTGGAAACAACACCTGGAAAAATTTATGCGAAGGCTCTGGAGGTGGTGGAATTATTACAACACCGCCGACACATACAGAAGGAAATCTTCAAGTGTCCATGAAACTTTGTTATGATATTGCTTTTTCTAATGATTTAGAAGATGGTTGTGGATCTTTAGCAACCCGAGATTTAATAAAATCTGATTTTACCCAAACATCGAGTAATACGCAGACTTTAACTATTACTACCGACGTGGATATTTCTGAACTAAATGTAGTTGCCGTTGATGGTTCTGGTAATGTTATACAAAATGTAAATCAACCAACTTCGACAGATCTTTTGGCTGGAAATTCAACGACGACGACCATTGAATTTAAGCCTTCATTAAATACAGATGCACAAGGGTTAGACTTTTCATCATCTTTAAAAGCTGAAGTTTATGTTACGTATAAAGATAATAATAATGATGACAGACAGCGTAAAATAAATTTAAGAGTTCAAGATTGTAATTGTGGGAGTTTTTCACAAGAACAAGGATCAACAGGAGTATTTGCAGATGCCGATGGAAGTATTTATACTTATGGACATAATTACTTAGGTGCAGCAGGTGTTCCAAGTCCTACATTATCAACGGCTTTTAATTCTGTAAAGCCAATAATGAGTAAGTTGACCCTACCAACTATTAATGGAAGTGAAGCTAAATTAGTACAATTCAATTCAGGAGATGATATGACTTTGGGTGTAACGGCTGATGGAAAAGTAATTGCATGGGGTGGTGGTAATTCTGGGAAACTTGGTTCTGGGACAAATGCAAATCACCCAACTCCAATTCAAATTGATGCTTCAAGAGGTTTTCCTAATACTGAGATTGCCATTGGAGCCTATGGAGGTTTGAATCATACCATTATTCACACGGCTTCAAACAAACTGTATGGAGCTGGGCAAAATTTTGAGGGCGAATTAGGGCTCGGACATAATAGTGTAGTTTCAACCTATACAGAAATAAATTTAGACAATGCCTTTGTGAAAGGTCAAAATGGCAATGTTGTACCTGTACCAACTCGAATATTTGTAACAAATCATACCACTTTTTTTGTTGATGCTGATGGTAATTTGTGGGGGGCAGGTATAAACGAGCATGGCCAGTTAGGAGTTGGTTCAACTTCTGATGTAAATAATTTTACCAAAATAACAGCTGGTTTACCTGCAGGAAATATTGTAAATGTTTCTGCTACTTTACTCCATACTTTAGTTCATATGGATAATGGCATGTTATATATTGCAGGAGATGTAACCCCGCAGATAAAAAGTACAGACCCTAGTTTACAAGCCGATTCGGATAAAATGACAACATTTGTTCCTTTAGATTTAAATGGAGCAGATATTAGTACAGAAACAGGAAATATTGTTATGGCTACTTTTGGAGACCATGGGAATGACTGTAAAGTATGGATTTATTACGATACTGGTAATTTATATGTAAAAGGTGGAGCTGCAGGATCAGGAAAATTAGGAATTGTTGGTAACCCTGGTTTTGTTGATGAATTTAAGTCTGTTGATTTAACAGCGTTAAATGGGGAAAGAATTGTGAAAATTAAGACCTACAATTCATGGACTGTTTTACTTACAGAAACAGGCCGAATTTACTGTACTGGAGCTAATAATTATGGAATGTTATTAAAAGATCCGTTTGTATCTGGATTCACTTCCGAAACATTTATTGCTCCTGAGCAAACTTTAGCTAAAACAACGATTTTTGTGAATTAATCTTAAAATAATTAAAATATAAAAAGGGTAAGTTTTAAAATAACATACCCTTTTTTTTTGTCTAATAAATCGATGCTTAGCAATTGATTTATAATATCACTTTTATATTGAACATGATTAATTTCGCCCCAATTCATAAGGATATAAGGTCCAAACTTCATCGCTTTGCCAAAATTCCTTTGTTTCAATATCTAGGATTGTCACTTTTCCTTTAAATCCAGCACCAGTATCGATATTCCAAATGGAATGAGCGTTCATTGGTACAAGGGAATCATAATTGGTTGTTGGCGTATGTCCTATATAAACCTCCTTATAAATATTCAAACGAGATGGCATAAATGCAAGTTTATCCTTTTCAATAGACTTCATTTGTAAAGCGGTTTCCCATAAAGTTCTATCGAAATAATATTCGTTTTCATTTTCTTCAAATTCTACACCTTCAAGAGATGTAAATCCAGCGTGAATAAATAATCGGTTCTGATCATCTAGATAATATGGTTTTAAATCCTGAAAAAAGATACGATGAGATTCTTCCATAAAATGGCCTGTTTTTTTATAACTTTCTATGGTTTCATCGCCACCATGAGCACGCCAAATAGGATTGGAATCTCCTTTAAGAATCCATCGTTTACACCATAAATCATGGTTTCCCATAATGAAAATACACTTATGATTTCTAGACAATTGAATGAGGTATTCAATGGTTTCCGAGGCTTCGCTCCAACCGTCTACATAATCTCCTAAAAATATTAAAGTATCAGTTTTTTGAATTTTGACTCTTTCGATGGCTTGGATTAATCCTTTTAACCCTCCATGTAAATCGCCTATTACTAATGTTCTATTCATTTTTATTGCTTTTTTCTACCAAAATAATGTCAAATTTGGTTCCATCTATTGATGTAAATTCTGTTTTTACAAATCCATATTTTCTATGATAATATAAAGTCGTTTTCCCAATACCGAGTTTATTTTCAGAGGTCGATTCAATGACAAAACATTTTAAGGTTCCAAATTTTGTTTTCAGTTTTGTTTTGGAGACTACCTTATATTTATAAATCGTATTAATATTTCCTTTCCAATTTACAAAATCTGGATGACTGTAATGGTCGCCAATTAACAAATTCCATTCATATTCATCGTTCAATTGAATTGGATATTTTACATAAGGGAATCCAGAAAGTTCCAACAAAGAAAAAATACCTGCTCGAGGAGGGTGTAACCATAAATTTTTAACATTTTCAATTACACCTGTTGTTGCGTTGTATGCGTCAGAATATATATATTTAATGGATGTTTGATTATAGTTAGGTAAATATTTGGCTAAAGGATTACCTGATTGTACTTCAGTTTGAAAATTTAAAGAAATGGAATTACTGTCTTTTTTGTAAGAATATGTCCAATCTTTTTGAAAGGAGTCTACAAAAATTGGTTTATTGTTTTTGGAGACAGAAACCTCATATTTGAAAACAGTTCCTGGCTTAAAAATAACATTGTCTTCATTGTATTTATTTTCATTGGTATTCAATGTATCAATTTTTTCTACATATATTTTTTCAGCTATTAAATCAAATGCTTGAATTTGCTTAGATGTATTACACGAACATACTAAAAGTAAGGTTATTACTATAAGGATAAATAATTTATTCATAGAATGTTTAAATTTTTTAATTGTTTTAAAATATTCACCAATATAAGTAAATACTACTTGGACTCAATAAAATGATTTAAAAATCTTTCTAAAGCTCTCCAATATTCTTCATGGTTACTATTATTTTCCCACAGAGCTTTAGAACCGTGTTTACCTTTTTGGTTTGGAAGAAAAAATACACTGTTTGTATTACTCAAATTTTGTTTAAATTCTTTCCATTCTGGTGCCTCATTTTTAGAAGATGTAATGAATACGGGCTGGTTAATATTTTTACAAAATGAACTCACCAATTGATTTTCGAAATTAAAATACTGCCCAGGCGAAAAGGAAACAATACCATCGATTAGGTTAAGATGTTTAGAGGTTAAAATAAAAACTAATGAAGCTGAATAAGAACTTCCCCAAACAATTATTTTCCGTTTCGGATGAATTTTCTTTGCATAGCGTAAAGTTGCTTCTAAGTCTGGATACGCAGAAATGTAATCCGTTTTTAGGCCTAGTTTTTTTGCTTTTGCGAATGTATTATTTCCAATGCCATTTACATTTTTACCAGATCTTTGGTCAACCGCTATGCAATCAAAACCTAAAGAGTTTAATTTAGGGGCTATCTCTAAATACTCACCGCGACTAAAGCCAGCCTGATGGAAAAGCAAAATAAGAGGAGCTTGTTTTTGTTCAGATTGATAATAATCAGCCTCTAACACGAGATTATTTGTGCTCGGAATTTTAATGGATGGACTCTTCTTGTCTTTACAAGATAAAAAAAATAAGAAAATGAATAATAATAAGCTTTTAATAATGTATTGCATTTCTTAATGTTTGAAAATATGAATTTCAAATATAATCATAAATCAGATTACATGGCATTAAATTCTACGATACATAATGTCAGTTCTTAATACATATTTTTCACCCTTAGTAACTTCCTGTCCTTCGTGCCTCAACGGATGATGAAATAATAAGGCATCACCTGTATAGGGTTTTATATAAATTCCATTTTCGAAATAGGTTTCTCCGCCGTCAAAATCTTGGTTTAGATAGATTAGGAATGAATAAAAGCTAATTTCTTCATCATTTCTTCGGTAATGCCCATCGCTATGCATATTAAAACGCTGGCCTTTGGTGTATTTGTAAATACGAAACATTTCGTTTAAGCCAATGGGTTTATATATTCCAATTGGATTTGTAAAAGGTTGAATTTTAGTCCAAATTTGATTTGCCAAATTTTCATCAAAAAACAAAACACGATCATTGTTTCTCACGTTTTTCATCATGACTTGTTTTCCATTTCTGTTAATTTTGGCTTCTTTAAAACCTCGTCGTTCACTTTCTTCAATAAAAAAGTGACATTCTTGTCTTGTTAAGAAGTTTTTAACTCCAGTAATTTCTGGATGCCAGTTTATTTTTTGCATATCCTAATCTTTAAATTCAATAAATTCTGAAGGAATATGATTGGTTAACCACACTCCATTTTCCGATAAATAAAAATCATGACCCTTTCTTGACATTTCTCCAGATCGGATGCTTAAAATGATTGGTTTTCCTCGTCTACTTCCAACTTTTATGGCGGTTTCTCTCTCTTGACTCAAATGCACATGTTGCCTATTCATTTTTAGTAGGCCTTTTTCGCGAATGGCAGAAAGGAATTTCCCTACCGTTCCATGATAAAGAAATTCTGGTGGATTTTGAGGTTTGAGTTCTAAATTAATATTGGATATGGAATGGCCTTGATTGGCTCTAATTTTGGTTCCATCCTCATTAAACGAAAATCGTTTTTTATCATTGGTTTCAACCACTTCCTTTAGTTCGGCTAAAGAAAATGGTTGCTTTTTGTTTTTGAGTAAAAAATCGACCGGCGCCCAACCATTTTCATCGAGTTTGAGATGAATAAGGCTTGGGTTGTGTCTTAAAATTAAACTCAGAAATTTTGATATTTTTTTGTTATGTTGATTGTTCATTTTTTACATAATTTTCAACCAAAACCTTAAATATTTTAGGCATTCCTTTGGTTGCTGTTTCTTTTACGAATAAGGTTCGGCCATTTATTTTCTGGCCATCATCATTCGGATTTAAAATAATTAATTGGGCTTTTCGTCCTAAATCATTCACTAAACTGGCTGCCGGATAAACTTGCATCGATGTCCCGATTATAATTAAAATATCGGCCTTTTGTACAATTTTTCGAGCCTTAGGATACAAAGGAACATCTTCACCAAACCACACAATATCTGGTCTTAATTGAGAACCATCTTTGGCTTTATCTCCAACTTCAATATCGCCATGACAAGGGTAGGTTAGCTTTCGGTTTAAAGAAGAACACATCTGATTTATTTGTCCATGAATGTGCATAATATTTGTGGATCCTGCGCGTTCGTGTAAATCGTCTATGTTTTGAGTAATGATGTTTACATTAAAATATTGCTCTAAATCTTTTAAAACAAAGTGCGCCTTATTAGGTTTAGCTTCTTTTACTTTACGTCTTCTTTCGTTGTAAAATTTTAGAACTAAAGCTCTATCTTTTTTCCAACCAGCAGGAGAAGCTACTTCCTTAACATCATAGTTCTCCCAAAGTCCGTTTGAGTCTCTAAAGGTTTGAATTCCACTTTCTGCACTAATTCCAGCTCCTGTTAATACAACTATATTTTTTTTCATTTTTTTATCTTTTTCTTATCGTTATTGTAATAATTCTCTATAAATCCAGTAGTTTTCTAAATCAAAACAAACCAAGTTGACTTCCATGTCTACATCAAAAGCTTTAATTGTTTTTAATGCAATTTGGGCAGCAAATCGTTTAGGGAATTTATAAATTCCGGTGCTTATGTTCGGAAAAGCTATGCTTTTTGCTTTGTTTTCTATAGCCAAGTTCATGGCATTTCGATAACAGTTTTCCAAAAGTTTAGCTTCGTTTTTAGTTCCATTTTGCCAAACAGGACCAACGGTATGTATCACATGGTTTGCCTTTAAATTTCCAGCAATAGTTATTACTGCTTCGCCAGTTTTACAACCACCTTGTTTATTTCTAATGTTTCTACAGGCATCTAATAAATCAGGTCCTGCAGCATTATGTATTGCACCATCAACTCCACCGCCACCCAATAAAGAGGGGTTGGCGGCATTTACAATGATATCTACTTCTTGCTTTGTTATGTCACCTTTGATTAATTTAAGTTTCATATTTAAATTATTTAAGGACTATTATTTTTTGAACTTGATGTTGTAACTCTTGTAAGGTTGGGGTTGAAAAATGACCACATTTCACTGATTTTCCATTAACATTAGAATATAAATATTCCCCCTGTAATCTAATATTTTGTCTTACTTGTTGCGGCGATTCTTCATTAAACCCCATTAATTTGTTAAACCAATTCATCTTATTATTATTTTAATATCCTATATATAGAATATTTATTGTGTTAATATGACGCAAATGTAAAAGGTTTATTTTGAATCACAAAATATTTTGTGTAAAAATTACACTTTATGGATTGTTTGAAAAAAAAAAATACCGTAACAAAACTTGGTTTGCTACGGTAGGAGAATGTGTTTGGAATAAAAAATTTTCCAAATAGACTAGTATTTCAGTAATTTGATTGTTTTTTGGTTGTTCGGCGTTTTAACAGTTAAAAGGTATAGTCCAATATTTTTTCCTAAAGTTATTTTTGTTTGATTAATGTTGGTATAGATTTGACGAGTCATTATTCTACCCTGAGTATCTTGTAAAGTAAGCTCTAGCCATTCTATATTTTCATTAAAAGAGAGATTCACTAAATCATTTGTAGGGTTTGGATGCGCTGTCATTTGAATCTGGTTACCAAGTTCAGTTAAGCCTACATTGTTAACAGGCACACAAGCAGAGGTGTCTATACAAGTTCCTTGTTTTATCTCCACTGCATAGTTTCCGTTTTGTGTTGGAGCATAAACGCTATGTGTTGCATTTGCAATGAGAGCGTTTCCATTGTCGCAATCTAACCATTGGTAACTGGTTGCATTCGTATTGTTGGCTTGAATGATGGCTCCATTCAAAGTGGTAGAAAAATCTATACTTGAACATTGAATGGTTTTGTATAGACGGGTGATGGGTCTTCTTGATATTGGTAGATTTCCATTAAAGCCAGATAATAGGATGTCTTTACTGTTGTCGTTATCAATATCTCCAAAATATAGAGATGAGAAGCAAACGCCTTTAAAGGGAGTGTTTTCAATTAGAGAATAGTTTCCATCACCATCATTTAGGTATAATTTACTTTTAGAAATATTATTTTTATCTCTACCTGTAATCATAAGATCTAGATCCAAATCTAAATCAATATCTGTAAAATTTATTGAGTTTGATTCTCCGATGATTGGGTTTTGAAAATTATAAAATTCTGTAAAATTACCACTTCCATTATTAAGTAATAAACGGTTTATTAAGGAATCATTTTCTATACCTGAAAATATTAGATCCAAATCATTGTCTCCATCAATATCAGCAAATTCGATATCGGAAGCATCAAGAACTGGTAAGTTTGAAAGAGAATCGAAAGTGAAATCTCCATTTCCTTGATTTAGGTAAGTGTAGGTTTTAGGGTGAGAATTAAACGTACCAGTCATTAACAAATCTTCATCATTGTCACCATCCAAATCAAATAATTCCATTTTGCAAAAAGCTAAAGGGTTCAAATGAGTTGATAATATTTCTGTAAAATTACCCAATCCATCATTCTTGTAGAGCTTTCCTTCTGTTAGTCCAGCACCATTTAAAATAAAATCTAAATCATTATCTCCATCAATGTCATGGAATTTTGCATCAGCATATAAGGCATTAGGAAATATGGTTGTTGGACTTTCTGTGTAATTTCCATTTCCATCATTAATATACAATTTACTTTGTTTATTTAGTGAAACGTCACCTCCTGCAATAAAAAAATCCTGATCATTATCACCATCAATATCTCCAACTGCAATACATGGTTCTATAAGTCCAATAATATTTGAATTTATAAGTTCTTCATAGTTTCCAACTCCATTATTTTTAAATAATCTTGTTTCAGGTAATAAATTATTGGAGTTACCTCCACTTGAAATAATATCTAAATCACTGTCTCCATCTATGTCAATAAATTTTACAATACTACTATGCAAATTGGCTAAAGGAGTGTTTCGAATCTTTGTAAATTCATTTGCTCCATTGTTAATAAATAATGTTGTGATAGAATAATTTGCAGTTCCTATTAACGGATTTTCTACTTTATAATGACCTGAGATTAAAATATCCAATTTATTGTCCCCATTTACATCCGACATGGAAACATCAGATCTAAACACATCATTGAAGTTAGCAATAGCTGTTTCTGTAAACAATCCTAAACCATTATTTGTAAATGCTTTTGTGTTTCTTTCGCCATTGATGTTTGATCCATTGATAATCATGTCTATATCATTATCATTGTCTATATCTCCAAATGCAACATTTCCAAAATTAAACTCTCCTATTGCATTTAATGTGTCTTTTTCGAAATTACCAGAACCATCGTTTTTGAAAAATACACTTTGAAAGCCTGAAATACGTGAATTGTAAAAAAAGAGGTCTTTATCATTATCATTGTCTATATCAATAAAATTCATTAATAAACCACGATTAGCAGGGAACATGGTTCCTGTTATTTCAGAATAATTTCCACTTCCGTCGTTTTTATAAAGTATAGTAGGTTCTTGCCTACCTGAAATGATAAGATCTTGATCACTATCCCCATCAATATCAGAAAAGGCAATGGAAGATTCTTCAATACCTGAAAAAGGTGTGCTTGTAACTTCGATAAAATTTCCAATTCCATCATTTTTATACAATTTCGAAATTTTTGAATTAGAAGTTGTTTCTCGGCCTGTAATTAATAAATCTCTATCGTTATCTCCATCAATATCTGCAAAAGCAACTCGAGATGTAGGTGACGATTTATCCTTTAAAGCAGGAAAATTAGTTCCCAAGACTTCAATAAAGTTACCAGAGCCATCATTTTTAAAAAATTTACCTTGATTACTTTCAGTGGAAATGAAATATAAATCAACATCACCATCATTATCAAAATCTTCAAAAATAAATGGGGATTTTGGGAAATTTGTATTTAATACTTTGATGAAATTTCCCATTCCATCATTTTTATATAATTGACATAAAGTTTGTTGTGAATTATTAACTCCAAAAATCAAAGCATCTTGGTCTCCATCTCCATCGATATCTGCAAATTCGGTTGTTGAATGTTGTACACCCTCAAAATCTGCAATAATCTGCGGAGCTGGTAAGTTATCAGGGACTTGCTCGAAGGTGACTTGTGCATTTGTAAATAAGGTAAATCCAAGACTTGTGCTAAGAACAAGTATCTTGTGTAAGCAATATTTCATAGTTTTAACTTTAAGTTGTTTATATATTGGTTGATATAAATGTAGTTAAAAAATTAAGCTTTAGAAAAAAGAATGGTTCGTATTATTTTTGTGAGAATAACTCTTGTTTTATGGTAATCAGTACGTTCTGGTTTACACGTTACCAAATACCTAAGCCAACTTAATCTCAAAGTGGAAGCCTTTTTTCTCAAGTTCTTGGTATTTTTTTTCATTAAATCTGAAAAGTTTAGCTGGTCTTCCACCTTTTCCTTGAAAAATTTTATCAGTTTCTTCAAGAATACCAAAACTTAAAATTTTCTTTCTAAAATTTCTTCGATCAATCTTTTTATCCAAAATGGTTTGGTATAAATTTTCAAGATCAGAAAATGGAAATTCTTTTTTCAAAAGCTCGAAACCTATAGGTTGATAATTTATTTTGCTAATTAAACGCTCTTTTCCTTTCTTAAGAATGTTTTGATGATCGAAAGCCAATTTTGGAATTTCATCTATAGGAAACCAACGTGTATCTTTTACATCTGTGTCGGCTTTTAGTAAGTAGTTTTTTGGGTTGATAAGTCCTAAATATGCCACTGAAACAACACGTTGTCGAGGATCTCTATCTACATCACTAAAGGTATAAAGTTGTTCTAGGTAATTGGCATTTACCCCAGTTTCTTCAACAAGTTCTCTTTTTACAGCTTGGTCCAATGTTTCGGTATCTTTAACAAAACCTCCTGGTAGTGCCCATTGGTCATGTTTTGTTCCAAAGGCCGATTGTATAAGTAATAAATGTAATTTTTTATCGTGATAACCAAAAACGACTGCATCTACAGCCATAAATATGTTTTGTTGAATTCCCATTCTGTATAATAATTTTGACAAAAATACAAAAACGCTTCAATTGTATTCCTAAAAATAAGTTTTCGTTTATTGTAATATTAAAATATAGAAAGTCAATTGTTTAGCAGGTGTAAGTTAATTATAATTTAAACATTGGTTTAATATAAAAAGGTTTTGTTTTACGATTTCGTTAAAAAAACACCGTATAAAACACGGGTTTTATTAAGATTTTATTATTTTAGTTTCTATTAGAAAAACAACAAACGTTCAGATGTTAAAACACTTAATGTCTAATTAATAATAGAAACCCTTGCGCCGATGAATGTAACCGATACTGTTTATACTAAAGATTATTTACAACAAATAGAAAAAGAATTTCAAGATTTACTGGCTTGTTTGAATAGGGAATTAACCGAAAAAGAATCTATTCTAATTCACAGTGCTTTTGAAATGGCAAAAAGTGCGCACAGGTTTCAAGCGCGTAAAAGCGGCGAACCTTATATTTTTCACCCAATTGCTGTTGCCCGAATTGTAGCCGAAGAAATTGGATTGGGACCTACGGCCATTGCCGCAGCATTAATTCATGATGTGGTAGAAGATTCTGAGGAACATTCTTTGGTTGACATTGAGTTGGCATTTGGTAAAAAGGTAAAAAGCATTATTGATGGATTAACAAAAATTCCTAAAATAAAGGGAGAAGATGTTTCGAATCAGGCAAGGAACATTAGAAAAATTATGTTGACCTTGATTGATGATCCAAGGGTTGTTTTTGTGAAATTAGCCGATCGTTTACATAATATGAGAACGATGGATGCTCAAAAACGAGCTTCTCAACAACGTATTTCTTCCATTACTCAATTTGTTTTTATTCCTCTAGCGCATAGAATGGGATTATACAATATTAAATCTGAATTGGAAGATTTATGTCTAAAATATCTGGAACCTGAAGCTTATCAATTAATCGTTGAAAAATTAGATAAATCTCATGAAGAACGTCACCAATATATAGAAGATTTTGTCAAAACCATTGAAGATAGACTCAATGAAAAAACAAACTTGGTGTTTGAGATAAAAGGAAGACCAAAATCAATATTTTCTATTTATCAAAAAATGCAAAGGCAGGAGGTTGATTTTGAGCAGGTATATGATAAACTTGCGGTGCGTATCATTATTGATATGGCAAAATCTTATGCTCCGGAAGATTATTTATCTCAAGAAAAAATAGCTTGTTATACAGTATTGTCCCAGGTAACCGATTTATATAAACCAAACGAAAGACGTTTTAGAAACTTTTTGGCTAATAAAAAATCGAATGGATACCAGTCTTTGCATACCACGGTTTTCGGTCCTGACAAAAAATGGGTTGAGGTTCAAATTAGAACCCAAAGAATGGACGATATTGCCGAAAAAGGTTTGGCGTCTCATTGGAGTTATAAGGAAACTCAAAATAATGTTGAAGACACAAGAGATATTGACAGTCTAAATCTGTGGTATAAATTTATGCGTGAGCATTTAGAAAATCCAGAGCACAACGAGATGGATTTCTTGGATGATATTAAGCTGAATTTGTATTTAAAAGAAATTTCGGTTTATACACCTCGAGGTGATGTGAAAATGTTGCCAAAAGGAGCCACTGTGTTAGATTTTGCTTTTGACATTCACAGTAACTTAGGGGCAAAATGTACTGGAGCGCGAGTGAATGGAAAAATGGTTCCTTTTTCAACAAAATTGAGAAATGGAGATGAAGTTGAAATTATAAAGTCAAAAAACCAGTTTCCAAAAGAATCTTGGTTAAAGCTTGTAGTCACTTCTAGAGCCAAAAACAAAATAAAATCATCATTAAATACCGAAAGAAAACGAATTGCGAGCTTAGGTAAAGAAATTCTTGAGCGTAAACTTAGAACTTTAAAAGTTGAATTGAATGATAAAACTATTGCTCGAATTCAACAACATTTTAAAGTAAAGTCTAGCCAAGAGTTGTTTTATAAATTTGGAAATGACGAAGTTTCGAATAAGCAAATTAGAGAGTTAAAAGACGAACTAAGTAATACGATTGTTAAGTATTTCCGAAATCCATTCAGAATAAAAAGTAGTAATACAAAACCTGTTCCTCAAAAGTTTGAAAAACCTCTTATTGTTTTTGGAGATGCCGAAGATAAATTAGATTATACGTTTACCAAATGTTGTAAGCCATTGCCTGGAGATGAGGTGTTTGGTTTGGTTACCGTGGGAGATGGAATGAAAATACATTTGAGTTCATGTCCGAATGCACCACAAATTAGAGCCAGTCTTGCTCACAGAATAAGAGATGCAAAATGGATAGATGCCGCAGACGTTGAATTTGAAACAAGTTTAGAAATTTCGGGTATCGACAGTAAAGGTTTAGTTAGCAAAATTACCCAAGTTATTTCCAATACATTAAACGTAGATATAAGTGGAATAAACATCAAAGGTAAACATGGTCTGTTTAAAGGTGAGATAAGTTTGGTGGTTAAATCAAAAAATCACTTAAATTTGGTGATTGATAATATTAAGTCTATAGAAGGCGTTAAAAAAATTACAAGACGATAGCATGAAGGCATATTTAGACCTTATTGACACCATTTTAAAGGATGGAATAGATAAAAGTGACAGAACTGGAACAGGAACACGAAGTATTTTTGGACACCAAATGCGATTTAATTTGCAAGAAGGATTTCCGATGGTTACCACTAAAAAACTTCACTTACGTTCAATTATTCATGAACTTTTATGGTTTATTAAAGGGGAGACGAATATATCTTACCTAAAAGAAAATAAGGTTAGAATTTGGGATGAATGGGCCGATGAAAATGGTGAATTAGGCCCGGTTTATGGAAAACAATGGCGCAGCTGGTCTACATCGAATGCCAAAGAAACTATAGATCAATTAACTCAAGCTATAGATCAAATAAAAAACAACCCCGATTCACGTCGTATTATTGTTTCGGCATGGAATCCAACAGATATTCCGGAAATGGCCTTGGCACCATGTCATGCGCTGTTTCAGTTTTATGTTGTAAACGGAAAGTTATCTTGTCAACTTTACCAAAGAAGTGCCGATGTTTTTCTAGGCGTACCTTTTAATATTGCTTCTTATGCTTTATTGACAATGATGGTTGCACAAGTTTGTGACTTAGAATATGGCGATTTTATTCACACTTTTGGTGATGCGCATATTTATAGTAACCATATGGAGCAAGTAGAGCTACAGCGTTCAAGAGATCCTAAACCTTTACCTCAAATGAAATTGAATCCTGAGATCAAAAGTATTTTTGACTTTACGATTGACGATTTTACTTTAGAGAATTATGAGTCTCACCCACATATTAAAGGTTTAGTTTCAATATAAGTTATGAAAGTATCAATTATTGTTGCAGTTTCCCAAAACGGAGTCATTGGAAAAGACAACGATTTAATTTGGCATATTCCAGAAGATATGAAACATTTTAAATCTACAACCTCAGGTCATGTTGTTATCTCTGGAAGACGAAACTACGATTCTATTCCAGAAAGATTTAGACCATTACCCAATAGACACAACATTGTAATAACAAGAAATACAACTGTAGCTTATCCCAAAAACGATAATCTTCATGTTGTAAATTCTATTGAAGCGGCTTTAGAACTAGGGAGAAAGTTGGAAACTAAAGATGAATTATTCATTATTGGTGGAGGACAAATATATAGACAATGCCTAGAAAATGATTTGGTAGATTTCTTATATATTACTCATGTAATGGCAGATTTTGATGGAGATACCTATTTTTCAGACGTTGATGATGCAAAATGGCAGATGATTTCTGAAAAACATTACCCAAAATCTGAAAAGACAGAAATAGCCTTTAGTATTTGTAAATACAAGAAAAAAGAGTAATATTACCTCATATTGTTCCTAGAAAATGCTTGTCCGAAAGATAAAGAAGTTCTAGGTTTTTAACATTTGAATGAGAAAGCGTACCTTTAACATTCAATTTTATTTTTTCTAAATCGTAAGAACGATGACATTTAAATCACTTTCATTATCGCTTCTTTTCTTAGGATTGAGTATGAATACCATGGCTCAAGAATGGAAAAAGAAAATGGCAAACGGAGCTCCATATTCGGACGTAGTTGAAACTTTCGAAAAAGAATGGGGAGACAAGCCTTATCAAAAACATCAAGGATTTAAACCTTATTATAGATACAAAACATTCTGGGAGTCTAGATTAAATTCGAAGGGTGAAATACCAACAAAGAGAGGAATTTATCAGGCTCATCAAGCATATATGGCTACATTTCCACCAATGATTACTGGTGATGAAGATCACGGTTTTTGGAGAACTGAAGGGCCTTTTGATCACACCAATACAACCTCTTGGTCGCCAGGACAGGGGCGTGTAAATGTTGTTGTTGAAGATCCGAATGATGAAAATACAATATATATTGGTGCTCCCGACGGTGGATTATGGAAATCTGAAGATGCTGGTTCTAATTGGACACCATTAATTGAAACGTTCTCTCGGTTAGGAATATCAGATCTTGTTGTAGATTTCAATAATTCTCAAACCATTTATATTGCTACTGGAGATGCCGATGGAGGAGATGCTCCAGCAATTGGAGTTTGGAAATCTATAGATGGAGGAACGACATGGAATGAAGCAGGAAGTATAAGTTCGACAAGAATTTATAAAATTGAAATGGATCCAGATAATTCAAATCGGTTATTGGCTGCAACAAATAACGGGTTGTTCAGAACTGAAAACGGTGGAACAACTTGGACCGAGGTGACGAGTGGAATCGTAAGAGATATTCAATTTGCTCTTGGAACAGGAAATCAAAATGTTTTCGCTGTAACAGAATCAGGGTTCATAAAATCATCAAATAATGGTGCAACCTGGACTTCGGTTACCAATGGAATTCCAAATGATTTCTCATATATGAGATTAGATGTTACTGCAGATGATTCGAATTATGTTTATGTTGTTGGTGCTGGTGATGGTTCGAACACGTTATATAGAGGGATTTATAAATCTACGGATGCGGGGACAACCTTTACAGAAGTGCATAGTGCGACAGATGGTGATATTTTTGATGGTTCAGGGCAAGCATGGTATGATTTAGATATTGCTGTTGACCAAAATGATAAAAACACACTCGTTGTTGGAGTGCTTAATATTTGGAGATCAACAAATGGTGGAACTTCATGGAATGCAATAAATTCTTGGTCTTCTCCAGGACAACCTTCATATACCCATGCAGATATTCATTTTCTAAAATGGCATGGTAATAATTTATACTGTGGATCTGATGGAGGAGTTTACAAATCAACCAATGATGGAGATTCTTTTGAAGATTTAACTAGAGGACTTCCTATTGGACAATATTATGATATAGAAGTTTATCAAAAAGATCCATCATACATTTCAGGTGGTCTTCAAGATAATGGAGGATATTATTTCGATGGAATTTGGAAAAATTATTATGGAGCAGATGGAATGACTTCAGTGATGAATCAAGAAGATTCTACAGTAATTTATGGAATGATTCAGAATGGTGTACTTCAAAATTCTTCCAATGGAGGTAATTCAGTAGACGATTTAGGAACACCAGGTGTTGATGGACAGTGGGTTACTCCAATGGAGTGGGATGCTGAAAATAACCGAATCATCGCTGGTTACGATAAGTTATTCACAAATGATGGTACATTCTTTGGTTGGTCGGAAATATCAACGTTTACATTTCCTGCATTAATAGGAGAAATTGAACTTTATAATGACAAAACCAATACCATGTTGGTGAGTACAAACGAAGATGGTGTTTTTAGAACGATAGATGGAGGTGCAACATGGACAAATGTTATTACAAATTTACCAACGTCTAGTGCGTTAATAAAAGACATCGAGTTTGATGAGTCAGATTCAAATCATTTCTTTATTGTCCAGTCTTTTAATATATATGAAACAACGGATGCTGGTGCAACTTGGTCAAATATAAATGGAAATTTACCATTTACAGTTTTTAATGATATAGAGATGGATCATTCACAAACAAATAAGTCTTTATATGTAGCTACAGATGTCGCAGTTCATTATTTTAATAACACTTTAGGAAATTGGATTCCATTTAATGAAAACTTGCCAAATGTTGTGGTTTCTGATATTGAAATATTATCTGATTTCAATGCCATTCGTGTAGGAACTTACGGACGTGGAATATATGCCTCTCATTTATTCGATCAAGATATACATCAACATGATGCTCAAATTTGGTCTAAAGATATTGGCGTTGATACACTATGTTCAACAGACAGTCAACCCATCCGATTCGAAATCAAAAATAGAGCTTGGGATACCATAAACAATGTTTCTTATGAAATTTTGATAAACAATGTGTCTTCAGGAACAAATACTTGGTCTGGTCAAATATTGCCATTTCAAAGAGATTTCATCAATTCCACACCTCAAAACTTTAGCGTAGGGGTAAATAATGTTGAAATAATTATTTCTCAACCAAATGGAATGGATGATTCTGCTCCAGAAAATGATACGTTAAGAACATCAATATTTGTTGAAGGAGGAACAGGAACAAATACTGTATTGTTAGAATTGAATTTAGACAATTTTGCTTCAGAAACTGGATGGTCATTAAAAGCAGATGACGGAACATTGATTGATTCGGTAGCAATAGGTGGTTATGCCGGAATGAATAATCAAACTATAAATAAAAGATTCTGTTTAGCAGATGACTGTTATGATTTTGTAATTCATGACCAAGCCGCAGATTTTAGTGGATCTTATACGATGGTTGCTGTTTCAAGTGGAGAGTTATTTGCTCATCAATCCAATTTTGGAGCTGCAAATAGTCATGATTTCTGTTTACCAGTACCTACCACAAGTCCTACAGCAAATTTTAATGCAAATGACTCAACCGTATGTTTTGGGGAAAGTATTGAATTTACAGATGTTTCTCTTAATGAACCAACATCTTGGAATTGGACTTTTGAAAATGGTACGCCCAATACCTCAACGGACCAAAACCCGACCGTAACTTATAATTCATCTGGAGAATTTGATGTACAATTGATTGTTTCGAATGCATTTGGTTCTGATACCCTAAATACAATTGAACTAATTACAGTTTTCAATGAAATAAATTACACTTTAAATTCTAATCCAGATCCAATAACAAATTGTATGGATTCTGTAATTATGTTCTTAACAGGCTATGATGAAGATGCAAATTTAATGATTGAATGGAAAGATAATGTTGGAACTGTTGTTGGTACAAATGACACTTTAATTACTTTCGATTTTGGTGATTTTTCTGTCGAAATCAGTGATACCAATGGTTGTATGGTTTCCGAAAATTTCCAAGTAAGTACAGGAACTTTATCAGTTGAGTTAACACCAACAAATTCTCAGTGTTTAGGACTAAATAATGGAAGTATTACAGGTGCAATAACTGGGGATGCTGGTCCGTTTACCATTGAATGGTCAGATACAAACTTAGATGAAACCATCAATTTATCGAATTTAGAGGCAGGTGAATATATCGTGTTTGTAACGGATACCAATGGTTGTGTAGCGACAGACACCGCAATTGTAGAAAATATTTTAAATTTCAATTATTCTGCTGAATTAGGACACGTAACTTGTAATGGTGGAAATGATGGATTTATTAATTCGACTATTTCTGGAGGAAATCCTCCATATTCTTATGAGTGGAGTTTTGATCCTTTAAATGATACAGATACAATAACTGGAGTATCAGCAGGAGATCATTCGGTTACAATTACTGATGTAAATGGATGTCAGCATTTTGAAGAATTTACAATTGAAGAGGGCTACACAATCACAATAAATTCTTTTGTAAATGATGAGACTTGTCAAAACGATTCTGATGGTGATATTTTTGTAAATGCTGTTGGTGGAACACCTCCTTATACATATAGTTGGAGTGATGGATTGCCAAGTTCACCAAATCAAATAGGGTTAACAGGTGGTTCATATTCAGTGGTAGTGACCGATTCTAATGGGTGTACAGCCAATGAAACGATTGAGGTAAAAACTCAATTTGTTTTCACAACAAATTATACGGTTGTTGAAGAAGTTTGTGATGAGGATTATAATGGAAGTATTCAAGCTAATATTACAGGTGGAGTTGCACCATATACCTTAGAATGGCTTAATCTCCCTGGTGAAACAGGAACTTTTGTGGATAGCTTAACAACTGGACCTTATTATCTTTCTATTACAGGAGCAAACGGTTGTAATATAGTGGATACAATACATGTAGGGATTGAATCCCCAATTGTACCATTCTTTACTCCGTCTCAGCCATATTTATATTTAGATGCCGATCCAACATTCACTTTTAACAATCTATCTACTGGTGGATTATCATATTCTTGGAATTTTGGCGATGGTAATTTTTCTACAGACCATTCTCCATCACATACTTATTCTGCGGTTGGTGATTATTATGTAAAACTGATTGTTTTTAATGGGATTTGTTCTCGAGAATATATCTTTAAAGTATCTGTTTATCCACATGTTGGGCTTTCAGAACAAGAAATAAAAGATCTTGATATTATTCCTAACCCGAATAACGGAATTTTCTCTATAGATATTAAACAAGAAATTTACAATGGAGAAATCAGAATTTCAGATGTCATAGGAAGACAGATTTCCTCTCAGGTCACGGTGGTAGGAGAGAACAAAATAGAATTACCAAATCTTTTACATGGTACTTACCTCATTCACATTTTAGAAGATGGCAAGGTCATAACCACAAAAAAGATGATTGTTGAATAATCAATTAAAACCTCTAATTAATTTTAGAGGTTTTTTTATTTTTGCCCAAAATAGTTTACATGAAAATAGCCTTAATCCAAGTAGGAAAGACAGACAATAATTATATTCTAACTGGAATAAAAGAATATCATAAACGCCTAAAAAATTATATTGTTTTTGAAGAAATAACAGTTGCAGAAGCAAAAAATAAGAAGAAATCTGTTAATGAGCAGAAAGCTGAAGAAGCAAAAAATATTCAAAAGGAAATTAAAGGGGGGGATATTGTTATTCTGTTAGATGAACGAGGAAGAGAGTATTCTTCACCAGATTTTGCAAAATTTTTGCAAAAAAAAATGAATCAATCTCCAAAACGTATTGTTTTCGTTTTAGGCGGTCCTTATGGTTTCGATGATTCCATTTATAAAACATACAATCAAATGTTTGCTCTTTCAAAAATGACCTTTACACATCAGATGGTGCGCTTGTTTTTTATAGAGCAAATATACAGAGGTTATGCAATTTTAAATAATAGTCCTTATCATCACATATAAATAGTAGAGGGCAAGAGTTTTTACCTATATTTGCCGTTTGAAAAAAATACCATAAGACTATGTCCACAAGTAGTGCATCCCAGTTTATTGAAAAAACAAAAGGGAATATAAAAAATGATATCCTTGCAGGTGTTACAGTTTCTTTAGCGATGATTCCAGAGGTGGTTGCCTTTGCATTTGTTGCACAAATAGATCCTTTAATGGCTTTATCTGGAGCTTTTATTATTGGTTTAATCACGGCAATTTTTGGAGGACGCCCTGGTTTAATTACTGGAGCTGCTGGAGCTGTTGCCGTTATTTTTGTAAACCTTATTTCTGAAGGTCACGCAAAAGGAATGGCTTTTGATGTTCCGGTTGAAAATATGGGATTCTTCTACTTAATGGCCGCGGTTGTGATGATGGGTTCATTTCAAATAGGTGCAGGTTTACTTAAACTAGGTCGTTTTGTTCGGTTAATTCCACATTCGGTAATGATGGGATTTGTAAATGGATTGGCTATTGTTATTTTTTGGGCTCAAGTGAAAATGTTCTCTCATAAAGAATTAGAGATTACTGCCGAAGGTTTAAAAAAATACATCAATGTTCCGATGGAAGGTACAGAACTCTATATTATGATAGGTCTTGTATTGCTAACCATGGGAATCATTTGGGCATTACCTAAAATCACAAAGAAAATACCAGCTGCTTTAACCGCAATCTTAATTACGACACTTATTGTAATTTTTGGAGATATGGAGGTGAGTACTGTAGGATCTTATATCAAAGAAGGTGGAGGTTCTGGACTTAAAGGCGTATTCCCAACACCAAATATGGAGCTTTGGAAAAATTTACCTTTAAATTTTGATACCTTCAAATTTATTCTTCCATATGCATTCTTAGCAGCATCAGTTGGTTTAATAGAATCGCTTTTAACCATGAACTTAGTAGATGAACTTACAGAAACTAGAGGAAATGGTAATAGAGAGTGTATTGCCCAAGGTGCCGGAAATATTGTAAGTGGTTTGTTTGGAGGAACAGGAGGTTGTGGTATGATTGGTCAAACCGTAATTAATATCAACTCTGGAGGTAGAGGAAGATGGTCTGGAATTGCAATGGCTTTAACTCTATTGTCTTTTATCTTATTTGCAGATAAATATATTGAGCAAGTTCCAATTGCAGCTTTGGTTGGTGTCATGTTTATGATGGTCATTGAAACGTTTGCATGGTCTAGTTTCCGAATTTTAAGAAAGATTCCATTATCAGATGCAGCTGTATTGATTATTGTTTCGGCTGTAACAGTTATTTTTGATTTAGCAATTGCAGTATTTGTTGGGGTTATTATTTCTGCTTTGGCTTTTGCTTGGAACAATGCAACTCGCATTAGAGCTCGTAAATCTATAAAAGAAGATGGTACCAAGGTTTATGAAATTTGGGGACCATTATTCTTTGGTTCTGTAACAGGTTTTAATGAGAAATTTGATGTAAAATCGGATCCAGAACATATAGAAATTGATTTTATGGAATCTAGAGTAAGTGATCACTCAGCTTTAGAAGCTATTTTTAATTTGATAGAAAAGTATGAAGTCCTGGGAAAAAGGGTTCATTTAAAACATTTAAGTACGGATTGTAAAGTTTTATTGAGAAAAGCAAATCCTAAATTTGATGAAATTATTGTTGAAGATATAGATGATCCAAGATATCATATGGCAGAAAATCCAGAATTATTTTCGAATTAATTAGTCCTAATAAAATAGAAAAAGCCCAATAACATAATAAGTGTTATTGGGCTTTTTCATTGGGTTTATTTTAAATTGTCGTATGCAGTACACGAATAACAAAAGAAGTGTTAGGTAGTGCCCACAATAGTGTGTCTGTAATTATATTTTCAATGGAATGAAAAGA
>JBMYWP010000052.1:0-30767 GCA_049607525.1 Flavobacteriales bacterium
ACCTTTTTTTAATCTCGCAACACTTAATCACACTTTTATTTTACGTTAAGTTAACTATAGCTTTTAAGTGGCTTATTTTGGGTGGGTTGGAATGTGAATTATTTTTGAGAATTGTTTTCAATCAGTAATAGATAAACTATACTCTATAATGTATACCTAGCATAATATGACAATCACCTTTTTTTTCCATAAGTTACCTATGTAATTTAACATCGCATAATCCGATTAAAAGATCCTATTTATAATAACTAAAGCTTGAGATTTAATAAAGATACTTTCTTAAATGGCCTTAAACACATCACGAATTTCAATTAGGAAACAACAATAATGAATTAAAATTTCTAAGAACAAATAACTATTGTATCTTACGACCACGTAATAACATCAAACAATACATAAGTAATATGCAAGAAATTAATTTTCCAGTAAATTTTAAATTCAAGATTTCAACGTTTGCCAACGACTTTACCGCAACTGATGCTCGAGGAAAAACCTTAGCTTACGTTCGTCAAAAAATGTTTAAACTTAAAGAGGAGATCCAGATTTTTGACAACGAAGAGAAAAACAAGGTTAATTATACAATTAGTGCAGATCGATGGTTGGACTTTTCGGCAGCCTACGCGTTTTATGATCAGGATAAAAATGAATTTGGAAAAATTGTACGAAAAGGTTGGAGATCACTATGGAAGGCTGAATATACTATTATAGATCAACACCAAAAGGAACAATACAAAATCCAGGAAGAAAGTGCTTGGGTCAGATTCTTAGATTCACTATTAGGAGAGATTCCTATTTTAGGATTCTTTACTGGATATTTATTTAACCCTACCTATATATTGTCAGATTTAAATTCAAAACCTATTGTTACTTTAAAGAAACTCCCTTCATTTACTGGTAGAAATTTTGAACTGAGTAAAGTTGGAGAATTAGATTCGGATGATGACGATAGAATTATGCTTGGTTTTATGATGATGATACTTCTAGAGAGAAGAAGAGGATAAGATACAATACTAGAATACAAAAGCCGATCTCTAAATGGGACCGGCTTTTATTATATTATTTTCAAAAGTACTTTGTAAAATCCCTACAGCACCATAAGATTACATCCTCGAACATCACTGTAATCAATTCTTCCTAATACTTCGAAAGACGAATTCTCATAGAAACGTCCTAAATCTTGGGTTTGAATAAAAGCACATGAATATAGATTCGAAAAATCTATTATCTTTAAATTTCCATGTGGTTTCTTTGAAAAACTAAGTGGATCTTCTGTATCTCCACCTATAACCTTCATCCAAGGGGGACACTCAAACACACCATTTCCGGTAGAATATCCTTGAGACAAAAGCTCAGTCATACCGTATTCTGAATGAATTTGCTCTAAACCAGTAGCCTCCTTAAAAACACCATGCAGCTCTTCGCGGGTTATTTCCTTTCTCTGTCCTTTCATTCCACCAGTTTCCATAACAATGGTATGTTTTAATGGTAGAGCATACTTTTCGAAAAAATCTAACAAGGCAAAACTTACACCTATCAATATGGTCTTTCTTCCTGCTTTTTCCAACGCTTGAAGCTGTTCAAAAAGCACTTCATGATCATATAAAAAGAACCCTGACTCCTTATTCGGATTTCTTTCAATAAAATAATCCATCATATACACTAAAGAAGAACCCTGTCTTTCAAGGTAGTTTGGAAGTAAAGCTAAGAAAACATACTCATCTGGATTTCCATAAAAATGGGTAAAGCTTTCTATACAAGATATATTATATAACTCCTTTTTAGCAACATGATGGGTACTAAAACCCGATTTTCCCGTACCACTACTAGTAAATTCTACCTCGGAGGTTGGTAAGCAATTTAGAGTATGTGATTTGAAAAACTGAATAGGAATAAATGGAATGGTTTCTAAACTTGTAGGTTTAGGCCTGTTTAAATGTTTCAAAAACTCACGATAAACCACATTATTTTCGGATTGGTATTCAAAAATATCCAAAGCCAATGCCTCAAAAGAAGTTTCACTTTGTTTTTGAAATATACGTTTTTCCAAATCTTCCCTCATAACCTAACGAAATACAATTTTAGTTTTACTCTCCTTTATATATGGCTTGCAATTCCGAATCTGTTTCGGCTTGCATAATACTCGAAACAAGGGTATGAATTCGATTTTTTAACTCTAGTTTCTCGCTATGCTTTTCCTCGACCATTCTTTCTAATTCAATCAAGGCATAAACTGCATAGTATCTTTTATACTTTTCTGAATCTGTACGACCATATTGCTCCAATACATTCATACCTTGAAGAATATAAGCTTCTTCTTTTTGGTTCGATAAGTACTCCGAATACAATGGAAAGAAAACATCATAACGTTCATCTGACTTTAACTTTTTCAAGAAAAATTCATTAAAACCTTTTGTTGCCCTTTGAGCATACACATAACCTACAGCTTGTTCTAAAATTGGCTGATCTGTTTTATCAAATCGAATTGCAACGTCTAAACCTTCGGCCGGCTTTAAATCGGCAAATAGAGTTAACGCCTTAGATCGTATTTGATATGAATCGGATTTTAAAAGTTGTTTATAAACCAATTCATTATTGTTTTGCTCATAATATTTACCTAAAACGTTTAAAGCTGCCAATTGAACTTTCGGATGCTTATCGCTTCTGGCCATATCAATTACTTGAATAAAGTATTTCTGATATAAATCTGGAGAAACCACATCGAAATGTTCTAAAGCATACCATCTGAAATACCAAAAATCTTCATTTAATGCAGCGTCTATTACTTTTTCGGTAAACGTGTTTTTAGTTTCTAAAAGTTGAGTCAAAGCCTCTTGTTTACTCTTAAACTTATACGTTTTTAAGAATTGATACGCCAACTCTTCATTGGTTTTATTATTTCCAATTATCCCCAATAAGATTTTATCTCCATCTACATCAACCAAATCGGGTTTAGAAAACACATCGAACTTAAAAACATCATGTTGGTTTTTTATGAAAATTTGTTTTCTAGAAATCCTTCCTGAATCATAAATATCCACGGTAAGTGGAATTTGATAAAGTGGGTAAGTATCTAGATTTTGTTCTTGACGAACATCTATAATAATTTGATTATTTTCAAAAGTTGTTTCCACCGTCAATTCAGGATGTCCGGACTTACTAAACCATTGATCGAAAAACCAATGTAAATCTTCACCCGTAACTTCTTCAAATGCCATTCGCAATTGTGGCATTTCTACATTTTTATAGGCATTTTCATTTAAGAATACATTTAATGATTGAAAAAAAGCATCTTCTCCAACATAATTTCTTAACATATGTAATACGCGTCCACCCTTTGCATACCTATGATTATCGAATAAATCGCCTGGCGTTTCATAATCAAATTTCACAATAGGGTCTGTTTTACCAAAAGATTCCTGAAGATAGTTTTCTAAATCCAGATCTAAATGATAATCGGCTTCCATATTACCATTTTTCTCTTGAATCCATAAATACTCACCATAAGTCGCAAACGATTCGTTTAAAGATAAATTTGCCCAAGACTCACAAGTTGTTAAATCTCCAAACCATTGATGAAAAATTTCATGTGCAACCAGATCATCAAAATTACGACCTAGTAATTCGGCTTTTTCTTTATACATGGCATCGTAATACACAATAGCTCCAGTGTTTTCCATTCCACCAGCCGTAAAATCTCTAGTAATCACTTGCCCTAGCTTCGGCCAAGGATAATCCACGCCAAGTTTATCAGAAAAGAACGTCAACATTTCAGGTGTTCGCCCAAACAATTCTATAGCTCTTGAAGTATATTCTGGTTCAACCAAATAATAAAGGTCTTTACCTTTCCATTGATCTCTTATCATAGAAAATTCACCAACAAACAACATAGTTAAATATGGCGAGTGTGGCTGGTCTAGCTTCCAATGATCCGTTTTTGTACCGTTTTCATTAAATACAGTTCCTAAAAAACTTCCGTTAGACAAAGAGACTTCGTGGTCTGCAATGGTTACGAACAACTCTTGAGTCATTTTTTCATTGGGAGAATCTATTGTAGGATACCAATTGGAGTTGTTTGCCACTTCACCTTGAGTCCAAATGTGCTTTGGATAGTCTCCATTGTGTTTAAAAAACAAACCTAATTCCTCAGAATCGATATCGGATTGTTTGCTAGGCTGAGCATCATAAACAATAGACAACATGATTTCTTCGTGATTCTGATAAAAACGAGGTAAGGTAATTTTCAGTTTATGATCGGATGAAGTAAACTTTAATGGCTTACCATCTAAATGAACCGATTTTGTTTTAATGAAATTTGCATCCAAAACCACTTCATTAATATCTTTAAAATATGGTTTTAATGTGATGTCTGCTTTTCCAAATATCTTCTCATTATCCCAATTAAAAGATAAATGCAATGTGGTGTTTAAAATATCTACAATTCTACGTCGAGAACCATGATAAACAGGTTGAAGTTTGTCTTTTTCAGTCTCTAATTCTAAAACCGGAAGGACATTTGTGGTATCAATTTGATGATTTTCCACCAAATCTGAATCCTTTTTTCGATCAACCTTAGATTTTGTTTTACAAGATAACACACTCATAAACAAACCAATAATAGATACTTTAATAAGAGTTTTAGATCGCATTTTAATTGAATTTCATTGTGTTTGAATAACGTTTTCAAAATTATATTAAATTTGTTAATCTGAACAAAAAAATCGACCATTCATGTACACAGCAAAAATTGGCGATAAATCATTCGAAATTGATAAAAATCAGTCGGGTGCATTAACGTTAAACGGTGAACCCGTTATTTGGGACAAAATAGACTCAGGAACCACTGGGTATCATATACTAAAAAACCATAAAGGTTATCAGGTAGAAGTCATTTCTATTTCTAAAGAAGATAAAACTGCAACCATTCAAGTGAACGGAAATCGTTATAATGTGGAATTGAAAGATCAATACGACACATTACTTGAAAGCTTGGGTATGGCATCTTTAGCCAAAAAGAAGAACAACGATTACAAGGCACAAATGCCTGGTCTTATTATAGGACTACGTGTTGATGTTGGAGACGTTGTACAAAAGGGAGATCCGCTATTGGTTTTAGAAGCCATGAAAATGGAAAACATTATAAAAGCACCAGACGACGTTGTCATAAAAAAGATAAATGTTGAAATAGGCGAGGCTGTAGAGAAAAAACAAGTACTTATAGAATTTGAATAAAAGATGAAAAAGAAACTAAAAATTTTAAATGCTAAAAGAGCTGAGGCTAAACTTGGTGGTGGTGAGAAAAGAATTGAATCTCAACACAAAAAAGGAAAATTAACAGCTAGAGAACGTTTACATTTTTTATTCGACGAAGGTACTTTTGAAGAAATTGGAATGTTGGTGAGTCACAGATCTACAAACTTTGGCTTGGATAAACAAAAAATTCTTGGAGATGGAGTTGTAACAGGATATGGTTACGTAAATGGTCGTCTTATTTATGCATTTGCTCAAGATTTTACAGTAATGGGAGGTTCTTTGGCCGAAGCTCATGCTCAAAAAATCTGTCGAATCATGGATTTAGCCATGGATAATGGAGCACCTATTATTGGATTAAATGATTCTGGTGGAGCTCGTATTCAAGAAGGTGTTGTGTCTTTAGGAGGATATGCTGATATTTTCTACAGAAACACAAAAGCCAGTGGAGTTATACCACAAATTTCATTAATTATGGGGCCTTGTGCAGGAGGTGCAGTATATTCTCCAGCCTTAACAGATTTTATTATGATGGTAGAAAACACATCATATATGTTTGTAACAGGACCAAATGTTGTAAAAACCGTAACTCACGAAGAAGTGACTTCGGAAGAGCTTGGAGGAGCATCTACCCACTCTACAAAATCTGGTGTTGCGCATTTTACAGCAGCAAACGAAGTTGAAGCCATTAATAAGTTAAAAGAACTTTTAGCTTACATGCCTCAAAACTGTGAAGAAAACGCTCCAGACGTAGATTATACCTCAACAGAAGAAAGAAGAGAAGAATTAAATAATGTTATTCCTTCTAACCCAAATACACCATACGATATTAAAGAGGTTATTACTAGCCTTACAGATAAAGATAGCTTTACTGAAGTTCATAAAGACTATGCCGAAAATATTGTTGTAGGTTTTGCTCGTTTAGGAGGTAAATCTGTTGGTATTGTTGCAAATCAGCCAGCTTATTTAGCAGGTGTATTAAACATTGAAGCTTCTCAAAAAGCAGCTCGTTTTGTTCGTTTTTGTGACTGTTTTAATATTCCATTGTTAGTATTGGAAGATGTTCCAGGATTCTTACCAGGAACCGACCAAGAGTGGAATGGAATTATTACACACGGTGCAAAATTACTTTATGCATTCTCAGAAGCTACAGTACCAAGAATTACAGTAATTACTCGTAAAGCCTATGGTGGTGCTTATGATGTAATGAACTCTAAACACATTGGAGCTGATATGAACTATGCTTGGCCAAGTGCAGAAATTGCAGTTATGGGAGCTAAGGGTGCATCTGAAATTATTTTCAAGAAAGAAATCTTAGCAGCAGACGATTCTGAAGCAAAATGGAAAGAAAAAGAAGCAGAATATGCCGAACTTTTTGCAAATCCATATAATGCAGCAGCAAGAGGATATGTAGATGATGTTATTGAACCAGCTGAAACAAGAAAGACGCTAATAAAAGCATTTAAAATGTTAGAAAACAAAGTGGTTAATTTACCCAAAAAGAAACACGGAAACATTCCATTGTAATTTTTTGAGTTTTCTATAAATAACAAAAAGGCTGTGTATTTCAATCAATACACAGCCTTTTGTTTTTAAATAATATGCTTTTTTTATTCTTTAACCAATTGTTCGAACAATGATAAATCTGGCTGAATAATAATTTCAATTCTTCGGTTTTGAGCTTTACCTTCTTTAGTTGTATTATCTCCAATAGGATCAAACTCACCACGACCAGCAGCAGTAATACGTTTTTTATCTAACTTTTTATTCTTTAAAAGCTCTTTTACAATACTAGTAGCACGCTTTACACTTAAATCCCAATTGTCTTCAAGAGCTCCAGTTCCTTTATATTTTACGTTATCAGTATGCCCTTCAATAAGTACATTTAAATCTTGATCTTCTTCTAAAACAGACGCTAATTTCTTAATGGCTGGCTCTGCCTTAGATTGCACTTTCCAACTTCCGGATGGAAACAATAATGAGTTCTCAACAGAAATATAAATCTTACCATCTTTCTGAGTTACATTCATTCCCTTTCCTTCAAATTGCTTTAAAGCCTCAGAAATACGATTTTTCAACTCATCGAGCTGATTTTTGGTTGCCTGAACTTTTAGCTCTAACTCATTCATTTTCTTATTCTGGATCTGTAACTGTGCAATAAGTTCAGCATTCTCAGAAAGTATTTTACTTAATTCCTCACTGTTTTTAGAAACATTATCTGAATAGACAACATTTAAGTCTTCATACAGTTTCTTGAAATAGGCCTTCTCTTTATCAAGAATTTCCACTTTGTTCATCAATCCCGAATTTTCAGACTTGGTCATTACCATTTCTTCATTCAATTTAGACTGACTTTCTTTTAATTGACTGATGGTATTTTCTTTTTGAGAAACCTGTTTTTCTAAATTTTGAGTAGATTGCTCTAAGGCCTCATATTTTTTAGTTGATACACAAGACACCAAACTTGCAAACACTATTATGGGTAAAATAAACTTTTTCATACAATAACTTTTTCAAAGTGATTCAAATATACTTATACCTATTCTAATTCTAAAGCATGGAATAGTAAAAAATAACTAAAATGCCTAGATAATATTTTCATAAAGACATAAAAAAGCCTTAAAACAAGTGTTGTTTTAAGGCTCAAATAGTTTTTTCCCAAATTTACGGTTGTAAAACATTCTCTAACTGTATGATATACTCTTCAACTTCTCCACTGTTAAAAGATCCACAATATGGAGGATAATTTTTCCAAGACATAGCAACTTTTACTCTCACATCTGGTGAAACTAAACCATCTGGAAACGGAATCTCTCCTTCTATCATTCCTTTTCCTTTGGCTTCAAATACCATTTCGCCTTCATCGGAATAATCTCCATCGTTATTAATATCAATCCAAATTCTCCAATATTCTGTATAATTTCTATTTTTATAACCAGGAGTTAGTTCTATTTCCAATACTTCGGCAGGTTGGATAATTAGAGGCGTTTCGGTATAATCTCCATAAGCATTAGAATCTTTTCCTGAGCTAAAATACAGCTCCCCTACTTTAATAGACTCAATCCATTCGAAGTTGTTTCGTTTGGCACGGATAACACAAGGAGGTTCTGGTAAAACTGCTTCGAAAGAAAGTTCAGATTGATGGGAAAAATCCTCACTCCAATTACCAGGAGCAAAGTCTCCAACAAATCCAGTAGATAAACCGTCGAAATAATATGGATCACTTCCAAATGTATTGAACAATTCTAAAGAAAATCGAGTTCCTGGTGAAAGCATAATTGTTTCGGGAACTCCTATAGTCAAATAATAGGAATCATCATTTATATAATAAGTCTCCATTTTATAAGAGTCAGCCACAATTGTCAGTACCACTGGAGAATTAATTACCACGGTATACTGGCCAAAAGCTGGACCTTCAGTTCCTATATGTGCAAATTTCATTTTGGTAACACCCATAGGAGCTTGCCCTAAAACAGTCATGGTAATAAGGAACAAAAACGCAATTAAATTAAGTTTTTTCATAGAAGTTTTTTTATTTAAAAAAGCAAATTTAATATAAATTTAATTAGAGACATAGTAAATGAATACCCCTATCTTATATTACAGAAAACTCAAAACTATCCTAGAGTATAATTATATCATCTTAAAGAAAACCATTACTTTTGCCAAAGTTTTAATACAATACGCGAATATCATGGACTATAATTTTCAAGACATTGAAAATAAATGGCATAAATTCTGGGAAGATAATGCCACTTACAAAGTAGAAAATACATCAGACAAACCTAAATTTTATGTTTTAGATATGTTTCCTTACCCTTCTGGGGCAGGTTTACATGTTGGGCACCCACTGGGATATATTGCTTCTGATATTTATGCGCGATTTAAAAAACTGAAAGGTTATAATGTTTTGCACCCAATGGGTTTTGATGCTTTTGGATTACCTGCCGAACAATATGCCATTCAAACAGGTCAACACCCTGCTGTTTCTACAGATACAAACTTAAAGCGTTACCGAGAGCAATTAGATAAAATTGGTTTTTCGTTTGACTGGGAACGTTCTGTGAAAACGTGCGAGCCTAATTATTATAGATGGACCCAATGGATTTTCTTAAAATTATTTGGTTCTTGGTATAATAAAGCCATCAACAAAGCGGATTCGATTGAGAATTTAATCTCTCATTTCGAAAACAACGGTTCTGAAGGTATAAAAGCCAACTCAAGTTTTGACGGAAGTTTTACAGCCGATGAATGGAAAGGATTTTCGGAAGAAGAGAAGGAAAATGTTCTTCAAAATTTCCGATTAGCATTTCGTTCTTTAGATTTTGTAAACTGGTGCCCAGAATTAGGAACTGTTTTAGCCAACGATGAGGTTAAAGACGGACGTTCTGAAAGAGGAAATTTCCCAGTTGAAAAACGTAAAATGTGGGGTTGGAGTTTAAGAGTAACGGCCTATGCAGATCGTTTACTTCAAGGATTAGACAAATTAGACTGGTCTGATTCATTAAAAGAACAACAAAAAAACTGGATTGGTAAATCTAAAGGTGCTCAAGTAATTTTTGACATTGATGGACATACCGATCATAAAATTGAAGTTTTTACAACACGACCAGATACAATCTACGGTGTTAATTTTATGACCCTTGCTCCCGAAAGTGATTTGGTAAATATTATTACAACCAAAGATTATAAATCTGACGTTGAAGATTATATTACTCAGGCTAAAAACCGATCGGAAAGAGATCGTCAGTCCGATGTGAAAAATATATCTGGTGTATTCACCGGAGCTTATGCTATTCACCCCTTCACAGGAAATAAAATTCCGGTTTGGGTTGGAGATTACGTTTTAGGATCTTACGGAACGGGTGCAGTTATGGCTGTTCCGGCCCACGATTCTAGAGATTTTGCTTTTGCCAACCATTTCCGAATTCCAATTACGCAAGTGATTAGTAAAGATGGAGAAGTTCAAGAAATTTTAGAAGAAGCTTTTGAAGCTAAATCTGGAATTCTTGTAAACTCTGGAGAACTAAACGGAATGAAAGCCAAAGATGCTGGAAAGCATATTGTAAATGCTTTAGCCGAACAAAAGAAAGGAAAGTGGCAAACCAATTTCCGCTTACGCGACGCTGTTTTTAGTCGTCAACGTTATTGGGGAGAACCAATACCTGTTTATATTGATGGAGAAACGCCAAAACCAATGGATAATTCTGACCTTCCATTAATATTGGCAGAAGTTGATGAATATAAACCAACAGCCGAAGGTTTAGCGCCATTGGCAAGAAATAAAGATTGGAAGAAAAACGGATTCCCAATTGAACCAAATACAATGCCTGGATGGGCAGGTTCTTCTTGGTACTTTTTCCGTTATATGGATCCAAAAAACGAAAACGAATTTGCCTCTAAAGAAGCATTGGAATACTGGAGAGAAGTCGATTTATATTTAGGAGGATCTGAGCACGCTACGGGTCACTTAATTTATTCTCGATTCTGGGCTAAATTCCTTTTCGATTTAGATTTAGTGCCTACCGAAGAGCCTTTCAGAAAATTATTTAACCAAGGAATGATTTTAGGGCGTTCGAGTTTTGCTCACCGAGTAAACGGAACAAACAAATTTGTGTCTTACGATTTAAAAGACCAATACGACACAACGGCAATCCATGTTGACGTTTCTATGGTGGAGAATGATGTTTTAAATACGGAAGCCTTTAAATCTTGGCGTGATGATTTAAAAGATGCTGAATTTGTATTGAATGCCGATGGTAAATTTGTTTGTGGTTCGGAAGTTGAAAAGATGTCGAAATCTAAATTCAACGTTGTAAACCCAGATGATATCATTGGACAATACGGAGCCGATACATTGCGTTTATACGAAATGTTTTTAGGACCATTGGATCAAGCCAAACCATGGAATACAAATGGAATTTCTGGAGTTTATAATTTCTTAAAGAAATTTTGGAGATTGGCTCATAGCGATAACGGATTTAACGTTTCGGATGAAAAACCAACCAAAGATGAGTTAAAAACACTTCATAAAACCATTGGTAAAGTTGAGGCCGACATTGAAGCTTTATCTCTAAACACATCGGTAAGTACATTTATGATTGCTGTAAATGAACTTTCTAAAATGAAATGTAACAAACGTGCAATACTAGAACCTTTAACTGTAGTTATGGCGCCTTTTGCACCTTTTATTACAGAAGAAATGTGGTCTAAATTAGGGCATTCAACATCGGTTCACCATGCAGAATATCCGGTTTACGACGAAAAGTTAACAAAGGACTCAACAGCGCGTTATCCAATTTCATTTAATGGTAAGGTAAGATACTTTATTGAAGTGGAAGCTGATTTACCTAAAGATGAAGTAGAAAAAATTGCTTTATCGCATGAAAAAGCAGAAAACTACCTGAAAGGTCAAACGCCTAAAAAGGTTATTGTAGTTCCAAATAAAATTGTGAATGTAGTTTTATAACACATTTACCATAATACAAAAGGGCTGTTCATTGTAAAAATGAACAGCCCTTTTTATTTGATTTTATAATATATTGCCTCAATACTATTACTTAGATGAAATAGCTTCTACGGGATGCATTCTTGCTGCTCTTCGTGCAGGAATTACACCAGAAAACACTCCTACCACCACTGAAATAATTATACCTAAAATAATATTACCTTGACTTAACACCAAGGTTAATCCAAAGTCAATTTCGGTATTTAATAGGGTAAACAAACCATACACCAGTACAAGTGATAGAATTCCACCAATAAGACATAGAATAATAGACTCGAATAAAAACTGGAATAATATATAGGCTTTTTTCGCCCCTAAGGCTTTCTGAATACCTATTTCGGCCGTTCTTTCTTTTACCGAAACCGACATAATATTCGAAATTCCAAACATACCAACCAACAAAGCAAATATTCCAATAACAATACCAACTGAGTTCATTACACTAAAAATACTACCCAACATGGCTTTTATCATATCCGATGAATTGACTGCAAAATCAGAACCTTCCATAGGTTTGGTTCTTCGAATGTTTCTTAAAACACCTACAACCTCTTCTCTTAATTGAGCAAGAGTTATACCTTCTTTTGGGCTAATAAGTATAGAAGATGAAAAATTATCGGATTTGAGTTGATGATATTTACCAAAAGTCTTTATTGGAATATATATCGTTTTCCCACCAGTATTATTGAACATACTTTCTCCACTTTCTTCTAAAATCCCAATAATTTGATAATTCTGACCTTTTATGGATACTTTTTTACCAAGTGCCTTTTGAAATGGAAATAAGAAGTCACAAATTTCTTTAGATAATACCGCTACATAACCACCATGCAGATCTTCCATTTCGTTAAAAAACCGTCCTTCCTCAATATTAATGACACTCGTAATAGAATAACCTATTGACACACCATTCAAAACAGCACCCTCTACAACATCTTTTTTGGTTTTTACCTGAACACCTTCATCACCAGCTAAAAAACTAACACCTTTTGCGTAATTTAGTTTACTTTTTAACTGCCCAGCTTCTTTAATGGAAACATTAGGCCTAGCAACATATTTTCGCCAAGCATTTCTTCCGCCTTCGTCGTCCCATGGGTATTTACCAACAAGTAAGACATCTTTACCAATAGATTCAACCTCGCTGTATAAATCTTGTTTCATAGAGTCTATGAGCGACAAAACAACAATAACAGAAAATACACCCAAAATAACCCCAACCATAGAAAGAGCCGTACGTAGTTTATTTGACACCAAAGAAAATATGGCATAAAAAAAAGATTCTCGTATGATGTTAATTAGACTTCGAAACCACATAATTTATCGCTTTTGTAACCAGAGCTCGGGATTTAGATTTTGTTCGGATTCTTTATACTCTATCCATATTTGGAAATCTAAAGAACCAAAGTTACCATCTTCGCTTCCTACTTTACCCAAATTTGTGTTAACTTTTACTAAGTCGCCTTCTTTTACCTTAACGTCTTTCAAATTGGCATAAATGGTGACATAGGACCCATGGCGAACCACAATTCCTTTTGTTCCATTCGGTATTAAGAAAACAGCTGAAACTTTACCTCCAAAAACCGAATACACATTTTCATTTAATGGCGTTTCTATTTCTAATCCTTTTACATGAAAAGTAATATTTGGTAATCCTTTTGGGTGATAGGGTCCGAATTTATGTTTTATTTCCCCATGTTTTGTTGGCCAAGGTAATTTACCTTTATTTCCAGAAAACTTTTTCGAAACCAATTTTCCTTGCGGTGTTTCGGCAAAAGTAAGCACCGGTTTAGATGTTGTTTTACCAGAAGTTTTTCCTTTATTTTTATTTGCTAATGCTTCTGCTCTTTTCTTTGCGAGTTCTCTTTCTTTTCGAATAATTTCTCGAATTTTTCGGTCTATCTCGGCAGCAATTTTCTTCTTTTCTTTTATCTTTTTCAGAACATCTTGTTCTTCAGACCCCAATTTCACCGCAAAAGACTTCAATTCCACCTTATCCGCAATAAGCTTGTTGCTTTCTAATTGTTGCTCCTTTTCTAATTGACGTTTACTCTGTCTTTTTTTATCAAGCTTATCCTTTTTATCTTTCAACAAATCCGAATGGGTAAGTAAGGTTTTCACCTGACTTTTTCTATAATCAGAATATTGTTTTAGATAGTTATACCTTTTATAAGCTTGTTGTAAATTTTTAGCATCGAGAATGAATAGCCAATTGTTAGAATTTGATTGCTGAATCTGGAAGGATCGCAACAATTCGGCATAATTTGCCTTTATTTTAACCACTCGGCTATTAATAACATCAATAGAATCGGACATATTGGAAATGCGATAAGAAATTTGCTTGATTTCTTTTTTGTAAACCCGTAAAAGCGATTCTCTAGAACTGATTTTCTTGGTTATTAATTGAATTCTTTTTTCTGTATTGACTTTATTTTTTGCCAGAAATTTAAGTTTGGTATTGAGTTCATCGATTTCTCGAATGATTTCTTTTTTTGAAACCTGCAAACTTTGTTTCTGGGCGTAAACTTGCGTTTGATGCACAAAAATAAACATCAAAACAAAACAAAAATATGTTTTGAAATTACAGAACAACCTTTGCATATTTAGAGCTTACTTTAAATGGCATTTTCAACGTTTTATTCAATTCTACTCTGTTGGTCTTAATATCAACTTTAACAGGATTCTTCATCAAAATATTTACTCCAATATGTTTTGGAATCGATTTCTTCACTTTTTCTTCAGAATATTCGCATTCCAATTTACTCTCTGCGGTTACAATATGCTGGTCTAAAAGAGCAGATTGATTGATTTGATAAAATAACCAATACAATTCATCCGAACTTTTTTGGTTATCAACCTCAACAACGTTCTTTTTTTGCTCCCACTTAAATTGCCTGTTGATGTTTTCAACCGGAATTCCCAAAAGTAATTTCTGAAAATGTGTTATCGTAAATTCTGTTCCGTATTTCTCGTTCCAACTTTTATATTCTAAAACGTAGTGCTTTTTATTGAATTTATCCAAAACATTTACACCTTCTTTATCCATTTTCAATCGAGCCACTTCTATTCCCAAATAGCTCACAGACATCCAAACAGATTCATCTTTAACCATGCGTAAGTTTGCTTTGGCAGATATTTTTTTATCTGTTTCTAAAACAATTTTCACATTGGCATCCAATGTTTCAAAATTGATTTCTTTATTGTTCAGAACAGATTTTACATCCTTAAATTTATAAACAACAGATGCATTTTCACCTCCATTTGCCTGATGTTTTCTAGATTTACAAGAAACAACAATGAGTGTTAGAATACTAAATAATACAACTCGGAGTATGGATTGTAATTTATTCATTCGATTTTATTTTTTGGTCTAATTCACTTGAAGGCTTATCTCCCAATTCAACTAGAGCTTTTTTCCAAAAACTTAGCGCCTTTTCAGTTTTTCCTAATGCTTTATAACAATCTCCAACATGCTCAAACATTTCCGCACTAGGTTTAGAAGTTAATGAGAGTGCTTTTAAAAGTTGATCTAATGCTTTTTCGTATTTCTTTTGTTTATACAAAATCCAACCATAAGTATCTGTATAAGTACTGCTGTTTGGTTGGTTATTCAATACTTTTAATATTAACTCTTCGGCATAATCCAACTTTTCATCTCTCAATGATAAAAAGTAACTGTAGTTATTTAAGGCTTCAATGTTCTCTGGGTCTAAACTCAATAGTTTCATATAGGCCTCATCAGATTTTTTATAATTTTTTAAGCTATTTGACGAATTTCCAATAATGGCATAAAACGGTACTTTTGCTTTTTCATTATCTAATAAATACTCAATTCCATTTTCGGCAGATTCAATAGATTTCTCATACATTTCTTTTCGGAAATACGAGAATGCCTGAATAAGATATGGCTCTGGTCTATATTCGAAATGTTCTAGAGTATTGTTTGTCCAAACTATGGTAGAATCATAGTTTTCGTTTAGGAAATAAACTTCGGCAATCGCATTGTAAATCACATACTGAGGACGAATGTCTAAGGCCTTTTTATAATAACCAACTTTCTTCTCGGGCTGTTCTGCTGGTGTTAAGTCTCCCAAGTAACCATAATATTCATATTGAGTTGGGTGATTCTTTATAGATATCTCCAACAAATTGATCAAGTTATCTTTAGATCGTATTTTTTGTAAATATTGGCTGTGTGCAAAATGAATGATGGCCAATTGTTCTTTTGCAGAAAGATCTCCAGTTTCTAATGCACTCACCAAATATTTCTCGGCATTACTTAACTCATTTAATTCAAAATAATGTCTAAACAAACCATATTCTGCAGCTCCCAAGCCAGGGTGTTCTACCAAAATACTTTCGTAGGTCTTTTTGGCTTTTTCATTATCCTTTTTAAAGGTATAAAATTCGGCCAAAGCCAATTTAAAATCAATTTCTGTTGGAAATGTTTCAATAAGCTTTAACATTTCTTTTTCTGCCGATTTCCAATCTTTTATAGAAGAGTAAATGCGATGCTTTTCGTATGAGTATTCCGGTTGAATACCAAAATTGCGTTCTAAAACATTTAATTGCTCTATGGCTTTTTTGGGTTCTGAGTTTAATTGTAAACTTTCTATATATAATTTTCTATTGTATTCCGATTCGGGATTACTTTTTAATATTTCGGCCCTCAATTTTGTTTCGTTGGCAAAATCGTATTTTAATCGATAAGCGTTTGCCAAAACCGACATATACCATGTGTTGTTACCATCAAGTTTGCGAGCTTTTTCAAGATATGAAACAGCTTCTTCGTTCTGCTCTTTTTGTAAATACACGTTAGCCATTTCAAAATAAATAGCCCCAACCTGATCGGTTACTTCTAAACAAGCATTTAATGAAACCAACTCATCATCCCAATCTTCATTCATTTTATGACGGATGGCATCAAAAAAGTGGGTTTCAAAATCCTTTCGATCTTGGTCTTTTGTAAAAGAAAAAGAAGCAACCTCTTTCGAAGTTGCTCTTCCTTTATTTTTCTTTTTTTGCGCATACCCATGAGTTAAACTCCCAAGAGTACAAACAAAAAGAATATATTTAATAAGCGTTTTTATCATCAAATTCACATTCTTATTTCTAGAAATAGAGGTAACATCCCTATTTTACAGATAAAAAGAGATGCAATTAATCAAATTTATTCAAAGCTACTAAAATCTCCAATACTTACAGCTTTACTCGAACCTTTATAATACACATGATTTCCAATCATAGAATTATCTAACACAGCTTCTTTAATTTCTGTATTGTTTTGTATTAAACTGTTTTTAATAACACTATCAGTAACTTTAGAATTGTTACCTATTGAAGCGTAAGGTCCAACATTAGCATTTTCTAACACTACATTGTTTCCAATATAACATGGTTGGTTAATTACAGAATTAATCAATTTCACATTACTAGAAACCAAGTTCACACCTTCTTCGTGTTTCATAGCGAGAATTCTTGTGTTGGCGTGAATAGCAGCCTTAGGATTTCCACAATCTAACCATTCCTTTACAGCACCTACACCAAATTTACTTCCTTGTTGTTTCATAGACTCCAAGGCATTGGTTAATTGGTACTCTCCATTTTCAACAATCTTATTATCTATAAGATACTGTAATTCTTTGTTTAAATAAGCTCCATCCTTAAAGTAGTACACTCCAATAATAGCAAGGTCAGAAACAAAATCTTTAGGTTTTTCAATAAAGTCAGTAATAACATCCTCATCAGAAAGTTTTACAACTCCGTATGCAGAAGGGTCTTCTACTTTTTGAACCCAAATGATTCCATCTTTCTCACGATCTAATTCAAAATCGGCTTTAAACAAGGTATCTGCAAAGGCAACAATGACTTCTCCGTCTAAGCATTCTTTCGCACAAAGAATAGCATGCGCAGTTCCCAACGCTTGTTCTTGATGAAAAATATGTCCTTTTGCACCTATGTCATCGGCTATTTGCATCAATTGCTTTTCAACGTCAACTCCAAAATCTCCAATAATAAAAGCAACTTCATCCACTTTTGTTTTACAAACTCTGGTAATATCTTTAACCAATCTTTCAACGATAGATTTTCCTGCTATTGGAACAAGTGGTTTAGGTACGGTTAAAGTATGTGGTCTTAAACGAGAACCTCTTCCCGCCATTGGAATGATTATTTTCATTGATATATGTTTTTCGATCTATGTTTAATAACAATATTTTTTATTGAAAAAATTATTGTTTTGAATAACCCGACTAAGTTATAAAATATTAGCAAATCAAAGCCCGTTTTACAAAACAATAATTAAGTTTATTAATAAATTAGATTCGTTAAATTTTTCTTTTCAAAATCATTTAATTTTTAGATGAAATAACCAAATTTATCGGTAAGTATTTTAGTAAATAAATAAAACTTAACACTATAGTTGTTTTTTCACAATTTGCAAACTTTTTCAAATCACCAAAATCACTAAAATCTAAATATCAATGCTTTACAATATTTTTTTGTAAACTTTTCAAAAAATATTGCGTAAATAAAATTCAGAATATTACATTTACACCGTAAAACACACCAACAAAAAGCAAGACCGTTTAGTCTAGCCTTGCCGATGCTGGGATTGTACAAAAAAACACTTTTTAGAAGACAAAAAAATTATTGAAATGAGTAATATATTCGAAAAAAGAATCGCATACAAGCCATTTGAATATCCTGAAGTATTAGACTTCGTAAATCCAATAAATCAAACATTTTGGGTACACTCAGAAGTTGATTTCACAGGAGATATTCAAGATTTTAAAGTAAACTTTTCTCCAATAGAAAAGAATGCTGTAAAAAGAACGCTTTTAGCCATTGCTCAAGTAGAAGTTGCCGTAAAGTCTTTTTGGGGTAATTTATACAATCATTTACCGAAGCCAGAATTTAATGGATTAGGTTCTACTTTTGCCGAATGTGAATTCAGGCACTCCGAAGCCTATTCTAGATTGCTAGATGTTTTAGGATTTACAGATGAATTTGAAACGGCACTTCAATCGGATGTTTTACAAGAACGCTTAGCCTTTTTAAACAATAAAAGTCTTACTGCATCAATAGACAATCCGCAAAAGGCTTTCGCTTTAAACTTGGTTATCTTTTCTTTATTGGTTGAGAATGTATCCTTGTTTAGCCAATTTGCAACCATATTGTCTTTTACCCACTTTAAAGGTTTATTAAAAAACACAAGTAATATTATTGCTTGGACAAGTAAAGACGAACAATTACATGCCAACGCTGGTATCTATATCTTTAATCAGATTATTAAAGAGAATCCAGAATGGTTTAATGACGAGTTTAAAGACATTATCTACAATACAGCCAAAGAATCTATTATTCAGGAAGCTAAAATTTTGGATTGGATTTTTGAAAACGGAGAATTGGAAAATGTTTCTAAGGAAGAGCTTATTAATTTCATGAAAAACCGTGTAAACATGAGTTTAAAAGAAATTAATTTAGAACCTATTTTTGAAATTAATGCCGTAGATCTTAAAAATATGCTATGGTTTGACGAAGAAGTTTTCGCAAATACTTTAGACGACTTTTTTGCCAAAAGACCAGTAGATTATTCAAAACATAATCAAGCATTTACCGCAGCAGATATCTTTTAATTCTATTATAAAACAACCATGTCTACATTAAATTTTACACATCCTACTTATAAATACCACTGGGTAAACGAAGAAACAAACACCATGCTAAAACGTGGATATTTGTTAGATGGAGAAACCGTTGAAACTGCGGTAGTACGTATTACTACAGCTGCAGCAAAACAATTAAACCGACCAGATTTACAACCTAAATTCGAATCGTTAATTGCTAATGGTTGGCTTTCACTATCGTCTCCAGTTTGGGCCAATTTAGGAACCAACCGTGGTTTACCAATCAGCTGTTTTGGATCTTATGTAGAAGACAGTATGTCTGGAATTACCAAAACCTTGTCTGAAAGTATAATGATGACAAAATTTGGAGGTGGAACTTCAGCTTATTTCGGACACTTGAGAGGTCGTGGATCTGGAATAAAAAACAATGGAAAATCTTCTGGTGCCGTTTCGTTCTTAAAAATGTTCGACGCCATGATAGACACCGTTAGTCAAGGAAATGTAAGACGTGGTGCTTTTGCAGCATATTTAGATATTGAACATCCAGATTGTAAAGAATTTCTTGAGATAAAAGACATCGGAAACTCGATCCAAAATTTATTTTTTGGTGTATCTGTTACCGATAAATGGATGCAAGAAATGATTGATGGTGATGTAGACAAACGTACACTATGGGCGAAAGTATTACAGAGTCGTCAAGAAAAAGGATTGCCATACATCATGTTTACAGACAACATGAATAAAAATAAACCTGATGTTTATTTAGATAAGAAAATGGACATCTACAATTCTAATTTATGTGCAGAAATTGCCCTTCCGGTAAATGAACACGAAAGTTTTGTATGCTGTTTATCTTCATTAAACATGGAATTGTATGATGAGTGGAAAGACTCTGATGCCGTAGAACTAAGTGTTTACTTTTTGGATGCGGTTATGAGCGAGTTTATTCAGAAAACTGAAGGAACTGAGTACATGGAACGCACACATCATTTTGCAAAACGACACAGAGCATTAGGTTTAGGTGTTTTAGGTTACCATGCTTATTTACAGAAAAACAACATCGCATTCGAAAGTTTTGAAGCGAAACAAATAAACTCAAAAGTATTTAGAGGAATTAGAGATAAGGCGCTTGCCGCATCTCAAAAATTGGCTCAGGAATATGGAGAACCTGAATTGTTAAGAGGTTACGGACGACGTAATACTACCTTAATGGCCATTGCACCAACAACCTCTTCTTCTTCTATTTTAGGTCAAACGTCTCCAGGAATTGAACCTTATAGTAGTAACTACTATAAAGTAGGTTTAGCAAAAGGAAACTTTATTCGTAAAAATAAATTCCTAAAAGCTTTACTTCAAGAAAAAGGATTGGACAACGATGAAGTTTGGAACAAAATAATGTTAGATAACGGCTCTGTTCAAAATTTGGACTTCCTTTCTGATCACGAAAAAGACGTCTTTAAAACCTTTAGAGAAATAAGTCCACAGGAAGTTATTATTCAAGCTTCAATTCGTCAAAAATACATTGACCAATCTCAGTCGTTAAACTTAAACATTCCGCCGTTAATGACTCCTAAAGAAGTGAACGCTCTATTAATTGAGGCATGGCAATTGGGTGTAAAAACGTTATACTACCAAAGATCATTTTCTATTTCTCAAGAGATGATTAATAAAAATAAGGCATGTTCAAGCTGTGAATCTTAAAAACTCAAAACGAAAGATTTAAATATTCTAATGGGTTTTTAGATCTTTCACGTAAAAATATATGAAAACCAATATAGACTTGTCGTTATGCAAGTCTATATTGGTTTTTTTTATAAAAATCAATGAAAATTTCTCGCCAACATTAAAGGCTTTTCTTATTAGAATTTCGAAAATCCAATTTCAAAATATTAAACTATAATCAAGGTTATATTTCTGAATCTTTTTTATATAAAAATAAAAATCGTGTTTTCTTGGTGAGTCCTTATAAAATGTTTCTTAAATTTGTAGTTCATATAAAAAAACAATAGATTATGAGCTCATTATTTTTAATAGGTATGCCAGGGCCAGGTACATGGATTATTACACTTGGAGCCATCCTACTACTTTTTGGAGGAAAAAAAATTCCTGAATTAATGAGAGGTTTAGGTTCTGGAATTAAAGAATTTAAAGACGCTACAAAGGATGAAGAAGATCCTAAGAATATAGAAAACAAAAACGAAGAAAAAAAATAAGGACATTTTCTCATGCCAAAATATACTTGTATAAAAGAGATTCAGTCGGCAATTGCCAACAAAAATGAATCTTGTGAAGCTTTAGTTAAATACTTTTTAAAAAACATTGAAGAGAAAAATGAATCTCTAAATGCGTTTTTAGAGGTTTATGAACAAGAAGCTTTAGAACAAGCTCAACATATTGATCAAAAAATTAAAGAAGGAACTCAAGGTAAACTTGCTGGTTTAGTTATTGGTATTAAAGATAATATCTGTTATAAAAACCACGAAGTTTCTGCGGCTTCTAAAATGCTGAAAGGATTTAAAAGTTTATTTAGTTCAACGGTTGTTGAAAGACTTTTAAATGAAGATGCCATAATTATTGGTCGATTAAATTGTGATGAATTTGCAATGGGTTCTACCAATGAAAATTCATATTTTGGTGCTGTTAAAAACCCTATTGATCTTACTAAGGTTCCTGGAGGAAGTTCTGGAGGAAGCGCAACTGCAGTTGCAGCCGACCTTTGTCATGCTTCTTTAGGTTCAGATACTGGAGGTTCTATTCGCCAGCCTGCATCGTTTTGTGGGGTTGTGGGATTAAAACCAACCTATGGACGTGTGTCTAGAAATGGTTTAATTGCCTTTTCATCTTCTTTAGATCAAATCGGGCCTTTTACCCATTCGGTTTCCGACGCCGCCATAATTACCGAAGTTATTTCTGGTAAAGACAACATGGATACCACTTCGGCATCTAATGAAGTACCCTCTTTAAACATTGAGCCAGTAACGGAGAAAAAGAAAATTGCATATCTAAAAGAATACTTAGAAAACGACGGACTTGATCCAGAAATAAAGGCAAAACTAGAAGATACGATTGCCAAGCTAAAAGCTGAAGGACATACGGTAGAACCAGTTGAATTTCCATATTTAGACTATGTTGTGCCAACTTATTATGTTATTACTACAGCTGAAGCTTCAAGTAATCTGGCTCGATATGATGGTGTTCACTTTGGATATAGAAGTCCAAAAGGAACAGATTTAGAAACCATTTACAAATATTCGAGAACAGAAGGATTTGGAACAGAGGTTAAACGTCGTATTTTATTAGGAACTTTTGTACTGAGTTCGGGGTATTACGATGCCTATTTTACGAAGGCTCAAAAAGTAAGACGCCTATTGGCAGATCATACCAATGAAATTTTCAAGAATTTTGATTTTATCTTGGTACCTACCACTCCACATACTGCTTTTGATATAGGTAAAGAAATTACTGATCCGACTACTTTATACCTAGAAGATATTTATACTGTACACGCCAATTTAGTTGGAAACTCGGCTATTTCATTACCATTAGGTCAGCATAGTAATGGACTTCCGTTTGGGGTTCAGCTGATGGCTGATAAATTTAAAGAAAAAGAACTCTTAGACTTTTCGGACTATATGATGAAAACGATCTAGGATAAAAAGAATCAAAAAAAACTGTTAAAAAAGAGTTCATTTTACACTCTTATTTAACAGTTTTTTTTACCTCTAATCAAAACGAAACAATAAATCATAATACACTGATTTAACATTATTTAAATAAAATAACAAAAAACTTTTTCAAAACAACTGTATTATAGATCGAATTATGAAACTATTCTTATTTCTTACTTTATATCTTAGCCTTTCATTTATCTCTTTTGGATTTGAAGACCCTGATTCGTTACTCAATAATTCGGAGACCATTTCATCTGAAACCGAATCGAAATTATTATCTATAGAACAAAATAGATTTAACAATTACCGTTTAATTCCGCCTGTTAAAGATTTAAATATTGGGATTTATCCGATAATAAAAGACCTACCAGACAGTTTACTTACTGAGCGTATGGCATTATTAAATGCACAGTCTCCGGTAGAATTCCAAAACAACCCAATTGTAAGAAGAGAAATTCAAAAATACCTCAACACGTCTTCAAAAAGCTTAGCGGTTTGGATGAGCAGATCGAAATATTATTTCCCAATGTTCGAAGAAGAGTTAATGAAGAAAAAACTGCCTATAGAACTAAAAATACTTACCGTTCTTGAATCGGGATTAAACCCAAACGCCGAATCTAAATTTGGAGCTCGAGGATTATGGCAACTTATTTTTACAACAGCTAAAGCAAACGGAATAAATATGTCTTCGTATGTAGATGAAAGATCTGACCCTAGACTTTCAACCATTGCAGCGGCTAAGTACCTCACACATTTGTTTGACATATACGAAGATTGGCTTCTTGCTCTTGCTGCCTACAATTCGGGACCAGGTAACGTTAACAAAGCCATTAGAGCTTCGGGCGGAAAATGGAACTACTGGGAAATAAGGAAATATTTACCAGAGCAAACACAAGACTATGTTCCAAGGTTTATGGCGCTTAATTACATTTTTAAATATGCCAAAAACCACAACATTGGTATGCTTAAACCAAAATACTATTACGAACAGACCGACACGATTAAAGTGTATACAAAAATGCCTTTCTCGTTTATTTCGGAATCTTTAGACATAAGTATAGAAGATTTATCATATTTAAACCCTTCATATATATTAAAAATAATACCAGGAACATTTCAAAGAAAATATTCTTTAGTTTTACCCGTTGATAAAATAGGAGTTTGGATAAAACGAAAAGAGGAGCTTTTAGAAGAGCTTTCTAAACTTCAATCATCCAAAAAAATGGTTTATCCAAAATATGAAGAAACCATTTCTAGAAAAACACATATTGTAAAACAAGGCGATATTTTAGGATCTATAGCCCAAAAATATAACGTAAAGGTGTCATCGATAAAAACTTGGAACAACTTAAAATCGGCACATAAACTAAAAATAGGACAACGATTAATAATTTACACAAACCCTCGATAATGACTTTAAAACCATTAATAACTTTATTTGTAATTACCGCCTTAGGTTTATTAACTTCATGTGAAGATGAATCGACTGGTGGAAAAATATTACCGTCGCCAAGTGGGCGACATGCCGAAATTCTTGTGGTTGCAGATTCTGCACTTTGGGCAACACAATCGGCTCTAGAGTTACAAGAAATATATCAAGAAAACTATCCATTACTAAACAAGGCCGAGCCTTTTTTTAATATTGTACGTTTCAAGGAAGATGATTTTTCGAGTATTCTAAAAACCCATATGAATATTTTAATTCTTACAAAATCGGATTCTGTAAATGAATTAAAAACCTATAAAAACAGATGGGCTCAAGACCAGCAAGTTCTATTCTTAAAATTAAAAAACGACCAAGAACTCTTAAAAACCATACAGGAGCGTGAAGAGTCTCTTTTTAATTTCTTTTACAAAGCCGATTTAAAGCGTATTGCTCAAAAATCTGAAAAAAATAAAATTGAAGGTCTTTATAAAGATTTAATAGCAAAAAAAGGATTTGAACTGGCTATTCCACAAAACTTCTTTTTGGTAAAAGATACAACAGATTTTATTTGGGCCAGAAGAGAGAAACCTCACTTAACGGAGTCTATTACCTATTATGAGGAGGATTATACAAACGAAAACCAATTTTCTTTAGATCATATTATTCACAAACGCGACTCATTATACAAAAATCATGTGGAAGGAAGTGTGGAAGGAAGCTATATGGCTACAGAACGTAGGTTTGGACCAATTATAGATACCATATCAATAAACAATACGTTTGCCACTAGAACAAGAGGTTGGTGGAAAATGAAAAACGATTATATGGGTGGCTACTTCATACGCTATTCTATTCCAGATTTAAAACGTAGAAAAATTATTCATTTAGAAGCGTTCTTATATTGCCCTAAATACAATAAAATGTTTTATCTGAGAGAATTAGAAGCAATTCTGAATCGCTTTAAAATTAACTCATAGACAAAAAAAATCCTGATTTAATTAAATCAGGATTTTTTTTGATGTGTTATTTCCGTTATTGGCTTTAAAACAATTCTGCCATAACATCATTAATAGAAATGTATTTCCCAATTATGTTTTTATTTGGATCTATTAATACAAAAGTTGGTGTTCCTTTCACATAATAATTTTTCACATTTGGACTATTCCATTCTAAGAAATCGCAATAATGTGTAAAGTTTGGTAATTGCTTTTCAACGTCTTCAAAAATCTTTTTATCGGTATCTAAACTAATAGCAATAACCTTCATATTTGTTTGTCCCTGAAATTGATATAGCTGTGGAATTTCTTGTTGACAGTGTGTACACCATGTTGCCCAATATACAACCAATGTAGTATCTGTTATTGAATTTAAGATATTTTCACCTTCAAATACCAATTCAGGTGCAGGGTTTCCAGCTTTAATTTTTTCGTACCCTTCTAATCTTACTTTTAATTTATCTGGGTTTTCGCATTGGTCTACCGAAGCATAATTAAGGTCTATATATTTTAATATATCTTCTCTACCCAATTGTGTAAAGCCAAAACTTAGATAATCAATAGCAAATTTTCTTGTTTTAGCATCTGTAAATTGCTTTAGAATATAATCTACAGCCTCTTCGGTTTTTTTCACTTGCTCTTTGTGTGGCAGGTGTGTATAAAACGAAAATGTGAAATTAATGTAGTTATAAATAGATGATGCTAGTACAGATGAATTCAATAGGTCCGCATTATTCGCATCAATTTTCGACCAATAAGTAGAAAAATTTACAGAATCTTGTTGTCTTGGTGTTAATTCAGCGTCGAAAAATTGAGATGGAAAACTATTCTTGATAATCAATTTTAAGAATGGTAAATCCGATGAAATTGTTGCAAAGTTTTCTTCTTGATCTTTTAAAGTCTGCTTTATACTCTGCGCAAGTGAATCGGCCTTTGCACTTGTTTTATCTAATTCGGCAGCCCATTGTCCTTTACTAGAATTCAATTGAGCAAACAACTCTCCATTTTTTTCTGTTACCTTATAATACGTTGTATTAATCTCAGAATTAGTGAATATTGGAGCATTGAACTTTGTTTTGGACAATTCAATATTAAAATCTACACTTTCATTATTTGTAATAAAGAAATCAAAAGATGAATTCGCTTCTCCTTCGTAGTATAAAATCTTATACATTCCGGTTGGCAATTGCTTTGGAATATTCATTTTGAATTTATTCTCTGTAACAATGGTATCAAAAACCGTTTTCATTTCTAAACCAAATTGCTGAATTTCAACTTTAGAAATACTAATCGGACCACTAAATGCCCCCGATAATTGATGCTGCTTTTGTGCTTTATTTTCACAAGAGAAAATAAGAATAGAAGCCAAAAGTAAAACTCCTTTAAATACAATATTTTTCATAAGATGATTAAAAATTAATACGATGTGAACAAAAGTAAAAAATCTTTTCATTTACATGATTTATGGATGAATAATATCTTTAAATTCGACTATTCTTAAATAAGCTATTTTCTCTTATTTAAAAAACACTAATAATCAGTAATGCGTTTATAAGAACTACGAGAAATAATACAATAAATATCATATGAATAGAAATTTATGCCGTTTAAGTGTAAGCAAGATTGAAAATGGTTTATCATAAAATTAATAAACCATGAATAATAAAATAAATGGCCGTATCTACATTAAGTAAATGAATGTAATAAGTCAATATTACCTGAACTAACAATTGTCATGTTTCATGTCATTTTTATTCACTAAATTTAGGGCATTAAACGAATGTACAAAAACTCACTATAATGCCTTTTTACAGCAAACTAGGAAATATTCCACCAAAACGTCATACTCAATTTAGAGACAAAGACGGGAAATTATACCACGAGCAACTTTTCGGAACTATTGGTTTCGATGGGATGTCAACCTTAATGTATCATATTAATCCTCCAACGGTTGTGCAAGAATATCGAGGAAGAACAGATGTTCGTCCAGAGATTGCAGACGATGGCGATATGATCATGAAAAGTTATCAAGGTTATAAAGTTGCACCAGAAGCAGATTATTTAAAAAGTAGAGTACCGGTTTTAACCAATTCGGACTGTACCATTGCATTATCATCGCCAACAGAATCTTTAAGAGATTACTTTTACAAGAATGCCGATAGCGATGAAGTGATTTTTATTCACGAAGGGACAGGAACCTTAAGAACACAATTAGGTAATATTCCATTTAAATATGGCGATTATTTAGTGGTTCCAAGAGGAATTATCTATCAAATAGATTTCGATACAAAAGACAATCGTTTATTTATTGTTGAAAGTACACGACCAATATATACACCAAAACGTTACCGTAACTGGTTCGGACAACTTTTAGAACATTCTCCGTTTTGCGAGCGTGATTTTAGAGCACCATCGGAATTAGAAACCATTGATGAAACAGGTGAGTTTGTCGTAAAAATTAAAAAAGAAGGATTTTTATACGAGTATGTATATGCTCATCATCCTTTTGATATAGTAGGTTGGGACGGATATAATTTCCCTTATGCATTTTCTATTCACGATTTCGAACCAATTACTGGTCGAGTGCATTTACCACCTCCAATTCACCAAACTTTCGAAACAGATGCTTTTGTTATTTGTTCGTTTGTACCAAGACTTTACGATTACCACCCAGATGCTATTCCGGCACCATATAACCACAGTAATATAGATTCTGATGAAGTATTATATTATGTAGATGGTGATTTTATGAGTCGTAATAATATTGAGAAAGGACAAATTACCATTCACCCAGCAGGTTTACCACACGGGCCACACCCAGGTGCTTACGAAAGAAGTATCGGAAAAAAGGAAACCCAAGAACTTGCCGTAATGGTAGATACCTTTAAACCTTTAAAAGCAACCAAGCAGGCTTTAGACTTGCAATTAAAAGACTACTATAAATCGTGGTTGAACCACTAGAAAAAACAACAAACAATCATGGCAGCAGAAATTAAAAACCTAAAAAACTTAGCGAATACAGAGTATTCTCTAAAAAAGATATTTGAAGAAGCAGAAGACTTCTTACCATTAATGGGTACAGATTATGTAGAGCTTTACGTAGGTAATGCAAAACAAAGTGCTCACTTCTACAAAACGGCCTTTGGTTTCCAATCGGAAGCGTATGCAGGTTTAGAAACTGGACTTACAGATCGTACTTCTTATGTGTTAAAGCAAGGGAAAATTCGTTTAGTTTTAACAACACCAATGCAAAAAGACGGACCTATTTATGATCATATCAACGAGCATGGAGACGGTGTAAAAGTTGTTGCATTATGGGTAGAAGATGCAAAAAGTGCTTGGGAAGAAACAACAAAACGTGGTGCAAAATCTTTTATGGAACCAACCGTAGAAAAAGATGAGCATGGAGAAGTTGTTCGTTCGGGTATTCATACTTACGGAGATACCGTTCACATTTTTGTTGAAAGAAAGAATTACAACGGTGTGTTCTTACCAGGTTTCAAAAAATGGGAATCGCACTATAATCCAGAGCCAGTTGGATTAAAATTTATTGACCACATGGTTGGTAATGTAGATTGGAATGAAATGAAAACATGGTGTGAGTTTTACGGAAGAGTAATGGGATTTGCACAAATTGTTTCGTTTACAGATGACGATATTTCTACAGACTTTACAGCTTTAATGAGTAAAGTAATGTCTAACGGAAATGGGCGTATTAAATTCCCAATAAACGAACCAGCAGAAGGAAAGAAAAAATCACAAATTGAGGAATATATCGACTTTTACAATGGAGCAGGCGTTCAGCATATTGCTGTAGCTACAGATGATATTGTAAAAACGGTATCGGCAATGCGTGATCGTGGAGTAGAATTCTTATATGTTCCAGAAACGTATTATGACGATTTATTAGAGCGTGTTGGAGATATTGACGAAGATGTAGAAGTTCTTAAAAAGCACGGAATTTTAATTGACCGTGACGAAGAAGGATATTTATTACAGTTATTTACAAAACCAGTTGTAGATAGACCAACGATGTTTTTCGAAATCATTCAGCGTAAAGGAGCTCAAAGTTTTGGAGTAGGAAACTTTAAAGCTTTGTTTGAAGCTATTGAAAGAGAACAAGCCAATAGAGGGACTTTGTAAGATCTCTAATTTTACTAAATACAAAACCATCATTTCATTCTTTTTAGTTTGAAATGGTGGTTTTTATGGTTTTAATAATTAATTTCTATTCATTATATTTACGAGTCTATAACCAATGTAAACTCTATTTGCACTATTTATTTTAATAAAATAATTTAGGGTAGTGCATGATCATTTTATTAACAACGAAATAAAACTTTGATCAAAATAGAATAAAAAAAATGGTAAAAAGAAAATCAGATTAAATATAAACGTAAATTTGATCCATAAATCGTATTTTTTTTGTAAAATGCAAAAGATTATACATTATATGATCAAAATTAAACATCAGAAAAACAATGATATCCAATACGATTGTATCCAAGATTAATTTTCTTGAAGGACAAGAAAACCTGATTCCTAACCAAAGGAAAACTGAATTAGATCAATTAGCCGAGCTAATTGTATCTGAATATGACGAATATGGTGAAGTTGACATCGTAATTATTTGTACTCAAAATTCACGTAGAAGTCAGTTAGGTCAACTGTGGATAAAGTCACTTGCTCAAAACTACAATTTAGACTTTTTAAAAGCCTATTCTGGGGGAACAGAGGTTACATCTTTTAATCCTAAAATGGTCAAAGCTCTTTCGGCTTATGGATTTAGTATCGAAAAATTAAACGATATAGAAAACCCAGGGTATTTAATTACCCAATCAGAAGATGATCAATCTACAGATATGATGTTTTCGAAATTGTACGACGATGAATTTAATCCAGAATATGATTTCATTGCATTGATCGTTTGTTCGGAAGCTGATGAAGCTTGTCCGGTTATTGAAGATTGTAGCCACCGTGTTGTATTACCCTATTCGGACCCAAAAACCTTTGATGGAACACCAGAAGAGGAAAAAGAATATACAAACACCATCGAAGAGATTGGTAGAGAAATGATTTACCTTGTAAAAAAGGTGGCTGAATTGGAGGAAGATCTCTAAAACACACATATTAAGAACATAAAAAAAGGTGTTTTTTTAAAAAAACACTGAAAATCAATCTGAATAGTCTGTAAAACTTTTTTATTTATTTAAAAGTTCGTAGTTTTGTACAGAAATTTAGAAGGCACTAAAGATGAGGGGACGAAAAGTCCCCTCTTTTTATACCCAATATGAT
>JBMYWP010000053.1:0-30083 GCA_049607525.1 Flavobacteriales bacterium
AGTAAATTCCATTGAAAACTTTTTTTTTCAGACACACTTTTCTGGACGGTATCAAATAATTGTCTGATTCCAAAGCGAAATATGACACATCAAATTTCCAAATATAAAAATTCCAATATGGTAAATAATATTGTCTCAAACAGGGTTTTCATTAATAAGGAATATTGGTTCTGATTAAAAAGAAAAACACATCGAAACATTACACACCAAATTATTGTATATTTGAATGTTATGTAATTTTAAATATAAATAATATGAAGTATTTTAATTGTTTAATAGTAATAATGTGTTGTTTATTTCAACTTAGCCGTGCACAAAACATAGAATTAGATTGGGTTATAAAAAATGGTGGAACGAGTCATGAACAAGGTTATTCATTGACTGTAGATGACTTCGGAAACGTATATTCCACTGGTTATTTTACTGGGACAGTCGATTTCGACCCTGGATTAGACACAGTAAACTTAACGTCTATTGACGATAATGATGTATTTATTCAAAAATTAAGCCCTAATGGTGAACTAATTTGGGTAAAACAATTTGGAGGTTCTTCTAGTGAAGTAGGATATTCCGTAAAAACCGATTCCGAAGGAAATGTTTATTTTTTAGGTAATTTTATAGAGGATTTTAATTTTGATACTATGACTGGAGCTAGTGTCGTAAATTCATTAGGACAGAATGATGTTTTTATTATAAAACTAGATTCTAATGGAACCTTGTTATGGAATAAACATATTGGAGGTACAAAACCTGATTATGGTCGTTCCGTAGAAATAGATTTATCTGGAAATATTTACATCACAGGTGGATTTGATGAAACCGTCGATTTTGATCCAGGATTGGGCGTTTACAATCTTACTTCGGTAGGGGATTTAGATATATTTATTCTAAAACTAAATTCGAATGGGGATTTTATTTGGGCTAAGAGTATAGAAGGAAGCCTTCCAAAATATTGTCCTTTTGATAAAGGTTTAGTTTCAGATTCTTTAGGAAATATCTATTTTACAGGTTATTTTATTGGAACAATTGATTCTGACCCTGGACCAGCAGTAAATAATCTATCATGGACCTCTGGTGGTTATGATGTGTTCCTTGAAAAACTAGATAGTAATGGTAATTTTGTTTGGGTTCAACAAATGGGTGGTTTTTCTCAAAATAGAACGCGATCAATTAATATAGATCAATTTAGTAATATTTATCTAAGTGGAAATTATCACGGTACTGTAGATTTTGATCCGAGCATAAATGAATATAATTTAACCTCAGAAAATATTATTTCTTATATTCAAAAATTTGATTCGGATGGGCAATTTATTTGGTTAAAAGAGATCAGAAGCGATAGTATGGTAATTGGAACGCAATATATCTTAATAGAATCAACAGCCTTAGATAATAATGGAAATTTATACTCTACAGGTTATCTTGATGGAACATTTGATTTTGATCCCAATGAACAAGTTTATTATCTAAATTCTGGAAATAATAGTGGTAACATTTTTATTCAAAAATTAAATAATGATGGTCAATTTTTATGGGCTACACAGTATGTATCAGAAAATTATGCCACAGGAATGTCAATTATAGTAGATGAAGAGAACAAAATTTATTCTTTGGGAGAATTTAGAGATAATCTTGATTCTATCGATTTTGATCCATCTCAAGAAGTTTCAAATCTGATATCGAACGGGGGAACTGATATTTTTATTCAAAAATTATCTCAATGCATTCCCACATCAATAAATCCAGCTGTTACAGATTTAACCGAAATACAGGGAACTTGTCAACTATTTGATTCAATAATTCAACCACCTCTAGCATATGACAATTGTGGAAATGAATTAAATGGAATTCCTTCCATTCCATTTCCAATTACCGATCAATCAATTTCTCAGATTACGTGGCTCTTTGAAGATCCATACGGGAATTCATCCTCCCAAAATCAAAACATAACATGGCTTTCGTTAGATAATTCTATTTATTTAAATGGTCATAATTTGATAGCCAGTAACACAAATGCGACCTATCAATGGTTTGAATGCTCTAGTGAATACATTCCTTTAGTTGGTGAGACAAATCAAATTTACACACCTGTTGTAAACGGAAATTATGCTCTACAGATAACCGAAAATGGATGTATTGACACTTCAGAATGTCTACTGATTAACAATGTAGGCCTTGATAGTTATTTCGATATTGATAATATTTTCATCTATCCTAACCCTACAAAAGGAACCTTCAATATACTACATAATGAAAGTATAGTTTTACAAGAAATAGAAATATATTCATCTCTTGGAGAAAATGTTTATCAAAAAAAAGAATTATCAAAAAATGAATTAAAGCATTTTAATCTGAAATTATCAAATGGAATTTACTTTGTAAAATTAACATTCAACGATGTTGTATATATCAAGGAATTGGTGATCGAGAATTAATTACTCTATCCTAATATTACCTGCAATTACACTCTATTATTAAATAGGCACGAAAAAAACAAATTCACTACAAAACTCTCTGTTTAAAATCATTGAAAAAGGAAACCAAAAAAGGTCTTTGGATATCCAAAGACCTTTTTTCCTAAAAAAACAACAAATAATTAACTCAAACTCTAATCTTCACAATCGTTTATATATAATTCTTCTACAACACCTTCTTTGGTTGTAATGGTAAATACAGTTTTCTTTTCATTTTCATACCTTTCAACAAGTTCGGTGATTGACTTCTTTGATTTACCGTGACAGGTAAAATAGGAATCCATTACCATGAAAGTTCTAAGGGTTTTTAATTCATTTACAAGTTCATACTCGCCAGAAGGTTCTCCCTTTGAATTCAAACTGGGTTAGAAATGGAAAATCTAATAACCAAATAACACCCCTATAATTCCCTCAATAGAATATTGTTAAATCTGGATTACAATCCACTAAGAAATGAGGAATCCTTGAGTTCTGACAATATTAAAAAGAGTCATTTTACTCTAGATCTCCATTTTCATGGAGAAGGAATACTGGGTTAGAAATGAAATGGAAGTAAAACTTCCAAATTTCCTGCTTCCGAAGTGAAACTTCGGAAGAACAACAAAATGAAAAACAAAAAAACTAACCATTAACCACTAAGAATTAACAACTATAAAAATGCTCGTCACTAAAAAAACACTGGGTTCGACTCCGCTCACCCTACCGTTGACGACTCCGCTCACCCTTCTGTTGTTGAAAGGTCAAAGAACAATACAAATTACAGTACAATAAACTCATAACAAAAAAAAATCATCACTACGAACTCATCACTAAAAAACTAGTCACTAAAAAGCACTTCACAAAAAAAAGACCAACTAAAAAAAGCTGGCCTTGAAACTAAAAAAATACTGAAAGAATATGAAATCTGAAAAATGAAAATTGAAAAATGAAAAAGTGATGTTTAATTTTGTTTATCCCTATCAGACAATACAAATATAGGTCACACACCTACTATTTTTCTAAAATTTAAACGACAAGGGAGTGGTCATTTCATAAACCAACTATAATTCAAGCACTTTATAACAATAGTCTTAAATATGTGGACGGCTATATTTTGATTTTTCGCAGACAAAATCATTTTAAAAACGTCTTTATCCAATTACATTCTTTTTAAAAAATGATGTAAATGAAACTATTCTTAATTTAAGGCAAAGTTTATTGTTTTCGTCTTTTGGCTCCTCGAATTGCAGGTTCCTTTGAAGGATCTTCTGGCCATGCATGTTTTTTATACCTCACTCTTAACTCCTTGCGAACTTCGAAATACGTTGATGACCAAAAACTTTTTAAATCACTGGTGACTTGGACTGGTTTAAAACCTGGAGATAACAAATGCAAAAGTATTTTGGTGCTTCCATTCATAATTGTTGGAGTATCTTCTAACCCAAAAACTTCTTGAATTCTGACAGATAAAATAGGTGCTGATCCATTTTTTTGGTAATCCAGTTTAATGTAAGATCCGCTCGATACTTCAATACCTACGGGAGCCAATTTATCTAATGCTAATTGTTGATCATGGGTTAAACTGTGTTTTAAAACATGAGCCAAATCTATTTTCTTTAAATCTTCTGTTTTTTTTACATCATATAAATATGGTGACAACCATTCGGCATTTGTCATTAATAAATTTGATGTACTCACATCTGGCCATTGCTCTTCTGGATGCATTCTTCTTAACAATTGTATTCTGTTTTGCCATTGAGAAACCCCAACATCAAAATTCAACAAGTGTTCCCCTTCTTTTATTAACGCTTTACAAATGGCGGTAACAATTTCTTCTTTAGGCGGATTTTTTAATGGCGAAGATTTTAACACAATACTTCCTATTCTGGTTTCTCTTACAGAAATAACCCCTCCCCATTTTGAATTCCAAGTATTGATGTCTACTTCTTTTACAAAAGGTTTTAAATCGGTTGGATTTAATGGAGAAGCCAAAAATATTCGTCCAAATTTCTCGGATGAATGCATATGTGCTACAGCCAACCAATTTTCTGAGGACAAATCGTCCTTATAATTCAATTTTGCCATTTTTCCATTGGCCAATTGAAATACAGCATTATTTCCTGACTTTGCAAAAGCAATTCGTTCCGGATAGGCTTGAGCCAACAACATTCCAGTTTCGAACTCATCTATTGGAGCGTTCTCAACTTTTATTTTCATGAGGGAACGATATTGGGTTGCAATACGTTCTATTTTTGCAAAAGATCCACTTTTGTTTTTATTTTTCCGATAGCGCCTTAAGGCTTCAATGCGCAAGTTTACATCTACACTTTCGGCATTCACCAAAGGGTCTTTCTCTTCTAAAATAGCTGCCAAATCTGTGGCCAAGGCGCTTATTCCCAATTTTTCAGATGTAAGAAGCATATGAGCTATTCTTGGGTGACAAGGTAAACCTTGCATTTGTTTTCCATGCGATGTTATCTTTCCATCTTCTAAAGCATTAAGATCTTTTAATAATGATTTGGCTTGAAAAAATGCTAATTTTGGTGGTGTATCTAACCATGATAATTCTTCAAAATCATGAATACCCCAATTCACCAAATCCAATACCAATGGCATCAAGTCCGCTTCTAAAATTTCGGGCACTCGATGTGATTTCATTTGAGTTTCTTGGCCTTTTGTCCACATTCTATAACAAACGCCCGGTCCTAAACGCCCGGCACGTCCAGCCCTTTGATCAGCCGAATCCTTAGAAATCCGAACCGTTTTTAATGCCGAAATCCCAATTTTGGAATCAAATTTCGCAACCCTACTAAATCCAGAATCTACCACAACCTTTACACCTTCAATTGTTAAACTGGTTTCGGCAATAGCCGTTGCAATCACCACTTTTCGTTTTCCCGAACGGCTTGGTTTTATAGCTTGTTGTTGTTTGGCAAATGGAAGTTTTCCATATAACTCATGAACCTCAACATCATCTGATTTAAATCGGACTTGTTCGGCACATTTTTTTATTTCTCTTTGCCCAGGAAGAAACACCAAAACATCTCCTTCCTGTTCTTTAAGTGCTCTCAAAACAGTTTTTGCCGTCATTTCAGAAAGCAAATCAACTTCAGTGGCTTCGGTATGTATGTACTTTATAGGATATTGTCGACCTTGGCTTTTTATGACTGGAGCTTCTAACATGGCCGACAATTCTGGCGTGTTCAATGTGGCAGACATGATAAGAATCCGTAATTCTGGTCTTAATATTTGTTGAGACTCTCTAGAAAGCGCCAAAGCTACATCGGCATGAATACTGCGTTCATGAAATTCATCAAATATTATAATCCCTACACCTTCTAGGGCATTGTCGGATTGTAACATCCGTGTTAAAATTCCTTCTGTTACAATTTCTATTTGAGTTGCCTGACTCACTTTTGTTTCAAAACGAATACGATAACCAACCCGCTCACCAACATTTTCGCCCAAAAGTGTTGCTAAGCGTTGTGCTATAGATTTTACGGCCAATCTTCTTGGCTCTAGCATGATTATTTTCAGCCCTTGCAACCAATTTTCTTCCAATAAAGTTAAAGGCAGTAGAGTACTTTTTCCCGCCCCAGGTGGTGCATTTAAAATGAGCGTATTATACTTCGCAAGGTTTTCCTTAATGTTGGGAATAACCTCTGTAATAGGTAAATTGAAGGCATTGTAATTGAAAGACATCATGAAAATGACAACTAGAATTGATTAATTATTGTCTTGTTTTACGCAAAAGGATCGCATATTTCTTGGCTTCATTTGCATAGAAAGTCCAAAGTTCGGAATGATCGAATGTAACTTGTACCCATTCTTTCATAGGTCTACCTTTACCAGATGGATCGAAATGTTTAGAACCCTCCAACGCCATGGCATCTTGGTGGGCTTTCCCGCTTAATTTAAACACCATACAGTCTTCAAAAAAACAGATAAAAGCTTTGGTTTTGTATTTAAAACAAGGTTTACCAAATAAATTTCCTCGTATACTTTCTGTAATTGACTCTCCTATTTCGTAAAATAATTCCTCTTTCATATAATTTTGTTATTGGGAGGTAAAGGTACATGGTTAATTTTTTATGCCAAGCCGTAATACAACACTATTTTTTCATCATTTTCTTCAATGCACGTTTTGTTTTGGCATAAAAGTATTTCCATTTCCATGGCTTATGTTTCTTATGTCCTTTCGGATAAAGTTTATAAGCAATATGGGATTGTTTTTTCAGATCGACTTCAGATTCTCCCATTCTAAACTCAAGATTAACAACCTTGTCTTCATCTATTTTATATTTTACTTCTAAAATTTGTTTTAAACGGTTAGAATTGCGAGAATGATAAAGGTATCGTTTGTAATGCCCTGACTGTCCATCTATAGAAATAAGATCTAAACATTTATTATTTAAAACATTTTTAAGCAGAACAGCCGAATTTATTTGCTTTGGAATAAAATCATCGGCCGATGAAAATTCAACTTTATTTTTTCCATCTTCAATTTTTAAAGCCACCTCAGAATAATGGGGCGAATAACGCATGCGTTTTAACAATTTAGATCCATTAGAAACTCCTGAACCTTTGAGATCTCTATTCACTAATAATCTTCTATGTTCAAATCCTTTTTTACCTACATTTCTTGTAAAAATCTTCTCGTATTTTATCGAATTACCTTCAATAAAAATAGGTGTAGCCTTTGGTAAATCGATATGACGGTAATGATTATTCACAAAATACTTGTCGGACTGTGTAGAATAAGTCATAATTGAGGTTCTGTTGTACGATGTGATGTCACTTTCGTAAGTCAACCCTAAAACCTTGAATGTACTGTCTATTTGAAAGTAATTATAAAAATAATCTGGAAATTGTGTATTTAATTTCTTTAACTTCTGAACATCTTTCCCATTGATTTTCAACTCAGGAAGTGTTGAAACAATAGATTTGATTTGATTTAACTCAAAGGTGTTTTTGGCTTTGCTTACTGAATCTCTTTCTATCTTGGCTCTAGATTCTTCAAACTCAACATCACCATCTAAGAGTTGTTCTAATTCACTATTTGTCAAAAAATAATTGGAAAACTCCCATCGGACAGGCTGTTTTTCATCTCTATATTCATCTCCAAAATAGCTATAATGGCTTTCAACGGGTAAATCAACAATTCGCCAATCTCTATATGGCAATAATTTTAATGAATAGTGCTCCCTCGATTTAAGACGCAATGAACCGTTGGAAAGATGCTCGTATTTTACTTCGAGATATCCTTCGGTTAGACTATCATGGAGGTTTTCGTAAATATGTTGAATATAATGTGCCGAATTACATCCATAAATAAATACATCGTCATTGCAATTGGTTGAGTTCGGGGTATATTCAATCAAATCAATCCACCTTCGTCCCAGATGGTCTTTAAGAATAAGTGTATCCTGAACAGACACAGCCTCATAACTTTTCGTTTTTTCATTCCATTTCTTGTAATTGATTTGTTTATAAAACTGATCTTCCCAATCATAATCTTCAGTTTCAAAACTCACCAATACCTCATTTTTTCTTTCTAAATACCAATAATTTTGAGTACCGCTTCCATCCCAGTCTCCCATATGATGGTAATCAATATCTTCAATGGTCTGAATTTCATTTTCCCCAATTTTCATCTCTACCCATTCATAAGGAGAATAGCTTTCATAGGCCTCTCCTTTCGCGTGTAATATAATTTCCAACTTTTCAGAAATATCAATTTCAAAAAATAAATAATGAAAATCCTCATCAGAAATATTATCAGGGTATTCTACAGCAATTACGGTATGATCTAAAATCTCATAATTTTGTGTATTAATCAATGCCAAAAACACATATTTAGAATCTGGCCTATAACTTTCTTGAATCACTGGTTTTTGCAGAATAAACAAGGCTCTATCTTTACCAGGATGTGAGATTTGACCAATAAACTTGCAATAAGCAGAATCATTGGGTAGACTTTTTACTTGTGAATACTTATCTATATGTGGTTTCGGAAATCTATTTCTCCTTAGTTGAAAACCTTTATATAATGAATCTAAAACCGTTTGATTGGTTCTTTTATGCAACAATTTTGAAAAAGAAGTCCGTTTGTTGTTTTCTAATTCGTCTGTACTTATTACACTATGAAGAGGTAATTTAATAGATGACTCTTGCTTTAAAGCTTGTTTGATTCGTTTTATTTTATTTGGATTTAACTCGTCTATCATCTCATTTTCCTGAGTAGACTGCGTTTGCGTTTTTTGTGGTTTAGAAGATTCTGAACACGAAAAAACGGCGTTTAATAGGACTATAAAAGTGAAAGCATATAAATATGTTCGCATGGTTTCTATTTATTTACGAGAAAGATACAATCTTGAATTTAATTGAGCTCTATTGTTTTTACATTCATCTTTTCTATAAACATTTTGCTGATGAGCATCAATAATTCTAGCTTTTTGATTATCGTTGAGTTGAAAATTCACAAATGCCTTTACTTGCTTCTTTAAATCATCGGTCAAAACAGGTGTTATCACTTCAATACGATGATCCAAATTTCGAGTCATCCAATCGGCAGAACCTAAAAACACCAATTCTTGGCCTTCATTTCCAAAAATATATACTCTGGCATGTTCTAGATATTGATCTACTATACTTATTACTTCAATATTTTCACTTTGTCCCTTCACACCAGGAACCAAACAACAAATACCTCTTATAATTAACTTAATTTTCACACCTGCATTACTGGCTCTGTACAAGGCTTTTATCATATCTTTATCCTGAAGGCTATTCAGTTTTAGAATAATATAGGCATCCTTCTTTAATTTAGCCAAGGTAATTTCATTTTCTATGCGTTTCATAAAAGAAGATCGAGCAGAAAATGGCGAAACCAGTAGATGTTTGGTTTTTGGAAGAATTTGTTTCCCTTCTAAAACACAGAACACTTGTTTTAAATCGTTTGTAATTGATGTTTTTGATGTTAGAAGTGCAAAATCGGTATATATTTTAGATGTTTTTTCGTTAAAATTCCCCGTACCAATATAAGCGTACTTTTTCTTTTTTTGATTTTCAATGCGTTCAATCAATATGATTTTTGAATGTACTTTAATGTTCGGATAGCTGTAAATAACTTTGGCTCCATTTTGTTCAAAAATCCTACCCCATTTCATATTATTTTCTTCATCAAAGCGGGCTTTTGCCTCAATAAATAAGGTTACCTTTTTTCCGTTTTTACAGGCTTCAACAATGGCATTATTCAATCGAGATTCCTTTGCCAAACGATACAAGGTCATACGAATAGAAACCACTTTTGGATCCTGAGCTGCCTCCTCTATAAATCGGTTAACCGACTCAAAAGAATGGTAAGGAAAATGCAATAAATGATCTCTAGATTTAATCTCCTTAAAAACAGAATCGGCATTTTCTAAGGGTTTATAAGCGATTTGTTTTTCATTTGGGAACGTTAATGCTTTATTCGTTGGATTAGGAAATCCAAAAAAGTCTTTAAAATTATGGTATCGACCTCCCAACACGTGATCTGCTTGATGAATATCAAGAATTTCGGTTAATCTATCTAACAGTTGTTCCGGAATCAATTGATCATAAAGCAAACGAGTTGCTTGTCCAGATTCTCTTTTGGACAAAGACTTTTTTATTTTATCTACAACCTCTCCATTTAATTCATCTTCTAAATAAAGTTCGGCATCTCTAGACAGTTTTATCGAAAAATAATCTTTGGTCTTTTCTGAATTGCCTTTAGACAATCCAAATTTTAAAATATCATCAATAAATGTAATGGCGTAACGACCTTTCTCCTCCGGAAAAACAAAAAACCGAGGTTTATTTTTAGGAATATGGATGATTTCTACTTCTTTATTCTTATTTCCCAAACGAGATAAATAGAGGGCTTCGTTTTCAACAGAAAAGGCTCTTTTATCATCAGGGCAAAACTGTTGCTTTTCTAGCTCTTGTTTTAGTTCTGATTTAAAATAATTTAGAGCTATTTCACTCTGTTTTTCATTGTAAACCTCACACGAAATTAAATCGATTCCATTTTTAGCAAGCTCGGGAATAATTTCTTCAGAAAATATATGCCCAAACCAACGTTGTTGTTCCACAACTTGCTCTTTTATTTCTTTTAATACTTTGTTGGGTTGAGTGATGAGCTTTTTCCTCAAAAACTTATCGATATGTCTAACCTTACGAATGTCAGAGACTCTAACCTCGAAAAACTCATCGAGATTAGAAGAAAAAATCGCCAAAAACTTAATCCGTTCATATAGCGGATTTGCCTTATCTGTTGCTTCTTGTAACACTCTATGATTAAACCTTAACCAAGAAAGGTCTCTATGAAAATATGAGGAATTATAAAGCTTTGCCATTTGTTTTGCGTTTGGATGAGCAAATTAGTGATTTTTACAATACCAGAAGTCAATATTTTGTTAATCTTTATATCTATTCCAACCCATTTTTATGTTTCTATGAAATGAAAAAAACACTGAATTTCTACAACCCAGAATGGTATTGTTATTATATTGATCGACTGTTAATCAATCAAAAATAAAATCCATTTGAATTTCATTTCCCGAAGCCAAAAGTTTATGTATTGGACACAATTTAGCGATTTGTGTTAGGCGCTTCTTCTGTTTATCATCAAATTCGCCTTTCACCTCTATCCTCATCATAAATACCGACTCTTTTCCTTCGGTTTTTAGTTTGGTTTCCACAAAAATATGTTCATGAACCCACTCTTTTCTGTTCAAATACATTTTTAAAGTCATGGTTGTACAAGATCCCAACGCCATACACAAATGTTCTTTTGGTGTTGCACCCAAATCCTGTCCTCCATTTTCTGGAGCATTATCCATTACAACCCTAAAATCTCTTACCTGATTTATTGTTTCGTAAGTGTTCTCGGTTTTCGAAGTTGCTCTATATGTTTTCATCTCATTTCCTTTTTTATGCAATATGGATCTAATCTTTTAGATATTTATTAATATCATATAAAATATCCCTTTGAAGAAACTATTTAATCTTTAGTGATGAGATTTGAGCGATGAGGCTTATTTAGTGATGAGATTTGAGTAATGAGTGATGAGTTTTTTTTTGTACCATATAAAATATCCCTTTGAAGAAGCTATTTAATCTTTAGTGATGAGATTTGAGCGATGAGGCTTATTTAGTGATGAGATTTGAGCAATGAGGCTTATTTAGTGATGAGATTTGAGTGATGAGTGATGAGTTTTTTTTTATACCATCTAAAATATCCCTTTGAAGGGATTATAGGGATGTTATGGCATTAATTGCCCTCTAAAACATTCTGTTTTGAACATCAAAAAGTATGAGATCAAGTCACTTGAACGCCGCAGTGCAACAAATTATTCCTCGGCGTTTCACTTGGATATTATTTTTTTCTTGATAAAAAAACAATGAAAAAAAATCAAGACTTACATACAAATAAAACCTGTTCCATTGAATACCCTAAGTTCGGTGAGGTGATCTTCGTACAAGTTCTCAGCTTCCTCAACTCTCTATGGGTTTTCTTCGAAAAAGATTTCATTCGCATGAATGTCGGTAAGAAACCAAGAGTTTGGAAGCTTGATTAATTCAAAAATATACCTTGAAAGAAACTCTTTTAGTTCTTTAGTGATGAGATTTGAGTGATGAGTGATGAGTTTTTTTTTGTACCATCTAAAATATCCCTTTGAAGAAGCTATTTAATCTTTAGTGATGAGATTTGAGCAATGAGGCTTATTTAATGATGAGATTTGAGTGATGAGTGATGAGTTTTTTTTTATACCATCTAAAATATCCCTTTGAAGGGATTATAGGGATGTTATGGCATTAATTGCCCTCTAAAACATTCTGTTTTGAACATCAAAAAGTATGAGATCAAGTCACTTGAACGCCTCAGTGTTACAAATTACCCCTCGGCGTTATCACTTGGATTTTCATTTTATTTCATTGATAAAAAAAATGAAAACCTCAGCCTTTACAACATCTCTTAAAGGAATCATAAGGATATTATGAGTAAAAAGTAAATGAATGCTATTCAATATTTATTCAGCAAAAAATGCTTTCAGAAACGATTCTTTTCGTCGTGTTGAAACAGGTATTTCCTCTCTATTTATCAAATGGATAACCCCAGATTTATCATAACGGTCCACATAATCTAAATTCACAATATAAGATTGATGAACTCGAATAAATTTTGGTGACACAAATTGAGTTTCAAAGTTTTTTATTGGTTTTGAAGCCATAAAAGATTTACCGTTTTCTAAATAGAAACTAGTATATCCTTTATCCGATTTACAATACAATAAATCTTTAAATTTGATGACTTGTAATCCATCAAACAAACTTAATATCAATCGGTCTTTTTTTATTACTGTCAATTCTTTGTGTTGTTCATTTATTGAATCTATGCGTTTTATTGTTTTTTGAACGGCTAATTCTAACTCCTCCTGATCTATGGGTTTCAATAAATAATCTACAGCTTCTTGTTTTAAGGCTTTCAAGGCAAACTCATCAAATGCTGTGGTAAAAACAGTTTGAAAATCTAGATCTTTTGTTGCATCTAATACATCAAAGCCATTTCCATCATCTAAATTAATATCTAAAAATACAAGATCCGGTTTACAAGATTTTACCAAGGTTATGGCATCTTTCACAGTACCACATTCACCTACAATTAAAACATCTAAATCCAACAATGCCAATTGAGAAATTAATCCTTTCCTTATATAAATCTCATCTTCTACAAGTAATACTCGAATCATAATGTTCTTTTTTGATAGGGTAATTCAATGCGAACGCTTGTGCCTTTTTTATGCATGGATTTTAAATCTTCTATACTTATTTTGGCCTTCGTATTAAACTCTTCCGAAATAAGTTGAACGCGTTCTCTACTAATTTTTGTGGACAAGGACACTTTATTCAAATTTGAGCGTTGAGTTTGATCTATTCCCAATCCGTTGTCTTCAATAATAATAATTAAAACACCTTTTTCTTTACTCACATTCAAATAAATGCACTTATTAAAATCGGCCTTTTTAAATCCGTGTTCTATTGCATTTTCTATAAAAGGTTGAATAATCATAGCCGGAATAACAACTTGGTTTTGTTCAATATCATCGTCTATTTCTATTGTAAATTGAAAAGGTTCTTGAACACCTAAGTTTTGTAAATCAATAAACGTATTTACAATGGTTAATTCTTTTTCTAGAGTTACCATTTTCTCTCTTGAATTTTCGAGAATGAAACGCAATAATTTGGAAAACTTCCCCAAATATTCAATGGATTTTTTTATCTCTTTTTGCAATATGATACCTTGTAAAACACCCAAAGCATTAAAAACAAAATGTGGATTCATTTGTGAACGTAACAACCTTTGCTCCAGTAAAAGTTGTTGATTTTTTTTCTTAATATTTCTAATAATCAATAAGAAAATAATAAAACCTGTGGCCAGTAGAGAAGTGATAAATACAAAGAGCCAATACATTCTTTTCTCTTCCGATGCTTTCAGCGAAATATTGGCTTCATCAATCTGTTTTTTATACTTATATTCATATTCCAAGGCCGTTAACTTTTGTACACTTTCCTCATTTAGCAAACTATCCTTTAGTGCTGAGTAGTGTTTATGATGTTCTAAAGCAAACTTATATTCTTCTTTCAAATCAAAAGCTTTGGACAAAAGTTGATGTCCGCGTTGAATTAACTCTACAAACTCACCTTCTTCTGCAAGGACTAAACCTCTACGTCCCATTTCAATGGCTTTGTCAGCAATTTTGGTTTCAATATATATTTCCGAAATATTTAAATAGCAATGGCTTAATCCTTCTTTATCATTAACCTCTTTTTTTATTTTTACAGCAGTTGTTAAAGTTTTCAAAGCTTTATCAAACAAATCTTCATCTATAAACACATTACTTTTTCCGTAAAGGGCTGTAGAAACACCCATTATATAATCAATTTGTTTACTATATTGTAATGACAAATCATAGTAATGTAATGCAGAATCTAATGACTGTTTCATTCTAAAAACATTGGCAATATTGATATAGGTATTCGCGAGTTGGTGAATAGATTTTTCCTTTTTGTAATAGGTTTCTACAATTTTATAGTGATCTATCGCCTTATCAAACTTTTCTTGAACCCGATAAATGGACCCTATATTATTGATGCATTTTATATATCCAGATTGTTGGTGGCTGGCTTCAAAAATATATTTGGCTTTATGAAAATTTTCTAAACTCAACGGAAAATTCCCTAATCCATAATACAAACCACCTATATTCAGAAAAGTATAAGCCATTTTCTTTTCAACTCCTTCTTTCTGATATATTTCAAGAGATTTATTAAAATAGGATAACGCCTTTTGTGGATTTCCAGATTGAGAAAACAATAAGGCCATAGAACCGTATATATTAGCCAGACCTATTTGATCACCCAATTTTTCTTTAACATCTAAAGCCTGATCAAAATAATTAAGTGCACGCTCGAAATCTCTTTTTTTGGCATAAATAATACCTAAAGCTGTATATACTTTCGAAGCTCCTTTCAAATCTTTCAATGCATTGAAACCATTTAATGACTGTAAGAAAAAGTCAATCGCTTCTTGATGTTTAAATTGTTTGGAACTTAATATACCTTTATTATAATTATTATTTGCCTTGCCTTTTCTATAATCATTTATTAGAGCCACCTTTTCAGCTAAAAAAATATAATGCTGCATGCTATCTAAACTACTAAACTGATATTCAAACGCCAGATTATTAAAGACATCACATTGCTCATCATATTCAATATCTGGTGTTTGTAGCCGTTTTTTCAATGTTACAATTTCATTGCCTTGTGACCATACAACACCTATATGTGTGAAAATAAAAAGATATGTAAATAGTAATTTCAATAGGTAATATTTTTAGTTTTCAAATTTACAAAACATTCATTCATAATACGTAATTACTTTTCTATTCATCTTACTACTCTTACGTTTACTCAAAGATATTTATCAAAAAAAAACTCCAATAACCACCGGTTATATGATTATTGGAGCATAAAGTTAATTCTATAATATGTATTATTTTCATTTTATAATGATTTGAATTTTTAAAAGATAGGGGTCATTAAAATTGTCAATGTTTTATCGCTCTAATAGAAAATATCACTTGATTTTGATGAATTGTTAACGAATTTCTCGTCTGAACACATTCCAAATTTTCAATAATACAAGGTCGATTTTTTAAATATTCTGCGTTATAAAAAATCCAAAAAATAAAACAGAATAAAGCGTTTCCTATTTTGGTTGTTTTCATCACTGTTCGTTTTTTACCCAAAGAACTACTTTCAATATTGTTTAAGGTTTTAGTTAACATATAGGAAATGGCCCTTACCCCATTTCCTATATGATTTAGGCTTTTACTGTTTTCACATAGTCTACCAATTCAATAAAAGCTTTTTCTTGCTTATCGGCCAAAATCATGGCTTTAAGTTTTCCTGTTATGATTTCTAAAATATTTTGACGTTGTTCATTACTTTTCCCTAAAATTCCTTGTAGAAAAGCATTTGGAATAATATGTTTAACATGAACCTCATTATTCTTTTTTAGATAAACAGCAATGGCATTGAGGTTGTTCTTTTTTAGCACAATACATTTAGCAATATGCCCTTGCTCATCTAATCTGTGCCCTGGTAAACCATTCAGACCCATGACCACATTCCATATATCATATTCTAATGAACTGTCATAGTTTGAATTGTTTATTAATGCGATTTTTAAGGCCTCTAAATCTGTAAACGAATCATTTAGTATCATTGTTTTTTCCATAACCTTCAACTTATTTAATTATTTGACCTTTTAAATCGTAGAAAAAATCAAACGATGTCCCACCGTGTTCGGGTTTAAGTTTCATGACATATTGAGCATGCTCTTTGACACCATTTTTCGGAAAGTTTATATAGGCAATATCAACTTTTGGATGATCTAAGTTATGTTCTTTTTTGAGTTGGGCTTGAGACTTCTCTACCAATGCACCTAATGTTTTAAGATTAATGGTTTCGTCAAGCTGAAACATAAAATTGGCTGCCTTTGCTCCACCATCTATACTTAAAGCGACATCGGCTACTTTATTCCATCTCCCTTGTGCATTATTCCATTGCGTCATTTTTAAAGATTCGGGATCTTCGGTCACTGTTAGCGTTATTACATTTCCCAATGCTTCTATGGGGGTAATGCTCAGTTCTGTATAATAAGCCTTCTCTCCAAATTGGTCTTTTAGCTTTTGTTCCAATTTCACAAAGCCTTTCTCAGTTACTTCAGTAGATTTACTTCCACCACAAGACATCAACAGCCCAAGGCACATGGCAAATACAAACTTGATAATTTTCATTGGTTATTGTTTTTAGTTTTGGCAAAATACCGCAATAACCATAACATATTTACACCCTATTCTATATTAGGATGCGTTTATAGTATAATTGAAATCTTTCGATGTATATCTGTTTATTTTTCTTAATAAATATTTCTTGATTTCCCTTATTAAAAAAAGCTGATTTCATAATTCATAGAATTTACACCTGAAAAAATCAACCTTGATTCATATTACAAAGAGATAAAAATATAGAAAAAATAATTCCAAAAAATAACCTCGATATCTTAAAGAATATATCGAGGTTTAGAATAGAAAAAAAATCTTTTAAAAATCAGTATGTTATCCAATTCTCTGTAGAACTATGATATGCTGGAGTTTCAATTTCATGAAATTCACTTACCGGGGTTGCTGGTACACCATCTGCTCTACAAGATTCATAAATCAGGTAATTATCCTGACCTGGAGCATAAGATCTACCAGCTGAGTAATATTTCCCATCATTGCCAATAAATATAGCTGCATAAGTCATTACATGCATGTCAACTGGTGTTACTCCAGCTGGCATATTAACACATTTACCTATTGTTCCAATAAATCCATTTTGCCCAGCGGTTACAATTCCCTTTCCAGATTGACCAAATCCATTTAATCCTGCTGACCATAATTGACCATCTGCGGTTAAATAATATATAGAACCTCTGTTTGCCCAAACTTTTATAATATTATTAAATCCAGCTGAGCTAGATGTTAGCTTATAAGGATCATAAACATTATCTATTTGAGGTGGAAAAGGGTGAGGCCCAAGAGCTCGATATACATCGTAACCATATCCATAGACATCTCCATTGGCAAATAGAATAAGCCCACCCGATGTGGTTGATTCAATATCCACAACATCACTTCCAATAGCCGACAAATCTATAGGATGAAAAATTTCATTTGGAGTGGCAATATCCACAGCAGTTCCTTCACCTCGTCCGTTGGTCGATTGCTTTCCGGCCGTGTAAATTTTTCCATCATCACACCATAACATAACAGAATTCCAACCAGCATCAAAATCAATTATTTTCACCCCCGCCGGTAAGTTTGTATTTACTGGTAAAGGTGCATTTATTTCAGCTATATTACTATGTTCTGTAACCCCCAACTGCCCATCTAGATTAGGAACGTTACCAAAAGCAAATATACTATCATCAGCAGTTTGGAAAAAATATTTTCCATGTGCTCCCACAACCTTTACTACAGGCTTAGTAACCGATAATGGAACCAAGTTTGGGATTCCGTTTCCGATATTAGGTAAATTATAACCATTATCCACACCTTCTACTATATAGAGTCTTCCTAAAGCGTCAATAAAAGCTGTTCCGTTAGATCCTTTAGAAATACTTACAATAGCCGTATTTATTGCTGTCTTTTGATAATTAGGTTCGTAACCACTATTATTACTGGCAGGAAGGGTTGATCCCGATCCTAATTGAGCGCCTCCTGTAAGATTTAAACCAAATGCATAAGATTCTCCAATATCGTTTAGAAAGAAATGAGGCCCATCAATTGACCTTTTTGTTTCTCCACCACATTGACTATCCTTAATGATTGGTGAAATTTGCAATTTAACCTCACTTCCAGTACCATTCACATCGTCATTATAAACAACATAAAAAGTAGGTCTTAATGCTTCTTTTGATGTTTTTCCTAAAGCCGCTCCATTTGTAGGACTTTCAGGATCGGGACTACTTAAACTAGTCTTATAAACAATTTCTGCCGTGGCTTCTGTCAGACTTCCAACATTACTATAATCTGAAGTTGGAGTGAATGTTGAAATTATTAATCCAGATTCATCTTCGGCATAAAATGTTAAATTACTAACATTTGTTGTACTCTTAAACGTTAAAGTTTTTGTATTTGTCGAAGCTTCACCAAAATCCGATCTCATTAATTTTCTTAAGATCAGGTTTCCTGTCCCTTGAGTTAAATTATTACTTTCAGCAATATCGAAACAGTAATGGGTTGATAGATTAGCATCCCCAAATGGAATGGCATCAATATTGGGCGGTGGAGTTGTAGTCGATCCACTACTGTTACAAAAATTTATCCAGGTAGTTCCATTATAAATTTCTATACACTTTATATCTTTATTGTAAATCAGTAAACCAGGAGTCGCAACCCCAGAATTTATAGCATCACGTTCGGCTGTTGTAAGCCTCGGAGGTAAAAAACCTCTTGTGGTAGATTCTACATCTAATATAGCTGAAGCGTCTGGAGTAATAGTTCCGATTCCTACCTGTGCAAAGGCGGTAATTTGAAAAAGACAACTAATAATACAAACCAAATACATTTTATCCAACATAATTTAAAGAATATTTTTTGATGAAATTAATAATAAAGTTTTATAAAAAGGTCATTTTATTTATTAAAAATTAAAGCAAAAAAATATTTTTCACAACCTCCATCATTCTTTCGAACTATACTTGTTTCTTTATCATCATAACAAACAACAATTTTGATTAACATAAATCAAAAGATAAAACACTAATTTTCTACGTAAGCACCAATAAATCCGTTTTAGTCAATTTAAATTCAATGACCTTTTACGCTCGGTTGTTTTCCTTTTATTTCAAAAGAATTTAAAAAAGCATCTACAGATTTCACATCTATTTTCTCTCCTCCTGCACTTATTATAAAAATATTATTGTTTATCTTATAAACTCTACTTCGAATAATTCCTTCTCCATTAAAAACATTACAGGTTGATTCCATTCCCGTAAAACCTTTGTATTTTAATGCTTTGAATTTAAAGTCGAATCCACCAAGTTTTACCGCTGAACTTGTTAACATGGCTTTAAAAGCAACATCTAGAGAATTCGAGTCAACTTCTGCTAACTCTTTTAATTTCAAAGGGAATTCATTGTGGGCAACAAAATACATAAAAGGTCCATTCTCGTCTTTTCCTTCCAAAAGCCAATTTGTAATTAAAATATTCCAAAGATTTGGGGCTTTATTTTCTATTTTTTCAACTTCATATTCCGTTTTAGGAAATGTTATTTCAAATTCAGGAATAATATGTTCAACCGTTTCTTGTGTATTTACCTTTTCTGGTTCTGTTTGTGCATGTGCACTAACCATAAGTGTTAACAAACCACTTATCAACCCGAATTTCTTTAATTTTCTACTGATCATTTTCTATTCTTTTATATGTTAAATCTAATATATTAAAACCTTATTCAGGTTTTACCAAACACTCTTTTTTCATCGTAACGTTAGATCGATCTCAGGAAATAAAGATCTCGATACTGATCTCATTACGTTACTCTTGTGTATTTCTTAGATCGATCTCTCGTTTTTTTTTTAGATTTTATTGTTCTACGTTTTTTAAATTTTTGTTCCAAAAAAACTAGATCATTATTTTCTTCTAGCTGAGCAGTTCTATAACACACATTAGTTCTGAGACCTCCATTGTCTATCCAGCCATAAATTAAATACTCCTGCCCAAGCTGAAAATAATATTCACAATTAGACTCTTCTGGTAAAATGGTTAGGTACTTAGACATTTTTTTCCCTTTATAAATGGAAATCAATTCAAGCTTAATGGTATAACCATGAGCTGCTCGCCTATACATGATTTCTCTATTTTTCGTAATAGAAGTATCTATTTTGGGTGCAATTATTTCTATAACCTTTGCTGCAATAACAATATCGCTTAGTTTATAAGAAGTTTCCACATTGGGTTTTGGTACACAAGAACAACAAAAACCAGAATTGAAGATTAAAGTCGTTAATAGAATTAATATAAATCTCATATATCATCGTATTTATTATGGTTGTTTTTTGGAAATTTATTCATTAGAAGGATTCGTAATGTATTTATCTTTCTATCATGAATATACTAATATCATTCAGGATATTTGATAAATTCTCTGTTATTTTGAAAATTTATTCCAATATTATGGTTTCTAGTTTTATCCGACGGCTTGAATAACATTTAGTTTCCATTTTCCGTCATATTTTTTATATCTGAAAATTATTCCAGATTCAACTCCATTTTCCTTCCAACCTATGCTAACGAGTAATTCAGAGTTAAAATGTTCTGTATCTAAATAACTCAATTCATTTAACTTCCTGAGTACTTCAACATCGAAGAGATTATCGTAGTTTTCAAAAAAATCTTCTTGACACCATTCTTCCTTGTTTTTTTTCAAACCCATCATAAACCCCCACTCACCTCCTAATGGAAATTCAATAATACATTTTATTCTTTTCTCATCCTTTAAGATCAACGGCTCAACGCATTGAATCCAAAATTTCTTTAAATCAATGGTATCCAGATTTAAGACTTCGTTATCATTTAATTGAAATTCAGAATTATTTGCACCTCTACCTTTTCCTTCATTAAAATGACTCAATTCCTTACACCAGTACACCTGTCCAATTCCAAAAGTTAATAAGATTATAAGTATTTTTTTCATTTTCAGTTAGTAAATACAATACTTTATTAAATTGTCAAAACCCACCAACAGAGACGTTTATTTCTTTGATTTGTCTTGATTTAATAAAAGTATTAATATTTTCTCAACTTTGAATTACACTTATTTGACATAAATACTTAAAATTGAAATTCTAATACTTCAACTTCAACCAGCAACCTCTTCAACTTACCCTAGAACTAAACTAACATTTTGTACCAACAATAAGTAAACCTTATTTCTTACTTAAACAATGGTGAGGATTTTAGAAACGTCTGTAAACTATATTTTGAAAAGACGACCTAGTTCTGAATTCCTCAATCTCTTCAAGTAAAAGCTTATCTCTTTTCAGAGTCAACTGATAAACCTTTAATTCTTATTGGCTTTGTTTAAAATACTTTCAGCCTGTAATAAATGTCTTTCGTTGTGCGCAGTAATAAATCTAAAAGTATCACCAAGTCTAAGTTTAATTATCTTAGATATACTAATTGCCGTTTTCGTTTTTGTAAGATTTAGTTTTTTTGATTTTTCAATTAAATGAAGACATTCTCTTTGCTGGTCAATAAACTTGTCAACAACATTTCGATCTAAAACCTTATTTATAGGATTATTAACCTTTAGAGTTTTCATCTTATTCAATTTCTTTTTCGGACTTATCAGTTGTACAAAATAATTTCCGATTAAGCCACTTTTGAAATATTTAGTTGTTCTTGAGTTTGTATTTTCAATACTTTCTTTGATGGCAGGGTTATAAAAATCACCATATATATTCAAATGTTCAATACATTCCAGAATACTCCATTCATTAATCGTTTCCTTATAATTTAAATCAGAATCTGTTAAACTCTTTAATCTTTCGGCCTTCTCGATGTTAATTCTTGTTTTATCAATTAAATCCTCTATCAGTTCTTTTGCAATAACTTTCATCTTTCGTATTTTTTTTGTTTTTACAAATGTCAATTCTTTTTAGATTAAAGTCATTGATTGAAATCAAGATTTTTTTATTCTTGATAATGTTTCAGGAGTCATTCTTAAATAATCAGCAATAAATCTATTTGGTATCTCTTGAAATAATTTGGGACTCCTTTTTAAAACTCTTTTATATCGCTCAATTGGAGAAGATATTAAAAGGTCCTTTTCCCGTTCTAATTGTTGTAAAACGACTTGCTCAAGAATAGTTGTCCAAAAAGTATATAATTCTTTTTTAGAACTAATGAGATTTTTGAACACTTCTTTTTTTAGAACCTTGAGTTTTGTTTTTTTCAATGCCTGAATCTGAAAATCAGATGGTTTTTCAGTAATAAAACTGTCTAAGCAAACAATAAAGTTATTTTGATAACCAAATCTTATCGTTTGTTCTTCAAATTCATCAATAACATAAATTCTTAGACTACCTTCTTTAATAAAATATAGGTTCGTATCTATACTTCCTTTTTCAATTAAGTATTCATTTCTACTAATTTCTATCTCTTGTTCCCAAAGATTATTCTTTTCAATAACGTCTAATAACAATTGTGTTTCTTTCATCTAATTGAACTTTTTTTTTACTTGTGGATAAACTTCTGTTGCTTATGTTCTGAATTTTACAAATCATAGGTCTGACATAATTTATTTATTCTCTGAATAATATTGTCCTTTAAATCTCTTATTTGAATATCAGAACAAGTCAATTGATCTAAATTACGTTTTTCTTTTAGAAGGATTTCCGCTGTAAGTTCGAGCCAATATTGAGGCTCATAAGTATATTGTTCCCAAAGAAGTTCATCATTATTTTCATTTTCAAACTCTGGCCACAAAAATTCCTCTTTTATTAACTCTTTAACAGATAACCTGGGTAAGGTTTTATCTATTTCAAAATAATCGTATTGAAAACCAGTAGCAATTACAACAGATTCAATTATTTCTAATATTCCTTTTTTGCTAGCGGATTTACTCAATAGCAACTCAAAAACAAATGGAAGAAAAACTGGTGTAACATAAGTTAAGCCATCTTGATGCTCAATTGTCATTTTAATATTATTCAGAGCATTTTCCTGTTGTTCAAGTGTTCCGTTTTTAATATGATTAAACCAAATCGGATATTCAGTTGCTCTTCCATAGCTATGAACAATCCTAGACCAAGGAATTTCATTGATGTTCAAATTATTAACGTTCATTTTGTTCATTAAAAATTATCATTATCTATTGCATCTAAATCTACATCCGGAAAATCAAATTTTTCAATAAGTTCACTTTTAGTATAAACTCTTTCATAAGGATCTAGCAATGTATTCAATAAAGATTCCAATTCGTTCAACTCTGTTAGATCTATATTATTCAAGATATTTTGAGTTTTATTAATGGAATATCTAGAAGTTACTGAAGAAGCCATTAACCACCCACTGTTAAACCTTAGAAGACACCTCATTTCTTCAGAAAACTTCATAAAACTTTTTATTAACATTCTCAATCTGGGTAAATCGGTTGATCTTTCTAACTCTTTCTTCCATCTCTCTTTTTCAGAACTATTATTGTTTGCATACTTTTCAATATCATTTAATAAAGGACGAAAATCTTCGACTGAACGTTTATTTAAGAAACTTAGATTTTGAAAATCTTCTAACAAATCATTTCCAAATTCAAATGCCCGCATTAGTGATTCTAATTCTTTTAGTCGATAATATCTAGGTTCATTATACCTTAAACTTCTAACATTCCATTTACTATGATCAGGAACCATTCCTTTAAATTCATAGAATTTTTTGAGAAAATCTACAACACTAAATTTCGTTTGTTTGATTTTATTTTCGCCAATATAAATTCCGAAAACCTTATTGGAAGAATTTTCCCAAGCAATAACTAAACCTTGATCTTCATAAAAATAATAGGTAGAACCTTGTTGTTGCTCTTTAGATTTGGTATGTCCAAATCTATTTTCTATACTCTCTTTACTTGTAAGGTTTAAATCTTCAAGTAATTCTGATTTTAGAACAAATTCAACAATTTTCTTCGGCTCTTTTTCTGAAATTCGAATCGTTATTCCTTTTGATGTATGAATCCAACCGCAATAAGGATCTTCCAGGGTAAATTCGAGTGGAAGATTTTCAATTGATTCACCTAATTTTATGCCGAGAATAGTTATGGAATTTAAGTCTAATTTAGGATTGGTTAATTGGGTAATGTTTTCTGTTATTTCCATTTTTTACAGCTATAATTAATGTAATACATAAACCTAAAAGAAACCGTTAATAAACAACTCTTTCAGGTATATATTGTTTTAGACCTCTCTTTCTTTTAGTTTAATACAGAAATTATAGCTTGCTTATTTAACGCTGCTTCCGAATAAAAGTTTCTTAAGTCTTCAAAATAATCAATCAAATATTCCATTGCCGACGCTCCTTCATCCCAAATATCTGGATAAACTCCAATTTGTTTCATTTTGTTGGCATCAAATTTTGCTTTTAACTCTTCCATATTTATTTGTTTAAGTTTAAAGTTCAGCTCTGTCACTTCATTGGAATTCAGATAATGTGCTGGCCCGTAACCTAAATCTTGTTCTTCGTCTATTAAATTCCCGCTAAATATAATTTTTAACATTTCTCCAGATGCATTTTCCACATTTTGACCAGTTAGTAAAAAGATTATGCCATCCCACGATTTATCTATGTCTATGAAATTCGGATCATTATCTATTTCATCATTGTAAATTCTATCCTCAAGTTTTGAACTATCCTCCTTGTAAATATTCAACTGATCCGATTCAATTCTTAAAAAGTTTATTATCATTCCCATAATTCGTTTGTTTTATTTAATTTGACCTATCTTCAAGTTCGTTTTGTTTTCTATATTACGTATATTAATTGATAGGTGCATTACGTTCTACCATAAATTCTCTCAACTCATTTTCAGTCATTAATTCAGATAAAAAAATCGAATCAATAGCCTGATTAATTACAAGATGTAATTGTTCATCTCCAAAAATCGTTTTTGTTTCACCATTCAATTTAATCAACAAGTTGTAAGCTGAATAAAAAATTAATTGAATATTTTCAGGAATTTCCCAATCTAAATCTTGCAAAGCAACAATAGGGTCGGAAAAACAACTATTTAAACTTTGATGTTCTTTATGATCAAACTCGTTATCAATCCACTTTTTTGCAAGTTTAATTGTTCGCTCAATTATATTCTTATCAACAACATGATACATTACAACAACAGTGTCAATATATTCAAGGTTCTTTTTAATTTTGGAAAAATCATTCCAAATTGGCAATAACTTTTCAATTAATTCAATTGCAAAACCAAATCTATGTTTTTCTGTCAATGAAGCTGTATATTTCTTTAGGCTCATGAGAGGCAATAATATTAAGTTCAATTTCCCAATCTTCGGAAACTAGAGGAAATGGAAATGTATCCAGATCTGTAATTTTGTTTATACGGCGAACAACAATTCACTTTTCAAATATCAATGCATAAGTCCTGTAATAAACTATGCGTATTTTAACTTTCTATAAGTCCATGATCTGAAATGGAAAAATAGTATTTATCTTCTTTATCGTGACCTAGAACATCCAAAAGTATTGACCTTGAAACCTCAACAACTTTTTCAAGGTCCTCCCAACAAATGAAGGAATAACAATCTGTACCATCAGAATGAAAATGTACGTAGTCTTTTAATAGATCGGACTCCGAAAAAACTTTGGTCAAGTTTTTTTCAATCTCTAGAGACGAGTTATTTGTCCAATATATTACAAAACCAAATGTCTTAAACTTCTCGTTAGGTATTTTATCAGAAATCATTATGGGATGAATTATCTGCAAGTCAACCCATTGCTCTTTATTAATATCAATCTGAAAAGCATGGTTATTTTCTTTAAATAAGTCTTGAACTTGCTTTAGCACATTGATTAATTCACCTATTTCAAAATTCTCTATATTATTATGCGATGCATCAAATGACGTTTTTGAAAAATAATCAAATATTTTACGCCTTAAACCGCTTTGAGGTGGTTGTAAACAGGTTTCACCATTTATTTTTATTTTATCAGATACCAATCTTATTATCAATTCATTCATCCTTTTAATTTTATAATACCACATTGTTAAAATCACCTTCCTCGTCACCAAAAAGTATCTTTATTACTTATTGTTCTATAAAAGTATCAAAATCTCTTTAACTGAGAAGTGGACTCTGTTATAATTTATTGTTTATCTAAATACTAATGTTAGTAATCTTCCAAAAAAATCATAAGGTATTTTGGGAAATATGCATTAACGCCCAATTTTTTAGTTGTTGTTTGCAGCTTTTATTGATATGACATGTTTATCAATGGTTTCGAAAGTGATGTTACCTTTTGCTTCTTGAAATGTTATGTTATAGGTTTGCAATCGTTCTTTTATAACTGCAATATCTCCATAGAAATTAATGCTTTGCAAACCGTTGGTTTTATTATTGTTCAAATCAAAATCAAGATCATATTCGCTATTCCAGAAATGTTGAATCTCAATAAATAAATGAGATTGTTGATACATCCATTCTCGGTTCTCGATGGCATCTATATCTGGAGTTGGAGCTTCTAAGTTTTTGTTACCTAAGAAATATAAAGTAAACCCTCTTCCTCTATTGACATACATACGAACAAACAATTTTAAATCTAATATATCCTCATAGAATTTAATTATTTTAATAGGGTCTTTGGTTCTAATAGTGAGTAAACCCAATGCTGTAGACTCATTTGTTGTTATGGGTGCATTTTGCTTAAACGTTTTTTGGATGTATTCTATCTGATGATTTTCTACATCTTTAGTATGTGCTAAATAACCAATATCTCCGAACTGAAAGGGTTCACCAATGGTCATGTTGTGGTGGGAGAAATGTTGATATGCTTTTTGAATGTCATCAACAAATAAGCTATATTTCCAATAATTATCGGTTGGCGCTTCTTTATAATGTGCTTTTTCGAGCAAAGGTGAATATTTTAATTGAATATGAAAATCAGTATTTTTGAAACATAAATTATAGTATGTCACGTTGTTTTCTGTAAATTCATTCACTTGTTTAAACCCTAAAACCTGAGTGTAAAAGGATAGTGTTTGCTCTGGCTCGAAGATTTGTAATGTAAAACTTTGTAATTTCATATTCAAAAAAAAATAAGGCTGCCTAAATATAATCTAAACAGCCTGAATTATACGAAATATATATTCGCAATTCGTATTAAACGCTTAATATTGTTTTAATACTTTAAACTCGTCATAAGTTAAAACCCATTCGCCATTTACCTTTTCCCATTTTTCTTGGTAGATTTTACCTTCTCCAATATTCATACTCCAATGGGCAGACAAAACCGCACTGCTCTCTGTTTTAACTTCGAATATGGGATTATGATAGGTTAAATTTGTTGCACCATCCGCTATCAACTTTGTCCAAAATGTTTCTATGTCATTTTTACCATTAATGGTTGCAAAAGGCAAAGCATTCATAGTGGCGTTGTTAGAATAACCATTTCCGCAAACACTTCCTTTCCCTGCATTAAAACCATGAGTCCATGTTTTAGAGGCCTTAATAATGTTTTCTAATACAAGGTGACTGGCAATTGGGTTTATATTGTTTTCTTTCGGGGTTTTGAATTGCTCTAACACTTGAAAGTTATCATAGGTTAATACCCATTTCCCTTCTTTTTTCTCCCATTTTTCTTGAAAAATAACACCGCTCACTACATTCATACTAAAATTTGCAGATAAGAACGCCGTCGTAGAATTTACAATTTCAATTTTCACATTACTGTAAATTAAATTGGTTGCACCCGAAGCCATAAACGGTGTCCAAAATTCAGAAATTTCTTTTCTTCCCATTTTTACACCTATAGGAGTGGCGCTTAGTATGGCGGATTGATCATAGGCATTGACACAATATTCGGTATTTCCTTTGTTAAAATTTTCGGTCCAAATTTTACTGGCATTTAATACTTCCAAGGCCACATCATGATGAGCAAGAGGTGAATGCGAAGTGTAAGACTGTTGAATTTTAACTGTTTCTGTTTTTTTGTCGAATGGTTCTAGTGTACATGATATTAACGTTGCCATTAATAACATTGATGTTATTGTTCTCTTGATAAGTGTCATTTTTAATGTTTTTTAATTTGTGGGCACAAAGAAAATCCCATTAAACTGGTATTACCTGTGACTTTTGTCACAACATTATTCTATTTTATAAAATGTTTATCCGAATGTTTCCCCTAACTAAAATGTCATCTAAAACCGCGACGTTATCACTAGGATTTTCATTTATTCATTGTTGTTTGCGTTTTGGTATTCATGTGTTCGGCTGCCCGCCTCGGGTCTTTTGCTTGTCCAAAAGAAACGAAACAAAGAAAAAGACACTTTTTTGAAGGTATTTTTTGGTACAAGACCAAAAACCGCATTTGATTTTCTAAAATTGGTCCAAGGTTTCCCAATTTCTTAACGAAAATCAAATACTATACTGGCAAAAAAGACTATTTCCACACTTGTTAAACATTGAGGGAAATATGCGGATAATCATTTTTTATAAAATCGTAATTTGCTTTTGACCTAAATGAATCTTATTATTTTGTTCAAGTTTTTTTAATAGCCTAGAAATAACCTCTCTTGTAGTCCCCAGTTCTTTTGCTAACTCTTGGTGGGTTTTTTTTAGAATATTCTGATCAGCTTTAGACACAATATAATCTAACAACCTATCTATAAGTGGTTGAAATGCCAAATTCGAATATTGATTAATCAAGTGGTTATAGCTTTCTCGAAAGGTATTTGTAGTAAAAGTATTCCAAGATTTGTATTTAAAATTCCAGTCCTTTACAAATCTTACGGGAATATTTAGAATGATACACTCCTCTTCTACAATGGCATTTACGGTACTTTTACAATCTTCAAAACAAGCCGAAAGCGACAATGTACAGGTTTCCATATTGTTTAGGTGATAAATCAGAATTTCTCGATCTTCATTTTCCTGATAAACCCTAACTCTACCTTTTAAAACTATTTTAAGAACCTTTATATATTGATTGTTCTTAATGATAAATTCACCTTTTTTATGCGTTGTTATTGTTGCATTTTTATGCAGATCATTTATAAGCTCTTCTTCTGTTATTCGAAGTTGTTTAATAAAGGAATTTATCATCGTTTCTCGTTCTTTTAAATTGTGTAAATCTCTCCAATAAACATACGTTTTCTCAAAACGTATACTTCATATTGTTTCAATCTGGTCGATTATTAAAAGTATTAACATCTGTTTAACCGTTATATAGTCAATATTTACTTAATTGTTTTTTAATTGTCTGGATGAATACTTTTTCGCAAATATAACCTTTCAATTGTCTTGATGATTACTTTTTTCTCAGATGTTAACTTTCAATCGCCCGGAAGGTTACTTTTTTTTCAGATGTTACCTTTCAATTTTCCGGAAGCTTACTTTTTTTTCAGATGTTACCTTTCAATCGTCCGGAAGGTTACTTTTTTTTCAGATGTAACCTTTCAATCGTCCGGAAGGTTACTTTTTTTTCAGATATAACCTTTCAACAGTCTGGATGGTTACTTTTTTCTCAGAGGTAACCATTCAATCGTCCGGAAGCTTACTTTTTTCTCAGATATAACCTTTCAATCGTCTGGAAGCTTACTTTTTTTTCAGTTGTTACCTTTCAATCGTCCGGAAGGTTACTTTTTTTTCAGATGTAACCTTTCAATCGTCCGGAAGGTTACTTTTTTCTCAGATATAACCTTTCAATCGTCTGGAAGGTTACTTTTTTTTTCAAAAACTGAAATTCAATCGTCCGGAAATCAACATT
>JBMYWP010000054.1:0-27100 GCA_049607525.1 Flavobacteriales bacterium
CCCGCGACCCCCTGCGTGACAGGCAGGTATTCTAACCAGCTGAACTACCAGACCATTTTGTTCTTTATTAAAGCGATGCAAATATAAGGTTAATTATTTGACAATACCAAGGTTTTACTGCAAAAAAACTTTAAATATCACTTACTCCTTTGATATTCAATGTTCATTAGAAGGTAAATAAATTTCTAACTCTTTTTAGTTTCGTGTAGTTTTCGTACTAAACCGTCAGAAAGACCAACTTTGGGCACATAAATTTCGGATGAATTTGCCCACCTAAATACACTTAAATAGATAGAAAGGGCAGGTAAAATAACATCGGCACGATCTGGATTCATATTAAAAAGTTCTTGTCTTAAATTTACCGGTGTACGTTCTATGTTCTCCTTTACCTCATTGACTTCTTCAATAAGAATAGGTTCAAGTTTCTTTTTTCCAATAAGCTTATAAACGCGGTTTATATTACCTCCAGAGGCTATGGCATTGATTTGTTTTAAGTTTTTAGTGTTTTTCTGAATCCATTGTTTCATTAAATCCCACTCTTTCTTATTTACCAAATCATTTAGTAAGCGAATGGTTCCGATATTAAACGATTTAGAAGCCATTAGCGTTTTACCATTAAAAAGACTCAATTCTGTACTACCACCACCCACATCTATGTATAAATAAGCTTTTTTGTCATTAAGCAGTTTCTCTATATGGGTTTGAAAAATAATTTCAGCTTCTTTGCTACCACTTATTATTTCAATGTCTATATTGGCTTTTTCTTTTATTTCTTTTAGCAACTGTTTACTATTGCTAGCATCTCTCATAGCCGAAGTTGCACAGGCAAGATAGTCTTGAACATCATGTGCATCCATTAAGTTTCTGTAGGCAATCATGGCTTGAACCATCCGTTTTTGATTTTTTGCGCCTATTTTACCTTTTGTAAACACATCTTGTCCCAAACGTATGGGAACACGAATAAGTGAGTTCTTTTTAAAGAACACACCCTTTTCAGACTGATGAGCCGTTGAGATTAATAACCTAATGGCATTAGATCCGATATCTATACTTCCGTATTTTATCGTTTTATTCATTGTTTAATTTATGTTTATAGTAATCGTGCATGGCGTATTGTGCACGTATGTCTTGTTTAGAATTCGATTTTTTATATAAATTCTTCTGTTTTGCATCTATTACTCTGGATTTAACATTGTCTTGCCATTGAATATTCCAAAAGTCATTGATTTCACTTCTTATGCTTTTGTCATAAATTGGGCAAGTTAACTCAATACGTCTATCTAAATTTCTAACCATCCAATCGGCAGAAGAAATATAATACATATCATCTCCAGCGTGGTGGAAATAATATATTCTAGTGTGTTCTAAATATCGGTCAAGAATACTAATTACTTCAATATTTTCGCTCAATCCCTTAACTTGTGGTTTTAATCGACAAATTCCACGAACAATAATTTGAATTTTTACTCCTGCTTGACTTGCTTGATACAATTTGCGTATTAAAGCTGAATCTACCAAAGAATTTAATTTGATTTTTATTTCAGCCTTATGACCTGCTTTGGCTTGTTTGGCTTCAAAGTTGATGAGTCTCACCAATTTATTTCGAAAATGTTTTGGAGATAAAACAATATGTTTGTGATAGGTACTCGTAAATTTACCTTCTACAATATCAAAAATATCATTCACTTCTTTGGTTACCCTTTTATCGGCTGTTAGTAACATGATGTCGCCATAAATTTTAGCCGTTTTTTCGTTAAAATTTCCGGTACCAACACTTGCAATGTCCACATTGTTTTTTCCTTCTTTTCGCGTTATAACACAAAGTTTCGAATGAATTTTTAATCCTTCAAACCCATGAAAAACACGCACACCACGTTCTCGTAAATATTTAGTCCAACCAATATTATTGTCTTCATCGAACCTGGCTTTTAACTCTATTACAACGGTAACGTCTTTTCCATTCCTAACCGCATTTACCAAAGATTTAATCACTTTTGAGTTGGATGCCAGGCGATAAATAAGAATTTTTATTTTTTTGACCTTAGGGTCTATAGCTGCTTCTTGTAATAAATCAATAAAATAATCGAAAGAGTGGTATGGGTAATGCAGTAAAACATCTTTCTGTTTTATGACATTTATTAGAGATTTTTGACCTCTTAAATCTTTGTGCTTTACTTGAGGAAGCTTATCAAAATTTAAGTCAGTACGTTCTAATTTTGGAAAGCCAATAAAATCTTTAAAGTTATGATATCTTCCACCTGGAATAATGTGCTCGCCAGGTTTTATATTCAATGCTTTTATGAGGTTGCCTAAATTATGATCGGGCATCTTTTTATCATAAACAAAGCGGACAGGTAAACCAGATTTACGCTTTCTTAGGCCTTTTTTCATTTTTTCGAGCATACTTTCAGACACGTCATTGTCTAGATCGAGTTCGGCATCTCTAGTTATTTTAAAGGCATAACAACCTTTGGTTTGCAGTTCAAACGCTCTAAAAACATAATTTAAGTTTAATCGAATAATATCATCAATCAAAATAATATCATCTTCACCTTTCTTTTCGGCTGGTATTTTATAAAACCTGTTAATATCCTTTGGAATTTGAATAATTGAAGCCATTTCTTTTTCGGAATCAGCTTTTACAAGTCTCACAAAAAGATACATGCTATTATCATCAAGCTTAGGAAAATCTTTGGCCGATTTTATCATAATAGGCGTTACGTTGTGCCTAATTTCGTCTTTGTAAAGTTTTTTAATGTATTTTTTTTGAGCATCAGATACAGAACGTTCATCTCTAATATGAACACCTTCTTTATCCAAACCTTTTATGATATCACCAAAAGTTTCATCGAATCGTTTTTGCAATTCAAGGGTTTTTTTCTTGATGGATAATAACACTTGTTTGTGTAATTCTATTTCTTTGGAAGATGTGGTTATTTCTATTACTCTTTTCACAGATGCCACACGAACTCTGAAAAATTCATCTAAATTATTAGAGAAGATACCCAAAAATCTTAATCGTTCAATAATGGGGTTGTTTTTGTCTTCGGCTTCTTGTAAAACACGCTCATTAAACGACAACCAACTTAATTCTCTATTGATTAAATCCATACTTTTTTATTGATGATATTTATGCCTAAGTTAAGAAGCAAAATTGAGGTTATCAAACTATTTTTAGATTAATTTTATATTAAAGTTGAGTTACAATTTGGACAAGTTATGGGTAGAAATAAATATCGTTCTGTAGGCTTAAAATTTCTGTTCCGTAATCCAGATTTATGTGTTTGTCTGAATTTGTTTTAGAATGCGCTCTGTAGTTAAAGTACCTATATTCTAAGTTTTTGTTATTTAGGTTGTTTGAAAAATAATGATTTAATGTTTTGTTGTAGGAAAATAGAAAACATTCTGTTTTATTAGGGTTTTGTGTTGTGTATATTGGGTGAATCGAAGAAGATAATCCATCGGGAGTAATTGAAGTATAAATTGGTTTTATGATGGCTTTATAGGATTGGGCATAGGCTTGAACACGTTCTGGGTATGCATCAATAACCGAACTGAAACAATAAAGTGTGTCAGCTTTTTTATAAGTAAGACCTTGAAACTCTTTAATATTCCAAGCTACAATTTCTTCTTTGGTAAATAAGGTTGAATCGTATTTTAATTTGATAAGACAGATTGCAATACAGCCAATAAATATATATTTAATATATGTCCATTTTCTTTCAAAAAGAGCCTTGTAAATTGTGAAAAGTATGATGCAGAATAGCAGAGCTTCTAAGATGTTGTTCAATCTGAAATTGATGAATATAAATTCTGTTTTGTTTATTAAAGATAAAATAGTGTTGAAACCTTCCATGGTCCAACCAATGCATTTAGAAATATAATAGGCAAGTAGAGGATGTAAGTTTCCGATGGTAAAAAACAAAAGAACTGCTATTAAAATGAGTAACACAAAAAGAAAACCAGGTATATTAAATAACCAAAACCAAAACGGAATTTCACCGAAATAATAAAATAACAGAGGCGATAAAAATATTTGGGCAATAAAAGAAACAAGGCATGTGTTTACAATAAATTTGATGATGTTTGAGGTTATGTTTTGGGTTGCTTTTTTTATAAATGGAGCCGAAATAATTAAACCAAAAGTGGCTAAATAACTAAACTGAAATCCTAAATCGAAAAGTTGTAAGGGTTGAATAAGAAGTACAATAAAACCAGACAGTATTAAAATGTGAAGCGGGAGTATTAATCGTTTCGAAAAATAGGCTAAGTATAAAGATCCAAACATAAATACCGATCGTACAACACTTGGGGTAAATTGACAGATCCAAGCAAATATAATGAGGAGAATTAATGTTATACCTTCCTGTAATCGAACCGAAGTTTTAGATCGTCCGAATACTAATCTTAAAAACAGGAGTAAGGTAATTTGAATGATTCCCACATGCATTCCACTTACAGCTATGATGTGCATAAGTCCCGCTTTTCTGAATTGTTCTAAATAGGCTTTATCCATAAAACTTTTGTCTCCAAAACACAGTGCTTTTATTGTGGCCGATTGTTCTTTAGAAAAATAGAGATTTAGCCTTGTATTTATCCAATCACTTATTTGATATTGCTTTTGGTTAAGCCAAGATGTATTTTTTAGCTTTTCTATTTGCCAATATTCAATGGCTTTGGCTTCATAATAAATGTCCTTTTTGTTTAGATAATCGGCATAAGAAAATTCACCATGAAGGGATTTGTCTTTAACCTTTACGAAATCAGTTTTTACAAAAAAGACATCTCCTTTATTTATTTTAAGATGTTTATTTTTTAGATACACCACAGATCCAAATGTGGTCTTGTTGGTTTTACAAGTGCAAAGTAACTTAAGATTATAGGATGTAGATTTTACATGGTTTATTTTACAATTACCATTCTTAATGATGTCGGATTTAGGAAATGAGTTATTGAAATGCAGGTTTGTAACTAGAAAAAGGAGTGTAAATACAGAAAGACTTCGGGTGTGTTTAAAAATCCCCAAAACGATAGATAAAATAAATATAAGAATATGAAAAGATGAGTCAACAGTTATTTTATAATTCCAAAATATTGAAATAAAAAGAATGTAAATAAGTGTGGTTTTAATTAAGCCATAATTGTACATAATAATTTGAATTAAAGCTTTTTAAATATACAAAAAAAAGGCCCGATTAATTAAAATCGAACCCTTTTTAAGTTATTAAGAATTAAAAGTGCTTATGCATTTTTTAAGTTCTCAGCTACTTTATCCCAGTTAATTACATTCCAAAATGCGTTAATATAATCTGGTCTACGGTTTTGGTAGTGTAAGTAATATGCATGTTCCCATACATCTAGTCCCATAATTGGAGTACCAGAACAACCTAGTCCCATTAACGGATTATCTTGATTTGCTGTTGAGCAAACTTCTAATTTACCATTGTTTACACAAAGCCATGCCCAACCAGAACCAAAACGAGTTGCTGCAGCTTGGTTAAATTCTGTTTTTAAATTCTCTAAAGAACCAAAATCACGGTTAATAGCATCTGCTAAATCTCCTGTTGGTTCTCCACCACCATTTGGCGATAAAACTTCCCAAAACATACGGTGATTGTAAAAACCTCCTCCGTTGTTTCTTAAAGCTCCAGATAAATTTTCACCTTCAGCACAAATTTCTTCAATAGATTTTCCTGCTAAATCAGATCCTTCTAGAGCAGCATTTAATTTAGTTGTATATCCTTGGTGGTGCTTGCTATGGTGAATTTCCATAGTTCTAGCGTCAAAATGTGGTTCTAATGCATCGTATGCGTATGGTAATTTTGGCAATTCAAATTTCATAATACTTATTTTATGGTTATTGTTTTTTTCTTAACGTTAACAAATATACAATTTAATTAGGTTTAGATTTTTAAGGTCTATCACTTTTTACAATGACTTAATAAATAGAATTTATAGATGGGAATTATATATTAAGGTCATTCGAACGAATGATGTGATAATTAGTATCAATTAAAATTTTTAATCTCTTTTTAGACTCTTTTTTTTTGCCAATTTTTAAATTAAAGAATCATTTAACCAATATTAAATCAATTCCAATAAATAAAATATTACTTTTGAAATTCGATTTAGAATTCCATAAAACTAAACATGAAAGATTTTTTAAAAGGACGTTTTAAAGGAGGTATCACAGCTTTTAAAGGAGCCGTTTATTTGATAAAAACCGAAGCTAGTATTCAAGTTCAATTGACTATTGCAATATTAGTAACTATTGCAGGTTTCGTATATAATATTTCTTCTACCGAATGGATGATTCAATGCTTTATGATCGGATTGGTTATGTCTGCCGAAGGTTTAAACACGGCAGTAGAAGAAATTGCTGACTTTATTCATCCTGATTTTCATAAAAAAATAGGTGTGATTAAAGATGTTGCAGCTGGGGCTGTTTTCTTTGCAGCAATTGTATCTTTGGTTATTGCTGGAATCATATATTATCCAAAAGTATTTTAAGCGTAAAAAATATATTGTTTATTACAAAAAAAATCCCAAACTCAAGTTTGGGATTTTTTTTGTGTAATAACTAATTAAGAATACATCTTCTTTATTTCAGAAATGATAACTTCAATATCATTTTTAGAATGTTTGTGGCCAAATCTTACTACCACTAAATCCATGTCTGGAATAACAATTAAATATTGTCCTAAATGTCCTTTCATATAGTAGGCGGTTGTATTGTTCTGATCATAAATCCACCATTGGTATCCATAAGTAGAAGATTTTGCACTTGGTTGTGTAGAGATGTCAATAAAAGGTTCTGGTAAAACTTGCTCGTTGTTCCACTTTCCTTTGTTTAGAAAAAGTTGACCTAGTTTTGCCATATCTCGAATTGTTGTGTTAAAACAACAAAATGCCAATTCATTGCCTTGATTGTCGGTATGCCAGGTTGCATCGTTTTCTGAACCAATTTTTTTCCATAAATGTTGACTAGCATATTCTGCCAATGATTGCCCCGTTGCATTTTCAATAACCATTCCCAAAAGCTGAGATGCCGCACTTTGGTATTCAAATTCAGAACCTGGTTCTTTCACAACTTTAAGATTCAACATTTGTGTCTTAATATTGTCTCCATAATATGCTTCAGACGTTTGAGAAACACTATAGTAATCTTCGTTCCATTCCAATCCGGCAGTCATACTCAATAAATGACGTATTTCTAGTTTGTGATTAAAATATTGTGATTCATCCACCCCTTCAGTAAATTCTGGTAAGAAATCGCTTACAGGTTGAAATACATTTTGAATTTTATTTTCTTGCATGGCAATACCCAAAAGCATTCCAACAATAGATTTGGACATAGAAAATGTATTTGTAGACACATTTACGCCACCTTCGTCCCAGTAGTTTTCGAAATCAATCTCACCATTTTTTACGGTTAAAAACCCGATTGATTTTTGAGAAGTTAATAAATCATTCAGTTTTGGAGTCAATGATTTTTGATTATAGCCTGTAGATAAAGACCACTCTTGAGGCGTGCCTTTTTTCACTTCAGCCAAATCAAAAGAAGACTTGTCGTGAATGTGTGCTGTTGAATGTCCAGATAAATACGTCGATTTAAAAGCCTTCAACAAATAAGTCTTTCCAGAAACAAATAGAGAAATAAAAAGAATGAAAATAACGGAAAGAACTGAAATAATGACTTTTTTCATAAATTGTTTTAGATTTAAGATTCAATTTAATGGAGCTAATTTACATTTTTTTGTTGGATACCTTTCTTATCAACACCTAAAAATATACATTTTACTTTGCATAAAAACGTTAAAAATAGAGATTGATAATAATAAAATATCCTAACTTGCTTTTTTATTCAATACCATCAAACATATTATGGAAAACCAAAAGGAAAAATTATTTTTATTAGATGCTTTTGCATTAATTTATAGATCGTTTTTTGCGTTTAGTAAAAATCCTAGAATCAGTTCTAAAGGAGAAAATACTTCGGCTGTTTTTGGTTTTATGAACACCTTGTTGGATGTAATAGAAAAAGAAAAGCCAAAATATATTGGAGTTGTTTTTGATACATCAGAACCAACATTCAGACATATTCAATACAAAGAATATAAAGCGCAAAGAGAGGCGATGCCAGAAGGTATTCAGACTGCTTTACCGCATATTTTTAATTTATTGGATGCCTTAAACATAAAAGTTGTAAAAATGCCTGGCTTTGAAGCCGATGATTTGGTTGGTACAATTGCTTGGAAAGCAGCTACACCAGAATTGGACGTTTTTATGATGACTCCCGATAAAGATTATGCACAACTTATTCGACCTAATGTGTTTATGTATAAACCATCTCGAATGGGAAAAGGTGTTGAAATTTGGGGCGAAAATGAAGTCAAAGAAAAATTTGAAGTTGATCATCCGATTCGAGTAATCGATTATTTGGGTATGATGGGTGATGCCTCGGATAATATTCCTGGAATTCCTGGAATTGGAGATAAAACAGCCAAGAAATTCTTAAAAGCCTTCGGAAGTATGGAAGGGCTTTATGAAAATTTGGATAAACTTAAAGGGAAACAAAAAGAAAAAGTTGAGCAAAATAAAGACTTAGCCTTTCTGTCTAAAGATTTAGCGACTATTAAAACAGATATTGATTTAGATTTCGATTTAAAGGAATATGAACGCGAATCATACAATACCGAGAAGCTAACAAAACTTTTTAAAGAATTAGAATTTTATTCGAGTGCAAGAAGATTGCAATTGAGTTTAAATGATATAAAAGATCAAAGTTTTGAAAAATCGGATGGAAAAGAAAGAGCTCAACTTCAAAATCAAATGCCCGATTTGTTTTCTCAATTCGAATCGAATGAACAAGTTGTTGTAAAGACTGAATCTAAGATAGAGCAAAATGCTTTTAGAATCGTGGAGACAGAGCAGGATTTGAATGCGATGATTGAAACACTTTTCAAATACAAGTCTTTTGCTTATAAGTTAGATACAACTTCTTTAAATATTATTGATGCCCAATTGGTGGGGATTGCCTTTTCGGGAAAAGAGAATGAAGTGTTTTATTTGGAATTTCCTGAAGATGAAACCGGGATAAAGAACAAACTCAAACGCATTCAAGCCATTTTAACGTATAATTGGATGACGAGAGTGAGTACAAATATAAAGTACGACATCCAAGTCCTAAAAAAATACGGATTAAATCTTGGAGCCAAATTGTTCGATATTGAAATAGCGCATTATTTGCTAGAGCCAGACATGAAGCATGATCTTCAACGTTTGTCCGAATTATATCTTAATACTTCTATTCCAGCAATAGAAGATGTTGTGGGTAAAAAAAGTTATAAAGATATTAATGCAAGAGAGCTCGATAGAGATAAACGCATTGACTTTGCAATGAAAACGGCACATGCTTCTAATTTGATTTTTGATATTTTATTTCCAAAAATTGAAGAACAAGGACTAAAAGAACTATTTAATACTATAGAAATGCCACTTATTCCTGTTTTAGCAGAAATGGAACTAAATGGTGTTTGTTTAGATGTTGATAATTTGGGGAGTCAATCTAAATTGCTAACAAGTCAACTACAAAGTCTTGAAAAAAATATTTATGAATTGGCAGGGAAAGAATTTAATATTGCTTCGCCAAAACAATTGGGGTTTGTATTATTTGACGATTTAGAATTAGATCCAAAAGCAAAAAAAACAAAGTCGGGACAATATTCTACAGCAGAAGGTGTGCTCTCAAAATTAGTAGATAAACACCCGATAATTAGTCAAATTTTGGAATTTAGAGGCGTGCAAAAATTACTTTCAACTTACGTAGATGCATTGCCAAAACTTATTCACCCAGAAACAAAGCACATACATACCAATTACAGACAAACCGTTGCATCAACCGGGAGATTAAGTTCAACCAATCCGAATTTGCAAAACATCCCGATCCGTACAGAAAATGGTAGAAAGGTAAGAGAGGCTTTTGTTCCTTCAGCTGAAGATAGAGTGCTTATTGCAGCCGATTATTCTCAGGTAGAGTTGAGATTAATTGCACATATGAGTCAAGATCCTGAAATGATAAAAGCATTTAATGAAGGATCCGATTTTCACGCGGAAACAGCAAGTAGGCTTTTTAACATTCCAATTAATGAAGTGACCAGAACGTATAGATCTTATGCAAAAACGGTCAATTTTGGAATCATTTATGGAGTTTCAGCTTTTGGTTTGAGCCAACAAACGGACTTGTCAAGAAAAGAGGCTAAGGAAGTTATTGATAACTATTATGCGACTTTTCCAATCCTAAAATCATATATGGAAGGACTTGTTGCTATTGCTAGAGATCAAGGATTTGTGGAAACTATTTTTAATAGACGAAGAATATTAAGAGACATCCATTCTCGAAATGCCGTTGTGCGTCAGCATGCAGAGCGAAATGCGGTAAATGCTCCAGTTCAAGGTTCGGCTGCCGATTTGATAAAATTGGCTATGATTGAAATTCAAAAAGAAATTGAAGACCAAGATTTAGACGTAAAAATGATTCTTCAAGTACATGATGAACTTGTGTTTGATTGCGTGGATAATGATAAAGAAAAGGTTAAAGAAATCATTAAAACTAAAATGGAATCCATAGTGAAATTAAGTATTCCTCTACTTGTTGATGTAAATGAAGGAAAAAACTGGTTAGAAGCACACTAATATTTGAATTCATTTTGATTGTATTGTAGCTTGTTGATTATCAAGGTTGTTTAGTGTGTTAGCTGTGTTAAGTCCACATAATAGTCAATGATTATAGGAAGAAAATTACATCCGAACTATAACTTATAGCAGTAAATTTGTTCAAAATGGAAATAGAAAGTCCGTGTTTACTCAAGTAGCTTTTGGTATATGCTCCCAAAAAAAGAGTCTTTAATATTTGACAACTTTGTTATCTATTTCCTTAAAAATAAATATACAAGTAACAAATTCATTATATTTGTTGCCCGTATTAATTCATGAATTATGTTTAAAACTTTTCTACTTTCCCTCTGTTTCTGTTTTGGACTTCAGGTTTCATTTTCTCAAAATCAACCTGACCCAAGACTACTTGCAAAATTTTCACAATCTAAACTTGACGATTTAGAGATCAATAATAACGCGTCATTAGCGTTTTGGAATTATTATTTAAACAATAGTTACTTTGTTTTAGATGTTGGAACCAAAACAACCGATTACGAAAATTTAACAACAATTACAGCTATTAACCCTCAAACGGGTTTATTGTTCGACGTATCTAATGAAAATCCTGTAAATCATTTAAATTTTAATCCATTAAAATTTGATGTACCTCAGTTGTTAAATCGTCGTTCAGCTTATAAAATAAGCAATACACAGATCGTTGTTTTTTACAGTAAAAAAGAACTGTTAGAGAAATTTAAAGAAACCTTATAATTAATAATATGTTTTTAAAGAAGATAATTTATTTAATGGCATTTATTTTATTTGGCATTAATACATGGGCTCAGTGCGACATAAACCACGAAGAATTTACACTAACAATAAATTCAACCAATTCGAGCGATGAAATTTTTTGGACGGTCTATAATGACTCGAATGAAGTCTATAATTTCGGTTTTAGTCCAGATTCAGCAATCGCATTTCAAGAAAGTTTTTGTTTACCAGACGGAAATTTTTCATTTACATTAGATCAGATGTCTGGGGTTTCTTGGACAGGATCTTATAGTATTGTAAATTCTGCAAACCAGGTGGTTGCTTCGGGAACATCATTAAACCCTTCAACACCTGCTCAATTTATGGCATTAGGAATCCACCCGTGTCAAGAAATACAAGGGAATATTCAATATAATTTACCACCAGATGTTGGTTTTTCGGGACTAAACTCAGAGGATACAATTTCTCTTTGTTATGACATTAACTTACAGGTTGGGTTGGTTTTCCCAGAAAACAATACCAACTACAATCAAGCACCAGACAATGTCACTTACTTATGGGAAGTTAGTAATCCTGTAGGAGTTTCAGATGGTCAAACATCAACAAATAGTACTGTTAACTTTACGTTTGATGACCATTTAACATACAAAATAACATTAACGGTAACGGATACGAATGATTGTGAGTGGTCTCAAGAATTTTTTGTAAAAAATATTTCTCCAAACACCTTTTTAAATGTTTGGGTAGATGATGATACTATTTGTGTTGATGAATTAACAAATGTACATACGAACCATTACAATACATCATTTCCACTTGTAATTAGTGAACCAGATCCTGTATTTTTGGATGATACACCTGGAACTGGAACAATTGTAGAATATACATCTACAATTACAATCAATCAATTTGCCGCAGGAGATATACTAGATACCAATTGTATTTCTCGAGTTTGTGCCACTTTAGAGCATTCATATGTTGGAGATTTAAGTATATATTTAGAATTACCTAATGGGCAGACTATTGATTTTTTAACCGATCATAATGGAGGTTCGAGTGGAAACGGAATTCCAGGATTTAATTTTGGTATTCCAAATGATTTTGGAGGTCCTGGAACAGGTCCAGATTTAGAACCAGGAACACCGTTTAGATATTGTTGGACTCCAACCGCAACCACAAATATGTATACTTGGGGAACAACAGGACAACCAAATCCATACCCAGAAACTGTTGTAAATGCAGATGGTACTTATGTAAATGATTATGCTTGGGACGATTTTAACGGAAATGGTTGGGACAATGCTATTGGAGCATCAATAAATGGAGATTGGACCATTCATATTCAAGATTACTTTGCAAGTGATAATGGATTTATCTTTGGATGGGATTTTGAATTATGTGAATCTCCACAAGTTGTTTATGTTGATTCTTTTTGGGTAGGTGATCCAACAACTGCTTTCCCAAATACATTCGACGCAGATAGTGTTAATAGAGAAATAATTGGTGTAAATACGCCTACAGGTGTTATGGATATTGAATACCATCTGATTGACAATTTTGGATGTGAATGGGTAGAAGAATTGAGTATTGTAACTTGGGAAAATCCAGAAGCAAATGATAATGCAATTACTTATTGTACAGACACAATTACAATTGGAGTAGATGATCCGAATACGACTGAAACTGGTAGTTGGACTTATTTAGCACCTCCAGGAGGGCCTCAGAATGTAACTTTTTCGCCGAGTGCAGATGTACTTGAACCTTTAGTTACTGTACCAGAGTTAGGTGAATATCACTTTATTTATACTAGTGCATGTGGTTCTACAGATACACAAACTGTTGTTTTTGAATCTCAAGCTCCAACATTAAATATAGAAACATCTCAGACTTGTGATTTTGAAATTGCTTTAGAAGCTACAAATCCTATTCAACAAGGAGAGTGGACAGCTACTGGTCCGACTGGTGAAACCATTGATATTCCTAATCCAACTCAGGCCACAACAACGGCTACAGTTTCGAATTATGGAGAATATACATTTACATATACTTACGATATTTGCGATGCAAGTTTTTCAAGTTCAATAGATGTAATTTCTGTTAAACCAATCATAACCAATACCGAAACAATTATTTATTGTGAGAAAGAAATAGAATTGAACGCTATTGAAGAAGGACAAGTAGATCAGTGGAGTGTTGAAGGACCTGGAATTGTAACATTCTCAGCTTTTGAAAATGCAACCACAACTGCAAATGTTTCTGAATACGGTGAATACACATTCTATTTTGAAGCTTGTGGAGGTAGAGATACATTCGATGTTGAATTTAGTAAATCGGCACCGGTTCTTTCAGCTGCACAATATCTAGAATGTGGTACTGAAGTATTAATTGAAGTTGGTTATGTTGGAGATATTGGTTCATGGAATGTTGTTTCAAATACAGGTCATACGATTACAACAACCGAAGTTTCTGATCATTTATTGAGTATTGAAAGTTCGGATTTCGGTTCTGTGTCGATTACGTATAATCAATGTGATACGTTTGCAACTACAGAAGTGGTGTTTATGTGTGAATTGGATGTTCCAAATGTATTTACACCAAACAATGATCCGTTAAATCCATTATTTATTATACCTAGATTGTCAGAAGTTTATTATGATCAATCTACGTTTAGTGTATTTAATCGCTGGGGAGTAAAAGTTTACGAAAACGGTCAATACGGTTTACAAAATAACTGGTGGAATGGTAAAGAATCTGGAAACGGAGAAGATCTTCCAGAAGGTGTTTACTACTATGAGTTGGATGTACACAATAAAGTAAATAATCAAAACGAACGTTATGAAGGTATGATTAATATCTTCAGGTAAAACGAATAGTTAAATAATAAAAAAGGCTCTGCAAATTCATTTGCAGAGCCTTTTTTATTATTTAATGTTTTAAAGGAATTAAATCTGAGTCAGTTTAATCATATTTGTTTTTCCTTTTTCTTTAACGGGCATACTGGCAACGTTAATTACGAAATCATTTTTCTTAACAAGCCCTTTTTTCTTCATGCGTTTATGCACATCATTTACTGTAGCGTCTGTATCCTTGTTTTCGTTATAGTAGTAACCATGTGTTCCCCACAATAAACTTAGTGTATTTAATATGGTTTTATTGTGTGTAAACACGGCTATTTCGGAACTCGGTCTATGGCTCGATATTTTGAATGCATTAAATCCTGAATGAGTCATACAAACAATGGCTTTAGCTTCTACTTGGTCAGCCAATTTGCAGGCTTGGTAACAAATTGAATTTGAAATAAATCGATCATTGTTTTCCACTGGTGGAAATTCGTGTTTTTTGATCTCACCACTATTTTCAACTTCTTTTATTATTTTAACCATCGCTTTTATAACCTCAAGTGGGTGTTTCCCAACAGAGGTTTCTCCTGATAGCATTACAGCATCTGCTCCATCATAAACAGCACTTGCAACATCTGTTACTTCGGCTCTAGTTGGAGCAGCATTTTCAATCATACTCTCCATCATTTGAGTGGCAACAATTACAGGAGTAGAATATCTCATACCCATTCGAATAATTCTTTTCTGAAGCGCTGGAACTTGTTCCATAGGCACTTCAACACCTAAATCTCCACGCGCTATCATTACCCCACCAGATATCTTTATAATATTTTCTAAATCTACTACAGCTTCTGGTTTTTCTATTTTTGCAATTATTCTAGATGAAGAACTACGGCTTCTTATTATACTTTGAAGTGATCTAATATCATCTGAGTGTCTAACAAAAGACAATCCTATCCACTCAATATTTTCCTGAATAGCTACATAAAGATCTTTTAAATCTTTTCGTGTTAAACTTGGAGTAGATAAATTTGTATTAGGAAGATTTACACCTTTCTTAGACTTTACGGGACCACCGTGAATGACTTTTGTTTTTACTTCATCTTCTCCATTAGATTTAATGACCTCAAAAAGCAGTTTTCCATCGTCAATAAGAATTTTATCGCCTTTCTTGACATCTTTGGCAAAATCTTTATAACTAATACTCAATTGCGCCTTGTTTCCTAAAACTTGGTTGGTTGTAATAGTAACACGGTCTCCTTTTTCAACTCTTGTACCTTCCTCTACCAAGTCTAATCGAATTTTGGGACCTTGTAAATCGGCTAATATTGCCACATTGGTTCCTAATTCCTCATTGATTTCTCGTACAATACTTACAATATCTCTGGCTTGTTGATGATTGGAGTGTGAAAAATTGATACGACAGACATTGACACCTGTACTGATCATCTTTTTTAGTACATTTTTATCTATAGAAGCTGGGCCAATAGTGGCTATAATTTTTGTTTTTTTCATCTTTATCGAATTAAAAGATTGTCAATCTTTTTAGTTGTGTTTGGATCAATCGAAAATACGGATTTTATCCCGTTAATTTGATCTATCTTTTCTTTTATTTCTGTAATATCCTTCTCTAATATAGGAGGATGAACTTGTAAAAAATAATCAACATCAGTCCTACTTGGAATAAGGAAATGTTCGTTTACATGTGTTTCATCAATATTAAAAAGCAAATTTTCTTCACTCGAATCATTTACTTTTTTAGTTTCGATTACTACTTTGTTTTGTATAAGATACCAAATGTGATTAATATCTGGTTGTTCGTCGGCATAGCTCGGAAAATTGATTTGACTTTTATCCTTTGCAATCAAATTAATATCATGATCTAACCTTCCCAATTCACTATTTAAATACTTATTTAAGAAATAACATAATTGAAAATGTGGGAGTTTAGTAACAATACCTATAAGTTCGAAATCTACCGTAATATCAAATGTGAGAGAAAGGGTTTTTTTAGACATCTTAATGAAATAAAAAAAAGCTATCTAAAAAAAATAGATAGCTTTTTTGGTTTATTCAACAGTAACCGATTTGGCTAAATTTCTAGGTTGATCTACATTACATCCTCTCATCAGGGCTATGTGATAAGAAATAAGTTGTAGTGGTATTGTATTAATTAATGGACTAAATATTTCGCTTACTGGTGGCACTTGAATTGAATAATCAGCTACCTCAGCCATTGCTTCATCGCCTTCATTGATAATTGCAATTATTTTTCCAGAGCGGGCTTTAATTTCTTGAACATTACTCAATACTTTTTCGTGATGTCCTTTTAAGGTAGCTACAACAATGGTTGGCATGTTCTCATCAATTAAAGCAATTGGTCCGTGTTTCATCTCGGCAGCAGGGTAACCTTCTGCGTGGATATAAGAAATTTCTTTAAGTTTTAAAGCGCCTTCCAAGGCAACAGGGTAACTATATCCTCTACCTAGGTATAAGAAGTTTGAAGAATCTTTAAATTGTTCAGAAATTGTTATAGCTTGTTCATTTACCTTTAATGCTCTTTCTATTTTTTCTGGAATAGAATTAAGTTCATAAAGGTATTCTCTGAATTTCTCTGTTGTTATTTTCCCTCTCATATTACCAAGTTCTAAGGCAATAAGAGATAAAATAGCAACCTGAGATGTAAACGCTTTTGTAGAAGCTACTCCAATTTCGGGTCCTGCATGCGTATAAGCTCCTGCATGAGCCTCTCGGGCTATAGAGGAACCAACAACATTACAAATTCCAAAAATTGTTGCACCTTTTTCTTTAGCAAGCTTTATAGCTGAAAGTGTATCGGCAGTTTCTCCAGATTGAGAAATGGCAATAACAACATCATCTTCGTTTATAATTGGGTTTCTATAACGGAATTCCGAAGCATATTCAACTTCTACAGGAATTCTTGCCAAATCTTCGAAAAGATATTCTGCAACTAAACCAGCATGCCAAGAAGTACCACAAGCTACAATAATAATACGATTAGCATTTATAAACTTTTGTCTATACTCTTCTAGTCCTTGCATTTTTATTGTCCCTTCGTCAACTAATAGTCGTCCTCTAAGCGTATCTATTATTGATTTAGGCTGTTCATGAATTTCTTTCATCATGAAATAGTCATAACCGCCTTTTTCAATGGCTTCTAAATTAAAAGCAAGTTCTTGAATATAAAGCGATTTTACTTCATTTCTAATGGTCTTTAAAGTAATGTCTCCATTTCTTTTTATCAAGGCAACTTCTTCATCTTCAAGATAAATTGCCTTTTGAGTATATTCAATAAATGGACTAGAATCTGATGCAATGAAAATCTCATTGTCTCCAACTCCAATGGCTAGAGGAGATCCTTTTTTGGCCACAACCACTTGGTCTGGGTTTTCTTTGTCAATAATTGAAATCGCATATGCACCAATCACTTGGTTTAATGCTCTTCTTACTGCCTCAAAAATGTCACAGTCTGTATTTAGTAATACATCTTCAATAAGATTTACGAGTACCTCAGTATCCGTATCACTTTTAAAAGTATATCCTCTTTCAATTAAGGCCTCTTTTAAGCTGGCATAGTTTTCAATAATACCATTATGGATAATAGCTAATCTTCCACTATTTGATAAATGTGGATGAGAGTTTTTATCACTTGGTACACCATGGGTTGCCCATCTGGTGTGCCCTATTCCAATAATAGACTTTTTATTGTGATTGGCAGAGGCATTTTCTAAGTTAACAACTTTACCTTTCTTTTTATAAATATCTATTTCATTACAATCAGAAAGTAGAGCAACTCCAGCACTATCATAACCTCTATATTCTAGACGTTTTAGACCTTTTATTAATATAGGAAGAATTTCTCTTTCTCCAATATAACCTACAATTCCACACATAATTTATTTATTCTTTATTTTTAGTATAAACAACATTCAATGTCATTTTTTTATTTCCGTTCACAGGATCTACTCCTTTCATTACCGTTCTAAAAAGCGACGTGTAACTTTGGTTTCGAATATACAATTTTTCGTTTGAATTATCATTCAACATTCGATCAGATAAGTATCTGGTAATGTTAAAACGGTATACATTCTCTTCTTGGTCATAAACACCATTAGAGGCATCATCTAAAATTGGGTAATAATTTAAATCTTCAGATGTACCCGAAGTCGGTTTTCTAAATTCGTTAATTAATAGAGACAAAGAGGGTCTAAAGTTTTCTAGAGTATCTGTTGTTCTATAAATTTGTAAAAAGGCTTTGTTAATGGTAACCGAAGATCCTCCTAACGATTCTTGCAAAGAATGAATAGTTGGGAAATCTACAACAGTTTCAATACCAGACAGACCTTGAAGGAATAACAATTCGTTGTCTTCTGTACCTATTGTTGCACCAGCAGGTGTTCCGGCATAGTTATGTTTATATTCATTAAGATGTTCTGAAGAACTTGTGAATACAAAATTTATACTGTCTGAAGAAGTTGGCGTGTTGTAAAATAAACGCATTTTAATGTTTTGAAATTCAACAATAAATAATGCACCTTCTTCTGAATTATGATTGTTTTCTGGAATAATGGCTAAACCTTTAATAAAGTCTTTAAAGCTTTCATCGTCTTTTAATTCGGCTTGTCCAGATTTAGAAAAAATCTTTTCTCCAAAACTGTCATCTAATTTAATTCTTAAGCTGTTGTAGCTATCTCCAGATTTTACATGCGGTACAAAAGTAGATGTTCCTATTGGAGAAGCGTCATAAGCATAATTTTGATGAGAAAACTGCTTGAATGTATCTATTACTTCGGTTACCTCATGAATATTAAAGGTTTGAGAAGAGGTTGTATCTCCATAGTATCCAGAATATGGAAGAATTAATACAATTGAATCCAAGTTTGCACCAGCACCAAAATCTATATTGTTTTTTTCCAATAATACTTGAGAAAATAAATTTGACTCTGTTTTACCAAATTTGGGATCGTTAATGGCTCCAATCATGACAAAATTTTTATTTGCCGAATTTACAGAATCTATCACCTTAACAGATGTAGTCACTTGAATTGTATCTGTAAAAATGGTTTCCGTGTCTTGACCTCCAATTAAATCATCTCCAATGGTGTTGGTTTCTTTTACACAAGAAAATATTACCATTGAGGCGAGTGTAAGTAGGGTCAATTTGCCCCAAAATGTTTTTAACATATGTACTTTAATTTTTCTATAAACGAAAAGCAGATCGAATTATTTTTCAAATGTAATTTGAAAAAAGAAAACTCATCTGCTTTGCATATTAATTATAGTTAAAGATTAATAATCCTTGTTCTATTCTTCTTCTAAAAACGACTTATAAAATTCAGGGAAATCCTCTTTGTAAGCTTCTTTTTCACATAAATCTCTTGTAGGGATTTCGTTTTCTGTAGCAAAACTTGTAATGGCCTCTGGTGTTTCTTCTGTTTTAACAAAACCAACGGCATATTTTAAGGCGAATTTCTGAAGATTCTCGTAAGTAGGTTCTTTCAATTCAGCAACTTCTTCGTCGTCAAAACCGTCAAATTTCACTTTGTTTAATAACTCTGTGTTCAATGTACCTTCGAAAGTATTGTTGTAATCTGAATATACAACCTTGGTATTTGCAAACATCGGATCATCTTTATGCATCTTCTTTAAATAAAGAGGTAATAAAGAGCTCATCCATCCATTACAGTGAATAATATCTGGTGCCCATCCTAATTTTTTTACAGTATCGAGTACGCCTCTACAAAAGAAAATCATACGTTCATCATTGTCCGCGAATAATTTTCCGTCGGCATCAACAGTTGTAAATTTTCTCTTAAAATACTCCTCATTATCTATAAAGTATACCTGCATTCTTGCTTGAGGAACAGAAGCAACTTTAATAATTAATGGTTGGTCTAAATCGTTTACAATTAAATTTATTCCAGATAATCTGATGACTTCATGTAATTGGTGTCTTCTTTCGTTTATACTCCCAAAACGAGGCATAAATAATCTAACTTCGAAACCAGATTCGTTCATTGCTTGCGGTAAGTATCGAGCCGTTTCTGATAAAGTACTAGACTTAGTATATGGTTTAATCTCTTGAGAAACATAAAGAATTCTTTTCTTTTTTGCCATCTGTTAAAAGTATTTCAAGTTTATTTAAGAATGCAAAGATATGAAAAATTGACTAAACTATTTATTTTGTATTTTTGTAGCTTAAAATTAGTATCTAATTGTTTATGCAAATTTTTCGTACATCCGAAAACTTAAGAGAGTTTGTTGATTCTCTAAGAAAAGAAAATAAAAAAATTGGATTTGTTCCTACCATGGGTGCTCTGCATTTTGGTCACAAATCATTAATAGAGAGGGCTTACGAAGCTTGTGATTGGGTGATATGCAGCATTTTTGTGAATCCGACTCAGTTTAACGATAAAACAGATCTAGATAAATATCCAAGAACTTTGGAGGCTGATATTGCACTTTTGAGTGACTTTCATGATAAACTCATAATTTATAATCCGGAAGTTTCAGAAATGTATCCTGAGCATTTGGAGGTGGAAAAAGTCGATTTTGGGTATATTACTTCGGTTCTTGAAGCCGAATTCAGACCTGGACATTTCGATGGAATGGTGGATATTGTAAGACGATTGCTTTCTCATGCCAATGCCGATGTTGCTTTTTTTGGAGAAAAAGATTATCAACAATTGGCTATTATTAGAAAATTTGTTCGAGACGAAAACATTCCAACAGCAATTATAGGATGTCCAATTGTTAGAGAAAAAGATGGTTTGGCAATGAGTTCTCGAAATGCGAGATTATCTCTTGAAGATAGAACATTGGCATTAAATATAAATAAAGCCTTATCTTTTGTGAAAAATGCGGCCAAAACAGGAAACATTGCTGATACATTAGAGGAAGTTAAAACGAAATTCTTTGCTCATCCTAATATGAGATTGGAATATATAGAGTGTGTTGATAGTCAAACATTAGAAATTTGTGAAACTTGGAACGACACTTTTGAAATGATTTGTTGCGTAGCCATTTATGTTGGCGATGTACGTTTAATAGATAATATGCTAGTAAAACCCTAAGATGAATATAACCGTAGTAAAATCTAAAATCCACAGAGTAAAAGTTACCAATGCGGATTTAAATTACATTGGATCTATTACAATAGACCAAAACTTGTTGGACGCTGCCAATATTTTGGTAGGAGAAAAGGTTCAAATCGTAAATGTGACCAATGGTGAACGTTTAGAGACTTATGCCATTTCTGGAGAAAGAAATTCTGGAGAAATATGTTTAAATGGTGCCGCCGCAAGAAAAGTTCAAAAGGGTGATGTTGTCATTCTTATTTGCTATGCCGATATGGACTATGAAGAGGCAAAAACATTTAGCCCAAACATCGTTTTTCCGAATGAAGAAACAAATTTATTAGACTAAAATATATATACTGTGAAAAAAGCATTAAAAATTATTATTCCATTATTAATTGGTGTAGGACTTATTTATTACCAGTTTAGTAGTATGACGCCTGAAGAATTCGATGAAATGAAAACATCTGTATTAAATGCAGACTATTCTTGGATGGTTTTGTCTATTTTCTTGGGAATATTGAGTCACATTTCTAGAGCCATGCGATGGAAGTATACAACCGAAGCTATTGGGGCAAACTACAGTTTGAAAAATGCTACATTCACAGTATTTATTTCATATTTAGTCAACTTGGCTATTCCAAGAGCTGGAGAAATTTCTCGTGTTGCCTTGTTTAGTAAATACGAAAACAACCCATTCGATAAAACATTGAGCACTGTAGTTGCTGAGCGTGTAGTCGACATGCTTTTATTAATGACACTTTTAGGAACTGTAGTTATTCTACAATTTGATAATTTAGATGCCGCATTGCATTTAAGTGAAAAGTTTTCAAATGTAGGAACCCTTGCTATAACTGCTGTAGTTGGTTTGGTTGTGGCTTTTTTAGGATGGAAATTCATTCAAAATAGTAACATCGGAATCATCGTGAAAATAAGAACGTTCTTGTTGGGGATTTTTGATGGATTAAAGTCCATTTGGGTAATGAAAAACAAAGGACTTTTCTTAATGCATACCTTTATTATTTGGGGACTTTATGTTTTAATGTTTTGGGTTGCCATTTATAGTATTCCAGAAACTGCAAATTTAGGTGTTGAGCCAATTATGACTGCTTTTGCTGCGGGAGGAATTGCCATGGCTGTTACAAATGGAGGTTTAGGAGCGTTTCCGGCTGCTATTGCATCTGTATTGTTTAGTTACGGTGTTGCAAAATCTCATGGTGCAGCCTTTGGTTGGGTTATGTGGGTGTCGCAAACAACCATGTTAATTGTGTGTGGTATCATTTCATTTATTCTTATAAATGTAATGAATAAAGATAAAACAGTTCTTTAGGATGACTGAGAAAATTTTTGAACTTTCAGATCTTAAATTAAAAATGGAAAGTTGGCAAGCAAACAATGATAAAATAGTGTTTACCAACGGATGTTTTGATCTTATCCATCGTGGTCATATAGATTATTTATCAAAAGCCCGAAATCTTGGTGATAAATTAATTGTTGCCATCAATTCTGATGCTTCGGTAAAACGATTAAAAGGAGAAGAAAGGCCAATAAAACCAGAGTTGGATAGATTGCTAACCATGGCCTCTTTCTATTTTGTAGATGCTGTTGTTTTGTTTGAAGAAGATACTCCAAAACGCGTCATCGAAACGCTTGTGCCGAATGTATTGGTAAAAGGTGGCGATTATAAAATTGAAGATATTGTTGGTTATAATTGTGTGACCAAAAATGGAGGTAAGGTAACCACTATAGATTTTATTGACGGAAGTTCTTCTTCTAATTTTATTAATAAAATTAAGCATGGCTAATCCTTTTCAAATAGAACAATTGAATGATCGTTTAACAAAAGATCAGAAATTATTTCTGTTTGAAAAATTTTTGGATGAACCTGATTTTATCCAAAAGTCATTTGAATTTGCTTTAAAAGAAGATAAGAACCAGAATTTTATACCGTTTTGGTATTTAGATCACTTTTTTTATGCTCATGAAGATCAATTTTTAATCTGGAAAGATGTATTGGTAGAAACTCTATTGAAAGTGGATTATTATGGTAGTAAACGTTCTTTGTTAAGACTTTTGGTGAAGAAAAAAAGGAATTATACCATTGAACAAGAAGGGCAGTTAGTCGATTTTGCCATAAAACACCTCGAAGATCGGTTTGAAGAAATTGCTGTTCACGCAAGTTGTATGAAAGTACTCTGTCTTTTTTTACCCAAATACCCTGAATTGGGACAACATGTAAAACTTATTGTTGAAGACAATCTTGAAAAGCAGTCTAAAGCTTATAAAAGTGTAGCTCGAAAACTACTTGAGATTATTGATCGATTATCATAAATTAAAAAAGCGATTGTAAATCAAATTTACAATCGCTTTATTTTTTATTGAATAAGAGCTTTACTTCTTGAAAATCATTCGAGTAATAAAAATACCTTGTCCATCTGTATCTCCACTATCACTTTCTACTCCAGAAGTTACAAAACTTAATTCCCAACCTTCTTGAGCTAAACTGTTCATTTTAGAGGCAATTAATGCGTCGTTAGAAGCAATGTTTTGAAAGTTAATACCAACCATAGAATAAAAATTTAAAAGTTTAGACTCACTAAATTTTTCTACTTTGGCGCTACTTCTTTTTACATCTTTTTGCTTACTTTTTTTACCATCTGTTCGTTCTGTGGTAAAATTAGATACATTAAGTTCTGTCCCATTTTCAATAATACGAGAACGACCAGCACCACCAGGAACGATAGATTCTACAATAGTAATAACTTTATACTCAACAGGTGTAATAACTTTTGTTTCTGCTGGTTTGTCTTGAGCTTGAGTGGTTAAAGCGCCTAAAGTCATCAATCCTAATAGTAACATTTTTTTCATAATTCTTGTGTTTTGTGTGATTAATAATGTGATTTGTGTTTTTTTGCGGACTATTCCTAAAACCGTGCCAATAACAATTTATAACAAGAGAAATTAAAGTCTCTATTGATATTTTAACATAAATTATTAGCTTTGAGTCTGAAAATTTTTAACGCGTTGTGGAAATCACAATTTCAAATACCTTATAAATGAAAAACTCAGGGAAAATTTTATTGTTAGCACTTATGATGGGAACTTTATCTCATGCACAAGACAGTGTTAACGACGATAAAAAGATATCTAAGGAAGATAAAAAAATAATGAATTGGTACAACAATTCTAAAACAGGAATGAGTACTGACTTGGCTTATAAGAAATTATTAGCTGGTAGAAAATCAACTCCAGTTGTTGTTGGTGTATTAGATTCTGGTGTAGATATTGAGCACGAAGATTTAAAAGGAAAAATTTGGGTTAATACAGATGAGATTCCAAATAATGGAATTGATGACGATAAAAACGGGTATATTGATGATGTTAACGGTTGGAGTTTTTTAGGAAATGCTAATGGTGAAAATGCCAATGATGCTCAATTGGCTGTAACACGTTTATATGCGAAGCTTGATAAAAAGTATAAAGGTAAGAGTGAAGGTGATTTAATAGATTCTGCAGATGCGGATGAATTTGCTAAATATTTAGAATATAAAAAGGTTGTAGAATCTTCTAAAGAAAAAGCAGAAAAGCGAATTGCTGGATATAAAGGATTTTTAGCTTCTCTAGACGAAGGTCATGAGAAAATGAAATCGATGTTTGGAGCAGATTATTCAGATAAAGACATTAAGAAATTAATGAAGTCTGGAGATGAAAAGAAAATGAAAATTGCTCAACAAGCTGCTGGATACAAGGAGAAAGATGAAATTGCAAAGGAGTTAGAAGGTGCAATGAATTATTTCCAAACGCAAATCGATTTTTATTACAACCCAGATTTTACTGGAGATAGAGATATTATTGGAGATAATCCAGACGATTATAACGATAAGTATTACGGATCTAAAGATGCAGAAGGACCAGATGCAGGTCACGGAACACACGTTGCAGGTATTATTGGTGCAAATAGAAACAATAGTATTGGTATGAATGGTGTTGCTGATAATGCAATTATTATGTCGGTAAGATCTGTACCAAACGGTGATGAAAGAGATAAAGATGTTGCTTTGGCAATTCGTTATGCTGTAGACAATGGTGCTAAAGTTCTTAACATGAGTTTTGGTAAAGATTACGCAGAAAACAGTGCAGAAGTTATTTCGGCAATCCGTTATGCAGAGAAAAAGGATGTATTGTTAGTTCATGCTGCTGGTAATGATGGTAAAAATGTTGATGTAGAACCTAAATTTCCTACATCTATTTACCCTTCTATGAGTGAGCGTTTCTCTAACTGGTTAGACATAGGTGCTGCCACTCGTTTCGAAAAACCACAATACAAAAAAGAAAAAAGAGAAAAATTCTACCAAATTTGGAAAAAAAGAAAGCAAGTAAAAACGTATAGCGGACGTGCAGCTTCTTTCTCTAACTATGGTAAAACAAAGGTTGATGTATTTGCTCCAGGAAAAGAAATTTATTCTACAGTTCCTCAATCGGACTATGCAACTTACCAAGGTACTTCTATGGCAGCTCCAATGGTAGCTGGTGTTGCTGCATTATTAAAATCTTACTTCCCAAATTTAACGATGATGGAAATTAGAAGTATTATTTTAGATTCGGCAATAAAAGCAGATTTAGAAGTTATTAAGCCAGGTACAAAAGACGAAATGGTAAACTTTACAGAACTTTCAAGAGAAGGTGCTGTTGTTAACGTTTATAAAGCTGTGGAATTAGCTATTGAAAGATCAAAAAAATAGTCAATATTTCGAGTAAACTTATACTAAAAAGCTTCTTTCAATTTTGAAAGAAGCTTTTTTTTGTGTCTAAATAGAATATCGAATATAAATTAAGTTTCTAAACTTTGCTTTTATCCTTTGGTTCATTAAATCTTGTTTTACTGGAATAAATGCCGAGAAACCAACGTTGAATTTTTGAATTTGCACTTGACTACCAAATTGAATTTGATGTAAATAACCGTTTGATTCTTTTATCTTGTAGCCAAATTGCTCATTGTAATCATAAAACTCAGATTTTATTCCAACGAGTAGAGTGGGGTTTATTTTCTTCTCGTTCAAAACGGATCTGAAATATGTAAATCCAACATCGGTTTGGTTACCAAATTTGAATTCGTCTTTATTTTCTGTTTTAAGGGCATAACCCAATTGTACATTTATTCCACTATTTTTAAGATTCAACTGAAAACGAGATGAAAGATAGAAATCCCAAGCTCCAGACCCTAAATTAAAATTTGGATTACCATTTTGCATATCCTGATTTTCATATTCAGCAAACGGAATTTTTAATCCACCTCCTAAATACCATTTCCAAAGAGATTTGGAGATGGAATCTGAAGACAGTAGTTGATAACTCGATTGAATATTTAAATCTCCAATACCATCTGTAGACTGGTTAATGGTTTTATCGCTTAGAATTCTATTGTGGAAATGAAGAGGAATAGAAACATCAATCAACCATTTTTCTTTCATGTTAATACGTCCTGCAATTTGTATGGTATTATACTTTTCGTTGAATGTTTTAGAGTTATTGAAAATACCGTTGTAGGTTTTATAATTCTGAAAGAGGTAATTAAGTCCTATGTAAGATTTATTGTTGAGAAGAACATTGAGAGAATTTGCATTTGTTGTGGCACTGCAAACGTCGCAATTTTTTATTTCTTCATCAGAATTTGCCAGACTAGATAGAAATAATCCAAAAAGTCCAATAATAAGTAAAGTGGTTTTCATAATTAAT
>JBMYWP010000055.1:0-27033 GCA_049607525.1 Flavobacteriales bacterium
AAGTGTGTGCGATTCGATTTGATAGTTGTGTACGATTCGATTTCGCGATTATAGAGGACTTAATAAATCAATTCCACTTTTCTTTTTTAATCGAATACCTTGGCCAGAAATAATATCAATATTCGGATTGAATTGACCAGTTGGCAGATGTTCTGTTAATATAATATATTTATATTGAGCTAATTTATTGGTAATATTCAATACTTCTTTATTAGATAAATGTTGTAATACCTGTCTAATAATGACACAGTCTGCTTGTGGCAATTTATCTACAGCAATATCTAAACATGTAAAATTTACCTTAGGATCAACAAAAACAGTTGAATTGTATTCAATAAGTTCTGGAACAATATCTACACCAATATATTGTTTGGTAGCGGAAATGAATTGTCTTCCAATATTGAAATCTCCACAGCCTAAATCACAAACCACCAATTGTTGTTCAAAAGAAGATAAAAACGATTTTACTTTTTCTATATACGGCTTCACAATATTCGAATCATGAGAACCTTCACCCGAATAAAAAGGGGTATTATTACTTCCCCAGAGATTCATAGTATATACTTGTTGCATGGCTTTTCGGGTTGGCCAAGGTTCCTTGTTTGTTTTAGACATGTGTTTTAACGATCGTTTTAATGGTGGGAATTTACAAATAATTGGGTTTTTCTATTAAAATCAATGTATTTTTCTTTAAAAGACTTATTTCAATTTAAATGAGGTAGTATATGAATGTATTATTTTCTGATGTTGAAAAAATGTGAATAGGTTCTTAAATTAGTTAAAATCAGTTCGTGTTGTGTGCTTTTAAGTTGAGTTTTGATTTTCAATCCTCATATATGATGAGATATTAGTTGGATCGATACTATAATTTTATCTATAATTTACCTTTAAGGGTATTAAGTTTAATAAAAATCATTGTTTATGAAAAAATATCGATCTCATTTTGTTACTGCCTTATTTGTTTTTATTTTTAGTGGAACCTCTCTAATCGGTCAAGAAATTTGTGGATCTCATACAAATTATCCAGATTTGGAAGAAGGATATACAAATTCAAATCAATTCGCATTAAAATCCATGCCACAGGATGTTTACGAAATAAATGTGGTGTTTCATGTTGTTTATAATACGACATCTGAAAATTTACACGATTCCATTATTCATAATCAAATGGAAATTCTGAAAAATGACTTTAGAAGAATGAATGCGGATACAGTCAATATGCGTTCACAATTTTCTAGTATTGTTGGAGATTCTAAAATTCAATTAAATCTGGCTACTTTGGATCCTAATGGTAATGCGACCAATGGAATTACAAGAACTCAGACATCTGTAGATTATTTTGATCTTACAGTTCCTTCAGAAGCAGAAAAGGTCAAAAAAAACTCAGAAGGAGGTAAAGACCCTTGGGATTCTGATAAGTATTTGAATATTTGGATTTGTAATGGAAGTGAATTCGCCAATCCTACAACCTTTGGCTATTCTTCTCCAAATACACCTGTATTAGGTTGGCAATCCGCAGATCTTACCGAATTGGATGGTGTCGTTTTGGTTTATCAAGCTGTAGGATCTAATAATCCAAATACAATCTCAAACAGTTTTGGAATGCCAAGAACCGTAAAAGGACGAATAGCAACACATGAAGTTGGACACTATTTTGGGTTAATGCATATTTTTGAAGATGGATGTAATAACGAAGGAGATTGGATTGAGGATACGCCAAAAACGCCTGATGTTCCATTGGTTGAAAATTGTGATGATATGGCTAATGGTTGTGTTGATGCTATAGGAAGTCTAGGTGATTTACCTGATATGTATGAGAATTTTATGGATTATTCTGGAGAAAGCTGTCAAAACTCTTTTACTAAAGGTCAGATAGAAGTCATGAGAAATTTAATAATAAATCATCGTCCTGGATTGCTACAACCAGGCGTGGGTATTGGGGAATCGAATCCGGTATTTGATATTTATTTCAATCCATCAACGAATATGGGCCAAATTAATTCAGAGAAATTGTTGATGACTCGAGTTACCGTCTTTGATTTATTGGGAAGAACCGTTCAGAGCCATACATTAAAAAGTAAAACGTTTACGATAGCCAACTTATCAGAAGGTATTTTTATGGTAGAAGTAGAGTTTGAAAATCGCAAAAAAATCATTAAGAAAATTATTATGTAGAGAAATTGGAATTAGAAAGTGAATAGATCGGTTTTTTGAATAATTATTTGCTGTGTGTTTTAGATCTTTTCTCTGTGATTTTCATCACGAATGATAACAAAGGTTTTCTGTAAATTTAAGTGTTTAATTTTTTAAATGACTTATGATTATGAAGAATACTACGATTGTTATTGGAGGTAATTTTGCGGGGTTAACAGCTGCTTTAGAGCTTAAACGAAAAGATAAATCTCAACATGTAATACTAATAGATAAATCTACAGTATTTCTTTTTATTCCATCACTCATTTGGGTACCGTTTAAAAGGCGAGATATTAAGGATATTTCCATTCGAAAAGATGAAATGTTAAAAAATAAAGGTGTTGAGTTTGTACATGAAGAGGCATTAGAAATCGATCCGGATACGAATACAGTTACAACTTCAAAAGGAAAATATACCTATTCCAATTTGGTTATTGCAACAGGGCCAAAAGTTGAATATGACGTTGCTCCAGGTGTAAAAGATTTTGCACATTATATTGGAACTCCAAAAGGCGCCATGGATACTAGAAAAGCACTAGAAGCATTCAAAGGTAACCCTGGTCCGATTGTAATTGGAGCAACCCAACGCGCAGGTTGTATGGGAGCCGCTTATGAATTCTTGTTTAATATAGAAAAGTGGCTTCGAGAGCAGGATATTCGAGATAAGGTAGATCTTCACTGGATAACACCAGAGGATTATTTAGGGCATTTTGGAATTGACGGAATGGCAGGAGCAGAAACCATGCTGAAATCTTTTATGAAGATGTTTAATATTCATTTTCATACAGAAGTTGGAGTGGAATCTATGAATGCAGATAGTGTAACGTTAACCAATGGAGAAAAATTGAAATCGGATTTTACAATGTTAATGCCTCCTTTTATTGGCGTAGATCTGATTTTTAATTCACCAAAACTCAACTCTACTAAAGCAGGTTATATTCCTGTTGGAGCGGATTACAGACATCGTGATTATGATAATATTTGGGCAGCAGGAATAGCTGTTGATATTAAATTGCCATTTACACCCAAAACGGTACCATTTGGGGCTCCAAAAACAGGATACCCTTCTGATGAAACAGGGAAAATTGTTGCCGAAAATATATGCCGAATCTCAAAAGGTGAAACTAAATTAAAAGAAAAGGAATGGGGAAAGATACCTGGACTTTGTGTGATGGATGCAGGTAAAAAAGAAGTGATAATTATTTCTGATCATTTATTTAAACCAAGAAAATTCGGAATTATGATACCAAACGTGTTTTATGACGTATTTAAAATACTATTTGAAAAATACTTTCTGTGGAAAATGAAAAAAGGATATTCTTTCCTTCCTTAATTTAATAACCTAGAAAAGGAGAAGTTGTTAGCAGCTTCTCCTTTCTTATTATTACTCATAGAAATTAAGCTTTAATCAGTTTTTTTGTCAAAATATGCTTAGCTTCTGTTTGAATTTCAATGAAGTAAACGCCTTGTTCTAGGTGTGATAAATCTATGTTGTTTTCGGAATAAGTTGATTTGTAAACCGTTTTTCCTATTGCGTTTGTTATGCGAATTGTTGTGTGCTTAGATGGTTCAAACAATAGATTTATTTCCGTTTGAAATGGATTTGGTAGAATTTCAACGTCTTGAGTCCAATCTGAAACACCTACAGGTGGTTCAGCATTTAAATCGTATTTGTAAACTTCACTTTGATATATTCCAAATGAAGAACCATTAATAATATAAACTTCATCTTCAATAATAAATGATGCAGGTGCCCATCTAGAGCCACCAGGGTGAGAAGGAAATTGTGCCCAAGAATCGGTATCTGGATTGTATTGCCAAAATTCACCATCAGACATAGAATCATGATTTGCTCCATCTCCGCTTAACACATATCCAAAATTATTGTGAGAAAATTGAGTTCCAGCTACTCGAGCTTGTCCAGGAATATTCTGAACTTCTGTCCATTCATTATTAATAGGGTCAAATCTATACCAAGTGTCATAAACATCTGGAGCAACACTACCATGTCCAAATCCTGTATATACAAAATCACCGACTGCGAATTGGTAAGGGTGATGCCTTTCATGACTTGGAAAATCATTTTTTTGAGTCCACGTATCTGATGCAATATCATATTCCCACCAATCATTGAGGTCTCCCAATGCATAACTTCCCATTCCAACATATATTTTACCGTTGTGGGCTACAAAAGCTGGGTGAGATCTGGCAGAACATGGACAAGAACTTAATTCTGTCCAAAGTGTAGTTGTAGGATCAAAAACCCATAAGTCATTCAGGTAAACTTCTTCTCCAGTTGCAATATCGATCTTGATTCCAAAACCAAAATAGGCTTTGTCATCCCACACGTCACCTATGGCAAATCCTCTTTTTCCTCCAGGAAATATACTTTCTTCAGTCCATATATCTGTTGTAGGGTTGTAACTGAAAAATTTATCATAATAAGTGGTGTTTCCATAAAGATTCGTCCTCCCACCAGAAACAAGATACCCAGTGTTGTTGATAGAAAACCCAAATGAATGGTCGGTTTGAAAATTTGGAGGTAGCGAACTAACAGATGTCCATTGAGCAAATAAATAGGATGGGATAATAAGAAATAAAAGAAAAATATGGTTCATAATTCAAGCTTTAAATTTCTAATATAAAGCTTAATAAATTTAAATTATATCCTTATTTATAAGGATATTGATTATTTGAAAAATGCCTTTTTATTTTAAAAGTATTGTTTAGACAAATCATAAATACATTTCTTCTCTATTTTTTGTTTAGAATTGGCGGAAAATGAAGCTAAAGAATCCAAAAATTGAAAATTATTAATAGTTTAAAAGATAAATTTTTAAGAAACTATCTGTTTTTGTTTTGATGTTTTTTTATACACTTCCTCATATTTTATGATCTGTTTTTCTCAATTCTAAGAGGCCTCGTCTTCAAAGAAAGGTCTAAGTAAAGGCGAAATTCTTTCCCTATTATTTAAATATTTGTCAAGCATATAATCGGCAATAAATCTTTTCTTGATAGAGGTTATTTTAAAAGCAATTTTTTTAGTCCTTTTATTATTTAGAGTAAAGGAAAAACCAGTTTCTACAGTACCATCATAGCTTGTGGCATACATCCTATAATCTTCGATGTCAGTCCATTTTATTTCAACGTTTTTTATATAAAGATAGTCATGACTTAATATAAGTTGATCAGAAATTCTATAATCAGGCAAGTTTTGAATGCTTTTTTTTAAGCGGTAAGGTTTTTTAATATTGGAAGCTTCTACATATTCAGTTAATTCTTTAGATGTTAAGATTTCAAACCTGCTTAGACGTTCAAGAAATTCAACACAATCAATATCTTTTGACAATTGTTCATAAATTTCTTTTTTACTCACCAGATAGGCGATTAGTCCTCCAATACCTATACAAACAAATATAATGACTAAAGGAAATAAATCGTTTACACGAAAAAAAGACATCAGATAGAAACCAAATATTATTAGTGAAAATGTTATTGAAAAAAATAAATAAAGGCCTTTATTTCTGTAGGTATTAAGTGCTTTTTCTACAGGTTTATTATCGCTTCTAATTTTTCCTAAAATATAAATCATGAATGTAATATTTTTTCAATTCTAAAGATAATTAAACAATGAATTGCAGTCTGTTTTTCAATGTGATATAATTAAATGTAGGCAGTGGTTTGTGCCTAAGATTCACATTAATCAATACCAATTCAATTTGATGTATTTAGGCACTGTCCAAGGTAAGTTATCAACTAAAACAGCCTTACTCGGATCATCTGAATGATAAATTATTTTTTCATCCTTTTCGTCTTCCAATTCATAAGTAGAATGTGTTTTTATGGTAATTCTATGGTCAGACCCTGCATTGTCTTCATATTGAAATGTCATTTTATATACAGTACGATCATTTACAGTCATTGACGTTGATTGTTTGTCTGTGAGCTTTCCAGTTGTAGTTACACCATTTTTTAGTAAGTTTAGTTTAGATCTACCTTTAAAAATATTTACAAGAAACCAAATAATATTCCCCAAAAAAAGCAAAGGGAATAATAGAAATATTTTGCCTCCAGGAGAGTTTGATAATCCTTGTATTCTATTTATTTCAGGTTCATCGGCCTTATATTCAACTACAACTTTATCTCCAACACTGTACATTAGCCCATTTGAATAAGAAACCCAACTAAGTTCACCTATTGGAGAATCAAACTGATATTCGTTTCCGAATACCGATACTTCATTAACCGAATAATTTGTTTCAAATACATCAATGATTACGCCGTTCTTTGTTTCAACTTTTCCACTCAATTTATACAAGGATTCAAAATCTATATCTTTTATTGGCGAACCGAAAGTAAATATACCAATGACCATTAAAACCATGGAAAACAATCCATAATTTCCGTTTAATAGTACAGCTATGGTTTCAAAAGTTGGTAACGATTTAGTTCTCATATAATATTCGTTGTTTCTTAAATTGAAGAAGCTAGTATTAATGGATCAAAAATATTTAAATTAATTTTAACAAAAAAGAAGAAGTTGAGATCAACTTCTTCTTTTTTGTTAAAATGTAGAAAATAATTTCAAAGTACATTATTGATTTTCATCTTCTTTTTTTGTGATCTTTGGTTGTCTTTTAGCTTCTTTTAATACTTTCATAAGCATCCATTCTATTTGTCCATTGGTGCTCCTAAACTCATCAGAAGCCCATTTTTCAATAGATTTTAGCATGTCTTCATTAATTCTTAATGCAAAAGCCTTTTTCTTAGCCATAATTAAAAGAGTTACCTTATTTTGAAGGGATCAAAGATATTAAGATTGTGTTCAAGTTTATTGAATTTGTTGTGGAATAAAAAAAATAGAATCCAAATTAATGATTTAATGTTCCTGTATTCAATACTGGTGCTGCATCTTTATCACTACAAAGAATAACCATTAAATTGCTCACCATGGCTGCTTTTTTCTCTTCATCAAGTTCTATAATTTCTTTTTTCTTGAGCTCAATCAAAGCCATGTCTACCATACTTACTGCACCTTCAACAATTTTATGTCTTGCAGAAACAATAGCAGTAGCTTGTTGCCTTTTAAGCATGGCGCTTGCAATTTCTTGGGCGTAGGCTAAATATCCAATTCGCGCTTCTAAAACTTCAATTCCAGCAATGGCTAACCGTTCTTCCAATTCGCGTTCTAACGCACTGTTCACTTCTTTCATACTCGACCTTAGTGTCAATTCTTCTTCATCTCCATCGTCGGCAAAGTTATCATAAGGGTAGAGACTGGCTAATTCTCTTACAGCCGCATCTGTTTGCACGCGCACAAAATGTTCGTAATTATCTACATCAAAGGCCGCTTTATAGGTGTCTTGAACTTTCCAAACCAATATGGTACTAATCATAATCGGATTTCCCAATTTGTCGTTTACCTTCAGTCGTTCGCTATCAAAATTACTAGCACGCAAAGAAATCTTTCGTTTTGTATAAAACGGATTAACCCAATGTAATCCATTCTTTCTTACAGTACCAACATATTTTCCAAAGAGTAGTAGCACTCTAGAATTATTTGGTTGAACTAATATTAAGCCGATTAAAATAAATAAACCGATTAACACTAGAATTGCAAATAAGGGGTTTTCGAAATAAATGGCTAAACTAATTCCTGATATTAAACTGAGAATACCTAGAAACATCATAAAATAACCGCTGGCCGGATTGTAATTTTTTTCTTCTTTCATTGGATTAATTTAAAGTGATATTAAAATGATATCATAAATATATTAAAAATATTTTGACTTGAACGAAATTGGCTAAATATATTTTTTGAATTTCTTTTTGTTAAAGAAAGAATTATTGAAAAATAGATACAAAGAAAAAACCGTTTTATCACATTTTGAAAAACGAAATAAAACGGTTGAATAGAGGAGGTAAGTAAATTAGATTTTAACTTATGCTAAAATTTGTATTTAAGCCATCGAGAATGGCAGAGTAAATGGTTTCAAGCTCATTATCTGTAATTACAAATGGAGGTAAGATGTAAATGGTGTTTCCGAGTGGTCTTAAAAAGACACCTTTTTTCATAAAATAATTAAATATTTCATATCTCTTTTTACCATATCTATCCAAATCAATATTCATATCTAAAGCGAATATGACACCCAATACTCGTGTAGATTCTACCTTTGAATGTGTTTTGATGTGCTTTTCGAATTCTAAATGCTTAGAATGAATTCTATTTATGTCGCTTTGAATTTCTTCTGATTTTAATAAATCTATACTTGCAGAAACAGCTGTACAAGCGGTTGGATTGGCCGAATAGGTATGACCGTGAAATAACCCTTTAGCCATGTCATTATCATAAAATGCATCATATATTTCTTGTGAACACGTTGTTAATGCCATAGGAACCAATCCACCCGTTAACGATTTCGATAAGCATAAAATATCGGGTTTATGTGTTAGGTAATCCGATGCAAAATGAGATCCTGTTTTTCCAAATCCAGTCATCACTTCATCGGCAATTGTAACAACATTATTGTCCTTACAGATCTTTATGAGCTGATCTAAATATTCAGGTTCATACATTTTCATGGCTGCTGCGCCTTGAACAAGAGGTTCGAAAATAAATCCCGCAAGATCACCTTCATCAATCCATGAATTCAGATTTTTTATAATATCATCAATATTTTCTTTATTTGGAACGGGAATGCGCTTTACGCTAAAAGTAAAATCTGAAAATGGACCATTGTAAACTGATAATCCCGAAACGGCCATTGCTCCAAATGTATCGCCATGGAAGGCATTGTCTAAACAAACAATGGTTTTCTTTGTCTTATTCTGATTAAAATGAAATTGTAGAGCCATTTTTATGGCAATATCTACAGATGTTGATCCATTGTCTGAAAAAAATATTTTTTGCTGATTCTCAGGAAGAATATCCATCAAATTTTCCGACATTTTTATTGCGGGTTCATGTGTAAATCCACTAAAAACCACCTGATCTAGATTTTGAAATTGCTCTGTTACTTTTTTTATAATATAATCATTGCAATGCCCATACATACAAGTGTACCACGAGGCAATTCCATCAATGTATGCATTGTCAGAATCATCCCAAAGGGTTGCGTCTTTTGCTTTTTTTATAACTAAATGATCGGGGTGTAATTTATGTTGTGTTAACGGATGCCAAAGGTGTTTTTTATCTCTTTCGGATAGTGTCATGCTAAACTATTTTTAGCAAAAATAGGAAATCGGAATTACATAATTTAAAACTAGAGCAAGTGTTTTATTGAAGCTAAGATTTATGATTAAATAAAAAACTTCTTGATTTTATTACCAATGTTTTTAAAAGGCATATATAGGTTTTGCCAGAAGGTATGGTATTCTATATTTTCTTTGTCATTAAGTCCAAAAGAAAGGTGTTTAATACCTTTGGAAGTGACTAAAGTACCAAAAAGGTAATCCCAGATGGCAAGTTTTGCACCCATATTTTTATCGTAATGTTTCGGATTGTCTGAATGGTGGATTTGATGTTGAACTGGGCTGATAAAAATACGCTCTAAAAAAGAGAAATACTTTAATTTTACATGAGAATGCCTCAAATTTGCACCCCAAAATAGGAATAAGAAGCTAAAAACACTTGCGCCTAAAAAATATATTTTTTGAATTTGATGATCTGAAATAAAATCGAAAATACCTGTGATTAATCCAAAAATAAAAATGCTTTTTGCATTGTTAATGATAAGTTCTATGGGATGTAATCTGTATTGGGTTATAGGATTCAAAGAAGTTGCAGAATGGTGAATTTTGTGAAATTCCCAAAGCCATGTCCATTTATGCATAGCATAATGCACTATAAAACTGGCAAAATCATTTGCAATGGTAAGTGTCAATGTGTAAAGTATTAAAGTAACAGATTTATTTACATTAATGTTTACCATACCAAAATAGGCCGTTGCAAAATCATCTACATAATAAGCCATGGTATACCCTAATATTAGGTAGGGACCAATAAGGAAAATTTTAATGAGACTATTGAAAAAAACAAAGGAATAATCTACAAAAGCCGAAGGACTCGTCCATACCTTTTTATTGAATATGTAAGAAAAAAAGTTAGAAGATCGTTTCTTTTTTACCCAAACATAATAGGCTAAACCCAGAGAGGATAGAAGATATAGCCAATAGATCCGTTTACCCGGATTGTCGAAATAGGACAAGGGCATTTTTATTGCTTGTTGAATTTGATCTATTATTTCGGATAAAATCATAATGGATTTTGTATGTCCAAAATTATTAAATTAATAGATGAACCTACCCTAAGATGTAGATTATTTCTTTAAAGCTTCCATAAGTTTTTCAAACACTTTGTCCGAGGCATCAAATGGATTAATTTCAGAATTGGTGATTTCTAGTTCTAATCGCTCAATTTCTTGTTTTACATCGGGGTAGGTTTTCAATAAATCACCTAATCTATAGTTCAAACTTTCTTTAAACCAAAACAAGTTTTGTTGTTTTCTATGGTGTTCAAAATAGCCCGAAATACTTGTTTTGTTTTTAAAACTATCAACTGTTTCATAAACCGAATCAATTCCGAAATTGCTTAAAGAAGAAGTTACCAATACTGGTGGTATCCAGTCCGATTCTTTTGCAGGAAGCATGTGTAAAGCATATCGGTAATTGTTTTTTGCTTTTCTACAGTGTATTTCGTTATCTCCATCGGCTTTGGTTAAAGCAATGGCATCTGCCATTTCCATTATTCCGCGTTTTATACCTTGCAGTTCATCTCCTGCACCGGCTAACATAAGCAACAAAAAGAAATCTACCATGGAGTGAACGGCCGTTTCACTTTGTCCAACGCCAACGGTTTCAATTAATATAGTATCGAATCCACAGGCTTCACATAGAATAATGGTTTCTCGTGTTTTTCGACTTACACCACCTAAACTATTTGCAGATGGCGAAGGTCTAATAAAAGCATTATTATGAGTAGAAAGTTCTTCCATCCTCGTTTTGTCTCCCAAAATGGATCCACCTGTTTTTTCTGAACTTGGATCTACCGCCAAAACAGCGACTTTTTTATGTTCTTGGTTGCATAAATGAAGTCCAAAAGTTTCTATAAACGTACTTTTTCCAACACCTGGAACACCTGTAATACCTATTCGGATAGAACGCCCCGCATGAGGCAAGCACCCTTTAATGATTTGCTGAGCCTTTTCTTGGTGTTTAGGATTTACACTTTCAATTAACGTAATGGCTTGACTGAGTAAGGTACGATTTCCTGCTAATATACCTTGAATAAATTCTTCGGCTGTTCTTTGCTTTTTGCGAAATTTTCTGACATTAGATTTAGCTGAATTGTTTATTGAAGGTTGAGAATCTACGCCTTTTTGAATATGTAATGCCGATTTTTTTTTAGTCATAACTAGGCTTTTGAAAGTCCAAATTCAATTTGATCGGCAAAGAACGTCGCTAAAGATTTACCTAAATATTGAACCTGTTGTGGAATAAAACTAGCGTCGGTCATACCAGGAATGGTATTAATTTCAATCAGAAATGGTTTGTTTTCAACCAAAATATAGTCTATTCTGCATACTCCAGACAGATTAAATTTAGAGTAGATATCTTTGGTTAAAGTTATGACTTGCTTTCCTTCTGATTCTGTAATTCTTGCGGGTGTAATTTCATCAGATTCGCCATTGTATTTGGCATCGAAATCGAAAAAATCATTATGGGCCACCACTTCGGTTATTGCAATGGTTTCTATTCCATTTTTTGTTTCAATAACCCCACAAGTCACTTCAGTTCCATGCATCCCTTGTTCTATTAAACATTGGCTGTCATACTTAAAGGCTTCTTCAAGTGCAGATTTCAATTCTACATGTTCATTCACTTTTACCACACCAAAACTTGATCCCGATCTACATGCTTTTACAAAAATAGGGTAGCTGAATGAAATAGTTGGCACTCCGTTTTTATTAAATTCATCTTGTGTAATTTCTAAAGATGGCGATACTGGAATATTTAAAGCCTTTGCATAACGAATGGTTGCAGCTTTGTCGAAGGTTATTTGACTTGCCAATGGATTGCAACAGCTGTATTTTAAATTTATGAGTTCAAAGTAGGCAGGAAGTAGACCATCTTCTGCTGGTGTTCCGTGCAGTACAACAAAAGCAAAATCGAAGGTGATTTTACGATTATTTTCGGTAATACTAAAATCATTTTTATCTATAGAATAATTTTGATTGTCTATTGTACAGAACCACTCTTTTGGGTGAATTTCTATCCAAAATACTTCACTGTAAGTCTCTTTTAAAGCACGCTCAACAGTTTTAGCACTTTTGAAGGAAACTATATTTTCGGCAGAATATCCACCAGTGACTAATGCAATTTTAGTTGATTTCATTTTATTTTTAATCATACCTGTTTAGTATATGATTTTGGTTTTAATGTTTATAAATAAATTCGCGACATTTTTCTAGAGAAATATTCAGGTGTAATTCCCCTTCTTTACAAACACTGATATCTCCTCTTTCTTCAGAAATAATGACTATAGAAGCGTCTGAACTTTCAGAAATACCTAATGCTGCTCTATGTCTTAATCCAATAGATTTGGGTAAATCTCGTCGTTCAGAAACGGGTAAGACACAAGCTGAATATGTTATTTTATTTCCTTCTATAATTGTTGCGCCATCATGGAGAGGGTTGTTTTTAAAAAAAATACATTGAATCATCTCGCTCGAAATGTCGGCATCTACTTTGGTACCACTAGATTCTATAAAACTTAAGTCGGTACGATTTTTATACACGATAATGGCCCCAGTTTTTGAACCTGATAGTTTTTTTATTGCCTCAATAACATATTCGTCGTTGACGTGTTGTTTTGAATTTTCGTTGGTATTAAATCGTTTTAGAATTTCTTTTTTACTCGAGAAAGATTTATTTCCTACCAATAAAAGGAATTTTCTAATTTCTTGTTGAAAAACAATTATCAAAGCCAAAACACCAACGCCAATAAATTGTCCTAGAATTTCCGACAGTAAATCCATTTCTAAAAATTCGACTAATTTCCAGAAAAGATATAGTGCAGTAATACCTAGAACAATTCGAATAGCAACAGTACCTTGAACGAGTTTATAGATCTGATAGATCAGAAAACTCACTAAAAGAATGTCGATAAAATCGAGTATGTTGATGTCGAATTGATTCAAAGTTTTAGTTTTTCGTACAATTTAATACATTCTTTGGCTTCTTTAACATCATGTACTCTTAAAATATTGGCTCCGTTTTGCAAAGCATGTAAATGAGCAATACTTGTAGCGTTTAATGCATTTTTAGCATCTGTATCTAAAAATTTATAAAGCATAGATTTTCGAGAAACGCCAATAAGAATTGGTAAATCAAAAACAGTAAAAGCTTGAAGTTTTTTTAATAATTCAAAATTCTGTTCAACTGTTTTAGCAAAACCAAAACCTGGGTCAATAATAATATCGTTTACACCAAGTGCATGAAGTTGAGTTGTTTTTTTAGAGAAAAAGTAGATGATTTCATCTAAAAGATGGTCGTAATTTGTGTTTTCTTGCATTGTTTTTGGAGTTCCCTTCATATGCATTAGCATATAGGGCACTTGTAACTTTGCAATGGTTTCAAACATGGTTTTATCCATTTCTCCACCCGAAATATCATTTATGATCGAAGTCCCTTCGTTAAACGCAAATTCGGCAACTTCGGCATGGTAAGTATCAACCGACAAAATACTATCCGGAAATGTTTTAATGATCGACCCTATAAATGGTTTTAAGCGTTCGATTTCTTGTTTTGCATTTAAAATCTTGGCGCCAGGACGTGAAGAAGCTGCTCCAACATCTATGATATCTACACCTTCACATAGCATTTGCTCAACGCGTGTTAAGATACTTGTCTCATTTAAATATTGACCTCCATCATAAAATGAATCAGGGGTTACGTTTAGAATTCCCATGAGTTTTGGGGTATTAAATTCTAAAAGTTTTCCTTGGCAATTGATGCTTGGATATGGAATATTATACATTTAAAACGGACTGCTTAATTGATTAAAAGGTTTCGCTATTTTGTCTTTGTCGGAAACAGTTGGGTTTTTAATATTCCAGTCAATACCCAACTCTTCATCGCACCATAAAATGGCATCTTCGCATTCTGGATGATAATTATCAGAACATTTATAAGAGAAAATGGTGTTGTCTTCTAATGTTAAGAAACCATGAGCAAACCCTTCAGGAATATACAACATTTTTTTATTCTTCTCGGTAAGTTCTATGGCAAAATGTTGACCGTAAGTTGGTGAATCTTTGCGAATATCTACCACAACATCCAAAACAGCCCCTTTTATTACACGAACTAATTTTGCTTGCGCATGATTGGGTTTTTGGAAATGCAAACCACGTAACACCCCTTTTTGAGATAAAGATTGATTGTCCTGTATAAAAGTTTTATCAATACCTAAAGCTAAAAACTTTTCAGCACTAAAAGATTCGAAAAAATATCCTCTTTTATCTTCAAAAACTCTAGGTTCAATGATATTCAAACCCTCAATAGGTGTACTTATCTTTTTCATGATTCAATTTAACGTTTACTTCTGTGAAAGTAACAAAACTAATGAAAGAAATAGTATATTTGACAAAAAAGAGAACGAATTTATGGATCAGAAACAAATGACTATATATCACTTTTTATTTGTGATGTATTTAGGATATGCACATCTTACAGATAAAAAGGTTACAGAAGAAGAAGGTGTAGAAATTCAAAGAAAAGCTGCACGTTGGTTTAAAGTAGATCATACAAATATTGATCAATTCAATAAAATTATGATGGAAAGTTCGGCTTGGTACAACTCTGTTGAAACCGATAAAGAACGTTACCAATTGCTTATGCATGTTTCTGAAAACCTGGGGCGTGTAAAAGACTTAGATTTGCAAACACGTCGAGACATTCTTTCTGATTTAAGAGATATTGCTGTAGCTGATGGTCGTTTTGGTGAAAGAGAAAAACAATTACATGATGTAATTGGAAAGAATCTTGGAATCAACATTATGACTTCTGAAGATAAAGATGTAAGTAGAAAAGTAGGATTTTAATTGTCTTCTTTTTATTGATATAAAAAAGGAAATTGCTTTTGTGATTTCCTTTTTTTTGTGACTCAATGTTTTTGTTCATAACACTTTCTGTTTAACTTTTAAATTTCGCATTAGTTTTCATATTTATAAGACTATATTTGCCAAAATCATCAACATAACTATGTCGTTTACATTGCTTTCTTCTCCTTTGCAGGGATTTACAGATTACATTTTTAGGAATGCTCAGAATAGACATTTTGGTGGAATAGACACGTTTTATGCACCTTACATTCGTTTGAATGGGAAATTGGAGATAAAATCGTCTTACCATACCGATTTATTACCCGAAAATAATGACGTATCCCATCTTATTCCACAAATCATTACCAACAGTGCTGAAGAATTTATTTATGTAACAAAGTATGTAGAGTCTTTGGGATATAAAGAATTGAATTGGAATTTAGGATGTCCATATCCTATGGTGACAAAAAAAGGAATGGGTTCTGGACTCATTCAATCTCCCGAAAAAATTGATGAAATACTGAACGAGGTTCATAGCAAAACGAATATTAAAGTTTCTATGAAAATGAGAATGGGGTATTTTAATAGTGAGGAAATTCTTGATGTTTTCCCTGTTTTAGAAAAATATCCTTTAGACCATGTTGCCATTCACGCTCGAATAGGAAAGCAACTGTATAAAGGTCCTGTTGATTTGTTAAGCTTCGAAAAATGTTTGCAATCTACACAACTACCTATTTACTATAATGGAGATATTGTTTGTTTGGACAGTTTTCAGGATCGTCAGTCAAAATTTAAAGAGGTAAATCATTTTATGATGGGGAGAGGGTTAATCACAAATCCATTTCTTCCAAAAATGATCAAAGACAATCAAAAAGATTTTCCAGATGATCGGTTTGAACGCTTTAAACAATTTCATGATGAACTTTATGAAAAATATAAAGTAGAATTACCAGGTCAAACACCTTTGAGAATGAAGATGTTGAGTTTTTGGACATATTTCGCCAAAAACTTTGATGACGAAAAAAAGGTTTTCAAAAAGATAAAAAAGAGTAAAGATGCCATTGGATTAAAATTGGCAGCCAACGAAATTTTAAATAAAGCAAGACACGCCGAAAATGTAATTAAAGTATAATATCAATTGTTGATAATATATTTTGATGTATTAATTGTGTTGTTTTATGTTTAACGGGTGGGTATATTTCAAATATGTATTGTATTTTCGTTAAATCTCTGATAAAAAGTAAGAGAAAGTAAAAAGACCTAAGAAAAGATAAAAATGAGCAATAAAGTTGTTGTAATTACTGGAGCATCATCTGGAATTGGAGAATCATTAACCAAAGAATATGCTAAACAAGGATATGATATTGTTGTTGCAGCTCGAAGTTTTGATAAATTAGAGATATTGGCAAAGGACATTCGTAATGCATTTTCGGTAGAAGTTTTATGCGTAAAAGCAGATGTTTCTATAGAAAGTGATTGTGAAAATCTTATGAAAGAAGCATTAAACAAATTTGGGAAAATAGATGTTCTTATTAATAATGCTGGTATTTCAATGCGTGCAATTTTAGAAGAATTAGAACTGGATGTTTTGAGAAAAGTAATGGACGTTAACTTTTGGGGAACTGTTTATTGTACAAAATATGCTCTTCCAGGCTTGTTGAAATCTAAAGGTTCTGTTATTGGAATTTCTTCTATTGCAGGTTTTAAAGGATTACCCGGAAGAACGGGGTATTCGTCTTCTAAATTTGCCATGCAAGGTTTCTTAGAAGCATTAAGAATAGAAAACAGAAACAAAGGCTTACATGTACTCATTGCTTGTCCAGGATTTACGGCTTCAAATATTCGAAATTCTGCCCTAGCAAAAGACGGTAAATCCCAAAGTGAAACACCAAGGAATGAACAAAAAATGATGACTTCTGAGGAAGTTGCACAACGTGTTTATACCGCGGCAAAAAACAAAAAAACATACTGTGTAATGACTTTAAATGGAAAGTTGACCGTGTTCTTAAACAAAATATCTAGTAATTTGGTGGACAAACTTGTGTTTAATCACATGTCTAAAGAACCTGGATCACCTTTTTAATATGAAACATATAGTTTTAACTGGTTTTATGGGTTCTGGTAAAACGACTTTAGGTAAAGCTTTAGCAGAATTGCTAGATATTCCTTTTATCGATATAGACCAGGAGATAGAAAGAATAAGTGACCGAACCATACCCGAGTTATTTGCTATTTCGGAATCTTATTTTAGAAATATTGAAGCTCTATGCACCTTTAGAACATTGGAAAAAGAAGAGCAATGTGTTATAGCTCTAGGAGGTGGTTCTTTTTGTCAGACATTGATTTATGAAACCTTGAAAGAAGCAAATCATCTGACAATTTATTTAGATTTAACAGAAAATGAATTGTTGGAAAGATTAGATGTTATTAGACCAACCAGACCTGTCTTGTTGGCTATGCCGGATGAACATTGGAAAACAGATGCTATAACATTATATAGGCAAAGAAGACCTCAGTACTTAAAGGCAAAAATGCACGTTATGGCACACAAAATATCAGCTCTAGAACTAAAAGAAAATATAGAAAATGACAGAACGTTACTCTAAAGAAGATTTACATGCAGCAAAAACTACTCTACAAAATGGTGGTGTAATTTTGTATCCAACAGACACAATATGGGGTTTAGGATGTAAAATATCCGATAAAGAATCCGTTCAGAAAATATTTGATATCAAAGGAAGAGACGTTTCCAAAAAATGCATTTTGTTGTTTGGCTCTGAAATTCAAATGGAAAGATATTTTGACGAAATACCAGAACAAGCTTGGGAGTTGTTAGAATGTTCAGATAATCCATTAACTTTGGTGTTGGAAGGAGGGAAGTTTCCCGATTATTTACTTTCGGCAGACGGAACAATTGGGGTGCGCATTGTGGAAGATGTATTTTGTAAGCAGTTAATTCAACAAATAAAAGAACCTATTATTAGTACTTCTGCAAATTTGAGTGGACAACCGAATCCAAAATCGTTTTCGGAAATTTCGAAAAAAATTAAGGATAAAGTCGATTATGTGGTTGAATTCAAGCAGAAATCTAAAACACCTTCGAAGCCTTCTTCCATCATAAAATTAAAGAAGAATGGAGAAATTAAAATACTCAGATAATATAAAGAAAATTGGTGTATTCACCTCAGGAGGAGATGCTCCGGGAATGAATGCTGCCATTAGAGCCGTGGTTAGAATTGCCGAATATTATGGCATTGAGGTTGTTGGATTTGTGGAAGGTTACAATGGGTTAATCGAAAATAATTATTTAAATCTAACAAATCGTGATGTTGCTGGTATTTTACATCAAGGTGGAACCATGCTCAAATCGGCTCGCTCTAAATCTTTTAAAACAAAGGAAGGGCGTGAAAAAGCTTATCAAACTATTAAACAACATAACGTTGATGGACTTATTGCCATTGGTGGAGATGGAACCTTAAGAGGACTTAAAATATTTTTTGAGGAGTATAATATTCCAGGTATTGGAATTCCTGGGACCATAGATAACGATTTAAACGGAACCGATTTTACTTTAGGATTCGATACAGCTGTAAATACCGTTGTTTCTTTAATTGATAAAATTAGAGATACTGCAAACTCTCATAACCGTGTATTTTTTGTAGAGGTTATGGGTAGAGATTCAGGTTTTATCGCTTTAAATTCTGCCATTGCTAGTGGGGCATCTGCTATGATGCTACCCGAAACAGATATATCAGTAGATCAATTAATAGAAATGCTGAATATTCGACATTCTAAAGGAAAAAAATCGAGTATTGTTATTGTTTCTGAAGGTAATATCAATGGAAATGCCATGGAATTGACGAAAAGGATAAAGGAAAAAAGTCCAGATTTTCATCCTAGAGTCACTGTTTTAGGACATCTTCAGAGAGGAGGAAGCCCGAGTGCTTCGGATAGAATATTAGCTGCAAGATATGCTCAGTTTGCTATTGAACTTTTGTTACAAGGAGAAAACTTTGGGATGGCGGGAGTACAAAAAAATAAAATGGTATTTGTACCTTTAGAGAAGGCAACGAAAATGCATCCGCCTTTGAGCGAAGATTTATTAAGATTGTCTGATGTATTATCATTATAAAAATTAAAATATTATGTTCGGATTTTTAGAAAAAATGTTTAAAATTTTTGCTGGAATTGTCATTGTGGTGGTTCTTTCCCTCATTGGTTTTTATTTTGCAAATAATGAATCTCTCCCATTAAGTTCAGATAGTGAAACAGGAGACAAAGTTTCTGCTGAAATGCAAGAGAATTTAGGAGAGAAAGCTTGGAAAAGAACCAGATATATTTCTTGGATAACCAACAAAAAACGTCACTACATTTGGGATAAAAAAGAAAATTTCGCAAAAGTTTCTTGGAGTGGTAATGAAGTGCTTTTGGATTTGAAGGCAAAAAAATCGGTGGTTTATATTAAAGGAAAACAAGTTAATGAGCCTGATCGAAAAGAAAAACTGACCTATTTGGCTAATCAATATTTTAGTCGGGACCGATTTTGGTTTTCTGCACCATTCGAAGTTTTTGGTTTTCAAGTGCATCGTTCTATGGTTTTGTTGGATGGGCAAAGTAAACGAAGTTTATGTATTCAGTATTTAGACAATCATGATGTTCGTGCAGGAGAAGCTTATATCTATATTCTTGATGAAAATAATAAACCGATCGCATGGAAAATGTGGAATGATGAATTTCATTTAGACGGTTTACGTTCAGATTGGATCGATTGGAAAAAATCCTCTACTGGTTTTTGGTATCCTTCTGCACATCGATCAGAGTTTTTTGGTTATAAAATAAAAACTCAAAACTTATTGGCCGGAAAAAGATTGAAAGATATCGGTTTACAAGAAGATCCATTTACAAAAATAAAGAGTAAATAAAAGTATGATATCATATTGGATCAAACAATTTTATTTTGTTGTAATCACACTTTTTGGAGTATTGTGTTTAGTCTTTTTCTTATTTAGTGTGTTACCTGGAGATCCAGCTCAAATGATGTTGGGACAACATGAAAATAAGGATCAAATTAAACAAATTCATACCAAATATGGATTGAATTTACCGCTAGAGCAACAATTCGGATATTGGGTGAATGATGTTTCTGTTGTTTCATTTCATCAATTTACAGACGAAGATAAAATCAATTATTGGTCGGATGACAAATATTCTGGATCTTGTTTTCAATTCTCAGATGATTTTGGAATCGCATTAAAATTTCCTTATTTAAGAGAATCCTTTCAGAAAAAAGGTCAAACCGTAAATTCAATTTTGGGAGGAAAAATAAAAAATACCTTTGTTTTAGCAACGGCATCTATTTTTATCGCCTTTGTTTTTGGAGTGCTTTTGGGAATATTTCTTCATATTTCAAGCATTTCTTGGTTAAAACAGTTGGTGGAGTTGTTAAGTTTAACAGGAATGGCTTTACCATCATTTTTTGCTTCGGTTCTTATTTCTTGGTTTTTCGGCTTCTATTTATCTGAATATTTACCCTTTTCTATGACAGGGAGTTTATATGAAGTTGATGATTTTGGTGAAGGAAAATATATTGCTTGGAAAAATCTTGTTTTACCTGCCATTACATTAGGCGTAAGACCTCTTGCTGTAATTTCACAATTAACAAAAGCTTCTATAGATCAGGTTATGGAAGAAGATTATATTAGAACCGCAAAATCTAAAGGGCTCTCAAACTTACAAGTCTTAATAAGACATGGAATAAAGAATGCATTAAATCCTGTAATTACAGCAACTTCGGGTTGGTTTGCATCTCTTTTGGCTGGTGCCGTATTTGTAGAATATATTTTTGCCTGGGATGGCATAGGAAAACTATTGGTTGAGGCACTTGAAACATTGGATTTACCCTTAGTAATGGGAATTGTTCTTTTTATTGCGGGTATTTTTATTTTGATTAATATCTTTGTGGACTTTATTTACAAACTACTCGATCCACGAATTAAAATATAGACATGAGAAACTACATCGTTGCAGGAAATTGGAAAATGAATACAACAATTGCAGAAGGTATTCAATTAGCTGAAGAGTTAAATGACATATTACCTGTTTTACCAGAATCACATTCTGTAATTTTGGCCCCACCTTCCACACATATTTACCCAGTTCAAGGCGCTATTGAAGGTTCTCAGATGGAATTAGCTGCTCAAAATTGTTTTTCAAAAAATTCAGGTGCATTTACAGGAGAAATTTCTCCAAGTGTTTTGAGTAATTTCGGACTGTCATATGTTATTCTGGGACATTCAGAAAGAAGACAGTATTTTGGTGAAACTTCATCGATTTTGAAAGAAAAAGTAGATTCAGCTTTAGAAAATAATTTACAACCTATTTTCTGTATTGGCGAAAGTTTAGACCAGAGAGAGTCTGGAGAATACCATAAGATTTTATTAAGTCAACTTGAAGAATCTGTTTTCCATTTATCTGAAAATGCATTCTCAAATGTTGTAATAGCATATGAACCTGTTTGGGCTATTGGAACTGGAGTTACAGCTTCTGCAGACCAAGCCGAAGAAGTTCACGCATTTTTAAGACAAGAAATTGCAAAAAAATACTCTTTAGAAATAGCGAACGCTACAACCATTCTTTACGGGGGGTCTTGTAAACCATCTAACGCAAACGAAATTTTCGCAAAGCCTAATGTAGACGGAGGTCTTATAGGAGGTGCCGCTCTAAAAAGTGAAGATTTTGTTGGAATAATAGAAGCATTAATCTCTCAAAAGGCTTAATTATGATAAAAATGGTCAATAATAATGGTGCCATTGTTAAATACGACGAGTTTGTAATTAATGCTTCCAATCGAGCATTTAATTATGGAGATGGTTTATTTGAAACCATGCGATATTCTGATGGGTTTATTTATTTCTATGAAGATCATTATTTTAGATTGATGGGTTCTATGTGTATGATGAGAATAGACATTGCTCAGGAATTGAACATGGAAATGCTACATCAAGAAATTCTTAATACGATTGAGTCGAATGGACTGAAACAAAAATCGGCAAGAATAAGACTTCATTTTTATAGAGATAATGGAGGTTTTTATACACCAGATAAAAACAGTGCAAAATATTTAATAGAAGTTGAACCATTGAATGATAATGGATATTCTGTTTTAGAAAATGGATTGAATTCTGAAGTATATTTTGATCACCCTAAGGCAAAATCTGTTCTTTCATCAATAAAAAGCAATAATGCATTAATTTATGTATTGGCCTCTGTGTATGCCAAAGAAAATGAATTGGATCAGGTATTTATTTTAAACACCGATCAAGAAATTGTGGAAACACAAAATGCCAATATCATTGTAATAAAAGACAAAAAAGCATTTGTACCTACACCAGATCAAGGTGCTTTGGATGGGGTAGTTCGAAAACAAATGATAAAACTTCTTGAAGAAGAAGGTTATGAAATTTCAGATGATAAAATTCGTCCATATGAAATAAATATTGCTGATCAAGTTTTTGTAACCAATTCCATTTTTGGAATACAGTATATCAATCAGTTTAAGAAAAAACAATTTACTGGAGAATCGGTAGAATATTGGAAAGAAAAATTGATGGACCTTGCTAAAGTCAATCGTTTCGAATAAGAAATCTTAGATTAATAACATACAAAAAAGAGCTTTAGAAAATTTCTAAAGCTCTTTTTACGTTTTTGTACTCGTTCTTAAGACTCATAATAGAAAATCTTTTCAATACGAATCCGTGTTATTATTTATTGTTTGCCAATAAAAATAATAGCGGAAACAAAATTTATGTCCTAGTTCTTAAAATAAAAATGTAGACATTTTCTGCACAGCAAGTCGACTTCGTTTAGAAAAAGTTAATTGTTTTCTTTGTTTATCAAAATCAGCTTGAGAGATGAAAGTATCACATGAATTTTCGAAATCACCTATTTTATTTGTTAATGAACAAACTAAGCCAACTTCCATGTTAATTTTTCGATGTTTACAACCTTTACAATAATTAATTTTATGTTCTTTCGTCATGGTATTAATTTTATAATTGATATTCCATTTTGAGACGTATATATATTTAATTTTATTCAGTCTCTTTGCAAATGTACAGAATATTTATCAGAACGAATACAAGAATCAGACCATAAGCCTTGTTTTTTTCTATTAGTTTTAAATAATTTAATATTAAATTAATTTAGTATTATTAGCTTTCAATTCTTTGTAACTGTTGATGTTTACAATTGCCTTGTATTAATGTTTTGTTATATAGTGTTTTAATGTTTGCGGAAAAGTAAGATTAATTAATTTTCGATGAAGTGTTGGTTTATTTAGTTGAACTCAATTTATTTTTATCAATAAGCCTGAGAACATTAAAGTCTCTTAATTTATAGTATTTTTGAGGTTTATTCACTCGCGTGTATTAATTCTGTATTATGAAAACAAAACTATTATTGATTATCATGTTATGCTTTTTTGGATTTAAGTCTTGGGGACAAAATCCTTACTTTCATAAAGTGAAAGTAAATAAAAGTGAAGGAATCATTGCTTTACTAAAAAGGTATAAACTATATGATGAACCGTGTAATGTTGCAAAGTTTTATGAATTAAATGCATTAAAAAGCAATGCCCATTTGGTGGCTGATCGACTTTATAAATTGCCTATCTATATTTATTCTTACAATGGAAAAAGTATTCGCACCACTATAAATGACCAAAATTTAGCAAAGGCAAAACGTATTCAGACTTATAATGAATATTTAGTTAATAATAAATTAAGAAAAACGCATTATACAAAATCGAATATTTTGTGGGTGCCTTATTCTGATTTAAAATGCAGTGAAAATACATTTATTAAGAAACAAGTACAACCTAAGGCTAAATCATCTCCGAGCCAATTAAATATTCCTCTATTCGGATCGAAACATAAATTGGTAAAACGGATAGATAATAGTTTAAAAGGTAAAGTTTATTATTTGGTTAGCGGTCATGGTGGTCCAGATCCTGGAGCTATGTGTACAAAAGGTTGTATTGCCGATTTATGTGAAGACGAATATGCTTATGATGTTGTTTTGAGAATGGCAAGGAATCTTATGGCTAGAGGAGCAGTGGTTTATGTAATAATAAAAGATCCGAACGATGGAATTCGTGATACTAAGATATTGAAAGCTGACAAAGATGAAGTATGTCATCCAAATCGAAAAATTCCACTCAATCAACTCGATCGATTAAAGCAAAGAACAGATGCTATGAACGAACTTTATGTCAAACATAAAAGAAAGGGTGCAAAAGAACAATTGGCCATTGTGGTTCATGTAGATTCTAGAGGGCGTAAAACAGAGCAAGATGTATTTTTCTATCATCACGAAGGAAGTGTTACTGGGAAGAAATATGCCACCAAAATGCATAAGACATTTAAAAAGAAATATGATTTGTATCAGAAAAACAGAGGCTACGAAGGATACGTAAAACCAAGAGGACTTTTTGTTATTCGAAATACTTATGCACCTTTGGTTTATGTTGAATTGGCAAATATTAGGAATAAACACGATCAGAAACGTATATTACAACCTAATAATAGACAAGCTTTGGCAGATTGGATGTGTGAATCGTTTACCGGAATTAATTTTGAGTAAAGATTATTAAAGAAAATCGTTTATTGCGTTAAAACGTGTGAGAATTGAAATTTTGTCACTTAATTATTGATGAAATATCCCTAATTGACCATAGATTGTCAGCTTATTTTGTTAAGATGTGAAAAAATGTCATGTGGGAATAAGTAAATTCAATTGGCACAACATTTGACTTAAAAGAAATCGTTAGAACAAAAGTACAAACTAGAAAATACATAACGATGAGTAAAATAATAGGAATAGATTTAGGAACAACAAATTCATGTGTTTCTGTAATGGAAGGAAATGAGCCAATCGTAATTACTAATGCAGAAGGTAGAAGAACAACTCCTTCTATGATTGCATTTGTTGAAGGTGGTGAAATTAAAGTTGGTGATGCTGCAAAACGTCAAGCAATTACTAACCCAACTAATACAATTTATTCTATCAAACGTTTCATGGGAGAAACTTTTGATAAAGTTACAAAAGAAGCAGCTAATGTTCCTTATAAAGTTGTAAAAGGAGATAACAACACACCACGTGTTGATATTAATGGAAAACTTTATACTGCACAAGAGCTTTCGGCAATGACTCTTCAAAAAATGAAGAAAACAGCTGAAGACTATTTAGGAACTTCAGTTTCTGAAGCTGTAATTACAGTACCAGCTTACTTTAACGATGCACAAAGACAAGCAACTAAAGAAGCAGGTGAAATTGCAGGATTAAAAGTTCGTCGTATTATTAACGAACCTACAGCCGCAGCTTTAGCTTACGGTTTAGATAAAAAAGACGAAGACAGAACAATTGCTGTATTTGATTTAGGTGGAGGTACATTCGATATTTCTATCTTAGAATTAGGTGATGGTGTATTTGAGGTATTGTCTACAAATGGAGATACTCACTTAGGAGGAGATGATTTTGACCAAGTTTTAATTGACTGGTTAGCTGCAGAGTTTAAAGCGGACGAAAACATGGATTTAACTCAAGATCCAATGGCTTTACAACGTTTAAAAGAAGCTGCTGAGAAGGCAAAAGTTGAATTATCGGCTTCTACTTCTACAGAAATCAACTTACCATATATTACGGCTACGGCTTCAGGACCAAAGCACTTAGTTAGAACTTTAACTCGTGCAAAATTCGAACAATTAGCGCATAACTTAATCCAACGTTCTATCGAGCCTTGTAAAAAAGCTATGGAAGATGCAGGATTATCTAACAGCGATATTGACGAAGTAATCTTAGTTGGTGGATCTACACGTATTCCAGCAATCCAAGATGTTGTTAAGAATTTCTTCGGAAAAGAGCCTTCTAAAGGTGTTAACCCTGATGAAGTTGTAGCTATTGGTGCAGCTATTCAAGGTGGAGTTTTAACTGGAGAAGTTAAGGATGTATTATTATTAGATGTTACACCTTTATCTTTAGGAATTGAAACAATGGGTGGTGTTATGACAAAGCTTATTGAAGCTAACACAACTATTCCAACCAATAAATCTCAGGTTTTCTCTACAGCAGCAGATAACCAACCAGCAGTAGATATTCACGTTTTACAAGGTGAGCGTCCGATGGTAGCAGGAAATAAATCAATTGGTCGTTTCCAATTGGCAGATATCCAACCAGCACGTCGTGGTGAGCCTCAAATTGAAGTTATCTTCGATATTGATGCAAACGGAATCTTGAAAGTATCAGCAAAAGATCAAAAAACAGGAAAAGAGCAGTCTATTAAGATTGAAGCTTCTTCAGGTTTATCTGATGCAGATATCGAAAGAATGAAGGCTGAAGCTGAAGCTAACGCAGATTCTGATGCAAAAGCAAAAGAAACAGCAGATAAAATCAACCAAGCTGATCAAACAATCTTCCAAACTGAAAAGCAGTTAGAAGAGCTAGGAGATAAAATTCCTGCAGATCAAAAGTCAAAAGTTGAAGGTGCTTTAGCTGAACTTAAAAAAGCACACGAAGCAAAAGATATTGCATTAATTGATCCTGCATTAGAAGCATTAAATGTATTATTACAAGAAATGTCTAATGCCGCAGCAGCAGCAGGAGCACAAGGTGGAGCTGAACAAGCTCAACCAGAAGCAAACGCTTCTGAAGATGTTCAAGACGTAGATTTTGAAGAGGTAAA
>JBMYWP010000056.1:0-26618 GCA_049607525.1 Flavobacteriales bacterium
TTTTTTGCCTTTTTTGGTTATTTGGGTTATTGTACGGTTTGTTTTCCTGCCCCTAAAACTGAAAATTGCAAATAAAGTATTAATTCTATTTTTTTTCCAAGCTAATATCTCGTGAAATAAATAATAATTTAAACATACAAAATGTGTGTAGTAAATTATAGCCATTAAATATAAATTGTAACCCAAAAGGTATTTTCCAATTAATTCGACTAGTAACAAACTAAAAAAGTAAAACGAAAATAACATATTTCGTTTTACTTTATATGAAACATATATACCAATAACCAACATGATGATATTACAATAGTATATCATATCCATTATGTTGTTTATCTGATTATCATTTAATTCGATGTTCTTTCTTTTTAGATTTACAACAATGTGAAGCTGCCTTGAGAAATACTAAATGGAGGATGAGGATGCGTCAAATTGGATAAAAATAAACTACCCACTTCCGTAGCCGAAATTGGACGAGCAAAGCCAACAATTAATTCCAACATATATTTAGAATTTGTTTCTCCACTCGTATTATTTCTTAACCCAAAGCAAAGTTTAATAGGAGCCCTATTGCTTTCTAAAGCATTTTCTAAATCTGCCTTTGGAATAGTAAAAACTCTTACCATTGGATTTTGATTTTTTATTTGTTCATTAAACCAAATAGAACCTTCAAAATTCCAATTTATTACTCTAGAACCAGCTTCTTGCAAAGTTAACTCAGAATTCTCAGAAATACCAAATGTATAGTCACTAAATTGACCCAAATTATCTGATTCAAATTGAGACTCTACTATGTTTGTATATTTTTCTTCTTTATCCTCTAAATCTGATAAAAAATAGAATTTAAGGGTTTCTTCAACAACTCCTAAATAACAATAAACACTTGTTTCTGCAGCATGCACTAATTGCTCTATCTCGCTATTTGATAGATTTATTGATGTTCCCGAGTTTAAGTATTTAAAACCTGTTAAGGATAAAGATATACTTTCCCAATTTGAAATAGCTTCTTTTACGTACTTTGATAATTCGCCTACATTTTGCATAAAAATAGTTTTATCTAATTAATAATGGTAAATATAAACAAATAAGTATTTTAGTCTCCGTTAGTTTCAGCAATTTTATAACCTAACCATCCCATTGGTAAGTATGCCAAACCTAAGTCACAAATTATGACCCACAACGGTTGATTTGGCAAATAATACACCATCATCATTCCTCCAAATGAAAACAAAATACCAATAAGTATGGCAAATATTTTCTTTTGAGATAAAGCCACTTTTGTTGCAACAAATGCCCCGCATAATGTTCCAAAACCATGGGCTAATAATGGTACAATAAAATGTTTTGGTTCATAAAGATGAAAATGCAATTTAATACTTTCAATATCCTCCGGATTTACACCTTCAGGAACTGCAACGAATAAAGCACCTAGTTTAATTATGGACATATTTACAATAGACCCAATTATTATCCCCAGAAGCACAGCTGCAATATTTCTAACAATTTTATTCTTCATACCCTCTTCTTTTTATGTGACAAATTTTATTTTTTGGAAGCTTATTCTAATTTCGAAAGATCAAACCCGCCATAATTTCCAGAACTCATAAACAAAAATACTGTTTTTGTTGTTTTATTCATCCATCTGTCTTCAATCTCTTTATGCAGTTGATCTGACTCTTTAATAACAACAAGATCAGGTTTGTTAAAAGCACTTTTCACATAATCAGTTTCTAATTCTGGCATTCTTTTTATCTCCAGTGCCTTTTTACTAAAATATAATACAGGTCTTTCTAATCCATCCAAAGCATTCTTATAATGTGGAATAAATGCTTTATTTAAACTTGAGTAAGTATGTAATTCCAAAAACACCTCTATTTTATAGTCTACAAATTGCTCTTTTACAGCTTTTACACATGCTTCAACTTTTGATGGAGAATGCGCAAAATCTCTGAATACGAAAACTTCTTCTTTTGCATAAATTCTACTCAAGCGTTTATCTGCGCCAGGGAAATCTTGAATGGCATTTAATATGGTATGTTCAGTATATCCTAATTGAATAAGAATATGCTTAGCCGCATTAAAATTCATTAAATTGTGTTTTCCAAAAAACTGAATATCATAACCTTTGTCTTCTGTTATCAATTCTGTAATTCCATTTTCTATTTGATATTTATGGTGAGAATAAGGAATTTTCTGAATGCTATGTTCTGTTTTTTCAACCAATTCAGCCAGCACTTTATCATCTGAATTATAAATCAGAACACCATTTGTTTCTATGCTCAAAATAAATGCACGAAATGTATCTAAATACGACTCAAAAGTCGGAAAAACATTAATATGATCCCACGCTATTCCCGTTAAAACCGCTAAATGAGGTTTATACCATAAAAATTTAGATTTTAAATCTATGGGAGAAGACAAATATTCATCTCCCTCCAATATTACCATCTCGGCATTTGGATTCAGCTTCACCATTCTATCAAACCCTTCTAACTGAGCACCAACCATATAATCAACATCAGACTCATTTTTTAGTTTGTTTAAAATATGAAGAATCATAGAAGTTGTAGTCGTTTTACCATGGCTTCCACCTATAACAACCCTCTTTTTATTTTTATGTTGTTCAAATAGAAACTCTGGGTAAGACATAATTTTCAGCCCAATCTCTTTTGCTTTTATAAGTTCAGGGTTATCTGATTTAGCATGCATACCAAGAATAATAACATCAATATCTTTTGTTATTTTCTCAGGAAACCAACCCATTTTATCAGGCAACAATCCAGCTTCTTCTAACCTAGATTTTGAAGGATTGAAAATTTGATCATCCGACCCAGTTACTTTATTTCCTAACTCGTGAAGTTCTAGAGCAAAATTATGCATTGCCGAACCACCTATTGATATCAAATGAATGTGTTGTTTCATTATTTTTGTGCTTTTATCATTCTATCCTTACCATTCAAATCTTGCCTTAGTTCTACATTAGAATAACCTAATTGTTCAACAAGACATTTTGTTTCAAACCCTAAGTCTTCATGGATTTCGAAAAACAAATATCCGTCTTTATTTAAAACCTTCCGCCCTTGTTCTGCGATTTGTTTATAAAATATTAAAGGTTCTGAATCTTCAACAAAAAGAGCCATTTCAGGTTCAAAATCCAAGACATTTTTTTTCATTCTTATTTTATCGGAAATTGGAATATATGGTGGATTACTAATAATGCAATCCCACGTTTGATCAAAACACCATTCTTCTAAAACATTAAATTTCTTGAAGTTGATTTCTAAACCAAGTGCCTCTGCATTATTTTTAGCCTGACTCAATGCATTATCAGAATATTCAATTGCAGAAACATCCAAATTTGTATTTCGATTTTTTAAAGCCAATGCAATACAACCGCTACCAGTACAAACATCCAAAATACTACTATTATTGCCAATTGTATTGTATGCCCATTCCACCAATTCTTCGGTTTCTTGTCTAGGAATCAAGACACCTGGTTTCACAGGAATTTCTAAACCATCGAAATGTGCAGAACCCAAAGTATATTGAATAGGATATTCCTTTTTTAAGGCATCTATTATTGAAGATAATTTCTCTTTTTCGTCTAAACTCAAATCAGAATCAAGCTTGAGTAACAAATCAATCCTAGACCAACCAAAAGACTCAAAAACCAATGAGAATAAAGAGTCGATTTCTCTTTTTTCATAAAGATGGGCTAATTCTTGGGAAAAAAATTTTTTCCATTGTGCTAATGTCTTATTTTTGACATTCATAATTCTTTGTTCCATGAACATGGAAGATAGATAAAAATCTTGATTAATATTCATATGACTGAAAAGATTTTACTTAACGAAAAAGAAATCGATATCACCATTACAAGATTGTGTTGGGAACTTATTGAGAATCATGACAATTTCGAAAACACGTGTATTATTGGATTACAACCTCGTGGTGTATTTTTTGCAGATCGGATTGTTGAAAAGTTAAAGCAACTCACAAAAAAAAATAAGTTCTGTTACGGAAAATTAGACATTACGTTTTTTAGAGATGATTTTGGAAGACGCGATGAATTACTTATTGCCAATAAAACAGACATTAATTTTATTGTAGAAAACAAACGCGTTATTTTTATTGATGACGTTTTGTACTCTGGGCGAAGTATTAGAGCAGCTTTAAGTGCCATTGGTTCTTTTGGAAGACCAGCTTCTATTGAATTAATGACCTTTATAAATAGACGCTTTAGTAGAGAGCTTCCAATTTCACCAAAATATATAGGTAAAGAAGTAGATTCTATAGCCAGCGAACGTGTAAACGTAAATTGGGCAGGCCAAACAGGAAGCGATTCTGTAACATTAGTTAGTGTAGAAAAATGAGTGAATTAAGTGTAGACAATTTAGTAGGAATAAAAAATCTTACTAAACAAGATATAGAGCTGATTTTAGAAACAGCAAAAGAGTTTAAAGAAGTTATTAACCGACCTATTAAAAAAGTACCTTCTTTAAGAGACATAACAATTGCGAATCTATTTTTCGAAAACTCAACTCGTACTAAATTATCTTTTGAGTTAGCAGAAAAAAGACTGTCAGCAGATGTCATCAATTTTTCGGCAGCAAGTTCATCTGTAAAAAAAGGAGAAACTTTAATTGATACAGTAAATAATATCTTGTCTATGAAAGTAGACATGGTTGTAATGCGTCATCCCTACCCAGGAGCGGCCAAGTTTTTATCTGAACACGTAGATGCTAAAATTGTAAATGCCGGAGATGGCGCGCATGAACATCCAACACAGGCCTTGCTAGATAGTTTTTCTATGATTGAACAAGTTGGTAATTTAGAAAATAAAAAGGTGGTTATAGTTGGAGACATTAAGCACTCCAGAGTAGCTCTTTCTAATATTTTATGTTTGCAAAAACTTGGCGCACAAGTCATGGTTTGCGGTCCTACCACCCTTATTCCTAAACATATCGAAAAATGGGGCGTTTTGGTTGAACACGACTTAAAAAAAGCATTAGAATGGTGTGATATTGCCAATATGTTAAGAATTCAACTAGAAAGACAGGATGTAAATTACTTCCCGTCATTGAGAGAGTACACTAAACTTTACGGATTGGATTTAGAACTTCTTAATAGCTTATCAAAAAAGATTGTTGTCATGCATCCTGGTCCTATCAACAGAGGTGTAGAAATTTCTACAGAAGTTGCCGATTCAGATCAATCAATTATTCTCCAACAGGTAGAAAATGGAGTTGCGGTTAGAATGGCTGTATTGTATTTATTATCTCAAAAAATTAAACACTAATTTATGAAAGTATTCGATAAGTATAATATCGTTGAATATAATTCAGCATCCTATTTTGACAAAATCCTCAAAAATGAGGAAAATGCACTACACTCAAATAACCTTATCTTTGATTTTACAAAGGTCCCTAGTTCCGAATTTACTCTACTCATTCCTCAGTTCGAGAAAATATCGTTAACTTTGGCTAACTTAGATAAAACTTTTGTAGTTGTCCACCCTACTCTACCAACTGATAAATGGGAAGAATTTATATTAATTCCTACCGTTGATGAAGCCATTGAGTATATATTTATGGATGAATTATCAAGAGATTTCTAATAAAAAAAACTTTTACAGCATGAAAAAAATTATTTATTCCGTTTTAGCCATTACTAGTTTCGCATTTTCTATCGATGCTCAGGCTCAATGTACACCAGATCCATCATTAACAGATGTTATTACCAACCCGCCAGGTTCAACTACAAGTGGAGATACTGTATGGCTTCCGCCATTAAATGGAGATGGTTATTCTTCGACCTTTTATTTCAACATTCCAAATACAATTCCATATTCTGGAAGTACAGCAACTGTAAATTGGTTTAAAGTAAACTCATTAACAGATTTACCTGAAGGCTTAAGTTATTCGTGCTCTACAACGGATTGTAACTTTGATGGTGGAACACAAGGTTGTATGGAAGTTTCAGGAGATCCAGGTGCATCTGTAACTCCAAATACAACATACGTTTTAGATTTTCAATATTCTGGAAATGTAACTGCAAGTGGTTTAACACTTACATTAGATGCCTCTCAACTATCTTCTATACCAGAAATTGGAACTCGTATTTTCGCTATAAAAACAAGTCCAACACTTGGTGTTAAAGAATTGGGAATTTCTTCTAATGTTAATGTTGTTCCAAATCCAACACGAGGAAACGCACAATTGTCATTTACAGCCAATAAATCTGAAAAGTTAAACATTTCAGTAATTGATATTCAAGGTCGCATACTTTCTCAAAATAACGTTTTAACAAATGAAGGAGAAAACACCGTAGATATTGATGCAAACGGATTTGCACCAGGCGTATATCAAATTGTACTTTCTAATTCAAAAGGGAATCATTCAGTAAAACTTGTGGTTCAATAAGTGCAAACGTTTTCTTTATAAACAAGCCAATCTAGAGAAATCTAGTTTGGCTTTTTCTTTCTCAAAAATCTGATACAATAGCCTTATTCTTTATTAGTTTTCCAAATCAGAAAATACCTTTAACTAATAAATTTTTGCCAAGACAATAATTTCAGATAGATTGAGTTGAATAATAAACACACCAAAATTCCGTTGCATCAATGAAAAATCGCATTCTAAATATATACGAAAGAATAGACTCTGATCTCATCATTTATTATTTATCCTTTGTCTATATATTTGGTATTGTTTTTCAAAATATAACAAAAATCCCACTGACCTTTGGTATTGTTTTCACAACATTTTTTTGGCTCATAAAACCAAATTATAGTCAAAAATGGAAATTACTGAAAATCAACAAATCTCATCTTGCATTAGTGGTTTTTTATTTCATCATGCTTATATCTGCATTTTGGTCAGAAAACTCACATAATTTTGGCCGGTTGATTCAACTCAAACTCTCGTTATTACTAACAACCTTAGTTTGGTCAAGTACTTTACTTACACAAAAACAAATTCATAGACTACTCTTATTTTTTATTTCAATTTTTGCCATTCATTTATGTATAGACCATCTGTATTCCTTTATTTCTAATCATGCATATGATGCTCATGAATGTTCTATTGTTACACCAAATCGAAAACACTATTTAGGACTGCTTACTTTATTCTCTTTTGGTATTTCTGCCTTTTTAGCAATAAAATCTATCAGTAAAAAAAGAATACTATACATAATTTTCTCATTATTTTTTGTCTATAATGTCTTCTATATCGGTGCGAGAATACACTTGGTATCCCTCATCATAATGTCCATTTGGTTATTTGGACTCATGGTGAAATCCAAAATAAAAACAAAACATGTTTTACTTAGTATCAGCACAATTGTTTGTATTGGGGCAGGTTTTTTCCTCGGATCAGAACGACTTCAGTATAAAGTTAATGAAACCAAAGATGAAATCATCAAAATGTTTGATGATAAACATGAAAAAAACATGAATCCAAGAATGTACATTTGGCCTAGTTCAATAGAAGTTATTAAAGATAATTTTTGGCTGGGATGTGGATTAGGAGATGGCCAAGATGAACTTAATAAAAAGACTGACCTTGTTGAAACATTATTTTGGATAGATGGGGCAAACACAAAATTGAGTGATAAAAACATCAACAGTCATTCCCAATATTTCGAAATAATGACACAAACAGGTTTTATTGGACTTCTTACTTTTCTTTTGGCACTCTTTTACAGTTTCAAAAAAAGAAATGCAATAACAACGGTTATATTAATTGCCGTTTGTTTTTCTATGCTCACCGAATCTATTTTAGAACGACAAATGGGCGTTGTGTTTTTTGCATTTTTCTTTTCATTCTTAAGCCAAACACACCAAAATAAAGTCGATTCCTCGAAAATTTAACAAAACACTTTTGCATTTCTAATTTTTAGAATAATTTGCCATAAATAATTATTCTATGAAAAAGACTTCTATTTTTTTGAGTTTAATTGGTGCTATGGTTTGGACCTCATGCAACAATAATTCAAATCCAACACCTGTAAAAGTGGTTGAAAAATCACAAAAGGAACCTGCATTTGATTTAAACAACTTAAATAAGGATGTAGATCCTTGTACAGATTTTTATCAATATTCTGTTGGGTCTTGGCTCAAAAACAATCCAGTTCCAGAAACAGAAAGTCGTTGGGGAGTATTTGAAGCATTGTCTGAACAAAACAGAATTAAAATCAATAAAATTATTGATGAATTAATTTCTTCAAATGAGTACAAAGAAGGAAGTGATGAACAACTTGTCCGTGATTTTTATTTATCAGCCTTAGATACTTCAAAAATTAATGAAAGAGGCTTAACCCCACTAAAGCCTTATTTGGAAAAGATTAAATCTGTATCAAATAAAACAGATTTAAAAAACTACATCATAGAAGCTTACAAAAACAATCTTGGCGGTGTTTTTTCATTTTGGATTGGTTCTGACCCAAAAAACAGTAATGAAAATATCATTCAATTTGCTCAAGGCGGTGGTGGATTACCAGATAGAGACTACTATCTTGGTTCATCTCCAAAAATGAAACAAATAAGAAATGCCTATAAGTTACATTTACAAAAAATGTTTCTACTGGTTGGGAATGATGAAAAAAGTGCAAAAAAGTCTGCTGACATCGTTTTCAATTTCGAAAAAGAATTGGCAAAAATTTCTATGGACAAAATAGAACGTAGAGACCCGATAAAAACGTACAATTTACTCACACTAGATGATTTGCAGAAATTATCTCCAGAAATGAATTGGAAAACGTTTTTTAATGCCTTCGGAATACAAAACCCAAACAAAGTTATTGTTAAACAAAAAGATTATATGGTTGGGCTTTCGAACCTGATTAAAAACACAGATTTAAATACTTGGAAAATATTCTACGAATGGTCATTGATAAACTCAATGGCAAATTATTTACCAACGGAATTTACGCAACAAAACTTTGATTTTTATAGCACAACATTAACTGGTGTAAAAACCATGAAACCTCGCTGGAAACAAGCTCAAAAAATGTTGAATTCGAATTTTGGAGAATCACTTGGAAAACTTTATGTAAAAAAACATTTTAGCGAACAAGCCAAAAAAGAAGTAGGACAACTGATCGAAAACCTAAGAATAGCATTCAAATCAAGAATCAATGCCTTGGATTGGATGAGTGATGAAACAAAGAAAGCTGCAAATAAAAAACTCGCTTCGTTTACCTATAAAATAGGATACCCTGACCATTGGGAAGATTATTCTTCTGTTCAAATTAAAGAAAATACCTTATTCGAAAACATCATAGCTGTAAATGCATTTTCATTAAATAAAATGATTGAAGATTACGGGAAGCCAGTAGATAAAAGTAAATGGTGGATGAATCCACAAACCATAAATGCATATTACAACCCGTTGTATAATGAAGTTGTATTCCCTGCAGCTATTTTACAACCTCCTTTTTATAATATAGATGCTGATGACGCCGTAAATTACGGTAGTATTGGAGCCGTAATTGGTCATGAGTTCACACACGGATTCGATGACAAAGGTTGTTTATATAATCATAATGGGAATTTAGAAAATTGGTGGCAAACGAATGACTCTATTGCATTTTATACAAAAGCAGAAGTCTTGGTTGAACAATTTAACAATTACAAACCTTTGACAGACCTAAGTGTAAATGGAAAATTGACTTTGGGTGAAAACATTGCAGATTTTGGTGGGTTAACCATGGCGTATTATGCATTGGAGAATGCTATAAAAGGAAAAGGTTCTACTCCTCAAGATATTGACGGATTTACCTATAAACAAAGATTCTTTTTAGGGTGGGCAAATGTTTGGAAAAACAACATCAAAGAAGAAGCCTTACGATATAGAATATTAAATGATTCTCATTCGCCTGGAGAATTTAGAGTAAATGGAACGCTTGTAAACATGCCTGAATTTCAAGAAGCCTGGGGTTGTAAAAACGGTGACTCTATGATAAAAGAAAAGGAAGACAGAGCTAAAATTTGGTAAATCACTTTCTTTCGCAAGAAAACTGATGTTTATCTCATAAGATAATCAAAATCGACTTACATTTGTGAGTCGATTTTTTTTTATGCCAATACTGCAATCCAAATACAACCCAAAATGGATTTTTAGAAATATGCATATTTCAACCATTTGGGCTTCTCAATTTAGAAAAACACCAAAACTTAAACTCAATAGAATACAAGTTGAGTTGAAAGACGGAGACTTTATTCATCTAGATTCTCATTTGAAACATAACAAAAAACTCGTTTTACTCTTACATGGTTTAGAAGGTCATTCATTGAGTAAGTATATGCAATCTATGGCCCAAATTTTCATCAATTCTGGCTACGATGCAATCCTTATGAATCACCGAAGTTGTTCTGGTGTTGATAATAGATTGTATTCTTGCTACCACTCTGGAAAATCAGATGATTTAAATGAAATCATAACCTATATCAACAAAACATACGATTTCAATAGTATTAATTTAGTCGGATTTAGTTTAGGGGGTAATGTTTGTCTAAAATATCTGGGAGAACATTGGAACAAACCTTCCAATCTAAAAGCTTGTGTAAGCATATCTCCTCCAATAGATCTTGAAGCCTGTGGAAAAGCCCTTAATCAACCAAAAAATTGGATTTATGCACAAACTTTTCTAAGAACTATGCGTAAAAAACTTCGATTAAAACTCGAAAAATTCCCCGAAAATAACAATGGACAAATGGATAGAGTGAAAAACTTACATGATTTTGATAATGAATACACAGGACCAGCACATGGTTTTGGAAATGCGCAAGGGTATTATGACCATTGCAGCTCAAAAGATATCATAAAAAACATCAAATTACCTACATATATTCTTATAGCGCAAAATGATAGTTTTATGCAAAAGCCATGTTACCCCTATTCAACGATAAGTAATATGGAAAATGTATTTTTAGAAACGCCAAAATATGGTGGTCATGTTGGTTTCGTCCTTACAAAAGGGAATTATCATCACGAAAATGTTGCTTTAGACTTTATTCTAGAAAATCAATAAACTTGACAATAAAAGTGCATTAATTATATTATCCGTATATTGTTTTCAACTGAGATTTATTTTTATGAAAGACAAAAAAGATTGGCGACATAAGTGGCACGAAATCATCTATGAGGCCGATACAAAAGCAGGTAAAATTTTCGACTTAATTCTATTAGGACTTATTCTTTCAAGCATTGCCGTAGTCATGTTAGAAAGTGTAGAATCTATACAAAAGGAATATAGTTTATACCTAAACATCGCTGAGTGGGTCATAACCATATTTTTCTCAATCGAATTTATTGCAAGAATTTTAGTTGTGGAACAACCTAAAAAGTATGTTTTCTCGTTTTATGGAATAATAGACTTTTTATCAACAATTCCTAAATATTTAGATATCCTAATCGGAAATTCAAAATACCTTGTGGCCATTCGAGTCTTTAGACTACTACGTGTTTTTAGAATATTAAAATTAGTAAGATATGTAGGTGAAGCCAATTTAATTGCAAAATCATTAAAAGCCAGTCGAGCTAGAATTCTTGTTTTTTTAATGGCTGTTTTCTGTATTTCAATCATACTAGGAACAGTTATGTACAACATTGAAGGACCCGAGAATGGATTCACCAGTATTCCAAGAAGTTTTTATTGGGCCATTGTAACATTAACAACAGTAGGATATGGCGATATTTCGCCTCAAACCCCATTAGGACAATTTATTGCCACAATAATCATGACATTGGGCTATGGAATAATTGCGGTTCCAACGGGAATAATAACATCCGAAATGGCTAAACAAAATCAATCTAATGTGGATATGAATACACAAAGCTGTAAAAATTGTTCTACAAATGACCATAAAGATCATGCAGAATTTTGTTACAACTGTGGAAGTAAGATGTAATCCATAGCTTATAATATTTGTATAAACTCAATAGGTTTAATTACTATGTTTTACATAAAATCTGTTGTTATTCTCCTTTATTAATTCATTTCTAATTGATCTAAACATTTTTACTTTTATCTGTAAAAACAATAAATAAACATATTAATTCAACGAATTATAGTGGACAACTTTTAAATTACGTCCACATAACTGTCACACATGTTAGTATTTAAACAAAATACATATAGAATTGTAATTTTTCAAACAAAAACTTAGACTTCGAATAGGACAAGTGCAATAAATATCAAATAAAAAGGTAAAAAAAACTATTTTTGAAATAGAGTACATTGATTATAAACTTATTATACGTATTAAAATCTTGTATTATTTTTCAACTTTAAAATTTCTCTACCTATGAAAAGGTTTTTATTTTCATTATTCCCAACCCTTTTGGTTTTCCCCTTATTGAGTCATGCACAATCTGGAATTACTACAGATCAAAATGCTCCTTATAATACAATACAATATCTTATTGAAGATGTTTTATCCGATGGTTCTGCAAATGTCACAAATATTACATTTACTTATGGTGATCTTGGACAAGTTGGATATTTTTCTGATGCCAACACAACCGATCCAATTTTCGGCTATTCCGAAGGTCTTTTTTTATCGACAAAAGGAGCCACTCCTCTCGAAAATGATTTAGGTGGAATTGCGTATACTGCAAATCCTTCTCCATACCAAGACCCAGAACTTGACCAAACCTTACAAACACTTTTTGGAACATCTTACAGTTTACCTACCCATGACCAACAAAACGTAATAGTAATAGAGTTTGACATCGTTGCTAATTTAAATTATTTTGAATTCTTTTATTCATTTGCTTCTAGAGAATATAACGGTTATACGTGTAGTAATTTTAATGATGTTTTTGGATTTTATGTTTCGGGACCTGACCCAGCAAACCCTGGGACACCATATAACAATAGAAACATTGCACTCATTCCAGATGATTTAACACAGAATTCATTTACAAACACCCCGGTAGCCATTAATTCTCTTAATTCAAGCGTAAACAATGGTCCTGTTGCAAATTGTAATCTTGCAAATCCAAATTGGATACAAGACAGTTTATTTTTTGTTGCAAACTATGACCCTGTAGGTCCGGTGCAAAGAGATGTAAATGTTGATTTCTATTATGATGGTTATACCATCCCATTAAGAGCCTTTATACCTTCTGTTTGTAACCAAACATATCATATGAAACTCGCTATTTGTGACGTAAGTGACACACAATTAGGTTCAGCAGTTATGCTACAAAAAAACAGCTTACGTAGCCCAATTGATGTTGCTGTAGAACCTGCGCCGAATATTTACCCAGATACAAATGGATGGTTTTATGAAGGTTGTGGTACTACTACAATAAAATTCAGAAGACCAACTGTGCCAGATTTTGCACCGGGAACTGGTGATTTAAAAGTGCCTTTCTCATTATCTGGAACAGCAACCTATGGTGATGATTATGTCTTTTTGAATAACAATGGAATAACTGATTATGTAATTATTCCTAATAATGAAGAACATTTTATCTTGAATGTAGAACCTAGAGAAGATGGTATTGTTGAAAATCCTAATGAAAATATTTTGTTCACCATTCCGCCATTAACAGGATTAGGATGTGATGGAGATCTTCAAGTAGACATAATGATTGCAGATTATCCCGAACTAATCGTTGATTTAGAAGATGAGAAAGAATCATATTGTCCAGGTGATCAAGTTGATTTCGGAGTTTCAGTTTCTGGAGGTATTCCTATCGGTTCATTGAATCCATATTCTATACATTGGAGCCAAATTGGATACAGTCCAAATCAAACTGTGTATCCCGATTCTACAACAACTTATTACGTAGAAGTTCATGATTTATGCCCTGAACAAAAAATAATTGATAGTATTGTTGTTCGTGTAAACATTTGGCCTGAATTGGTCGTAGAAAAACTTGATGACATTAAATCTTGTGATGATCTTGCTAGACAATATGGAATTCTAAAAGATAAAGTAAAAGGTGGTGATGAAAAGTATATCTATTCATGGGTTAATGTAGAAACAGGAACGGTTGAATCTACCGACGAAGATCCATTGCTTTTCCCTGGGGAATATGAGGTCACTGTTACTGATGGTTGTGAAAATTTTGATGTAAGAAAAGTTGAAATTCTTCACTACGAATTACCTGAAGAAGAAATATTACATACCGAACTTCCAGAAGAAAGAACCTACCAATTTGAATTGAATGAATTTCCTGTAAATGCAAATTTTACTTTTATGTATGTGACATACACTTGGGATTTTGGAGATGGATCAGAACCAGTTATATCCAAAGGACCTCTAAGTCATACTTTCCCAGAATTCGGACATTATACAGTAACTGTAAGATTGGAAAATGAAATAGGATGTGTAAAAACATTTACGAAAAACCTTGAGGTTAAACCATTCTTTAATATTCCAACAATATTTACACCAAATGGAGATGGAGTAAACGAAGGGTTTAAAGTTTACTCTTCGAGAAATTACTCTAGTTTTGAAATGGTTATTTATGATCGTTGGGGTAAAGAAATATTTAAATCAGATAATATTGAGAATAAATGGTTTGGAAAAACTAAAAGTGGTCAAATCTGTAGTGAAGGTATGTATGTCTATCAACTGAGAGTAAAATATCCTAATTATCCTGATGAAAAGGTGATTGATGGATACATACAACTCACACGCTAATAATAAATAATGTTTTTAAACGCCTTCAATCGCAAACTTAAACCGGTTGAGGGCGTTTTATTTTTTTTTTAAAAATATTCTAAAAACGATATTGCAAAATATCACCCAAAACACAATCTACTTATTTAAAACAACTTACATATACAACAAAAATAATTATAATAAAAATACTAACAATTTCATGGAAATGTGTTTTTTTATAAAAACAAGTCCCAATTGTCCCTTGTCATATCAAAAAAAAAAATCTACTTTTGGCTAATTCTACTTCTACTTATCAATTAAGTTTTATAATTAGAAGGTTAGATATCAATTTTTTCGGACTTAAATTTCTACACCTATGAAAAGGTTTTTGTTTTCATTATTTCCCACACTTTTGGCGCTTCCCACGTTAAGTTACGCTCAATCGGGAATTACCACAGATCAAACAGCTCCATATAACACCATTCAATATTTGATTGAAGATGTATTATCAGACGGATCCGCAAATATTTCCAATATTACCTATACTTTTGGAGATTTAGGTCAAGTTGGATATTTTACAGATGCAAACATTACTGATCCAATATTTGGTTACCCTGAAGGTCTTTTCTTATCGACCAGAGGATCTGCTCCGTTAGAAAATAATGTTGGAGGTACTGCCTTTACAGGGAATCCTTCTCCATATCAAGACCCTGAATTGGACCAATCGTTACAAGATTTGTTTGGAACATCATATTCGCTTCCATTACATGATCAACAAAATGTAGTTGTGATTGAATTTGACATCGTTGCCAATTTAGATTATTTTGAATTCATCTATTCTTTTGCTTCTAGGGAATATCAAAGTTTCACATGTAGTAATTTCAATGATGTATTTGGATTTTACGTTTCAGGGCCAGATCCAGCTAATCCTGGAACACCTTATCTTAACAAAAACATTGCATTAATACCTACAGACTTAACACAAACTGCTTTTACAAGTACTGCGGTTGCAATTAATTCTCTGAATTCAGGTATAGACAATGCACCTGCAAATTGTATTCTTGCAAATTCGAATTGGGAACAGGACAGTATTTTCTTCAACAACAATTATTCATCCTCTCCGATAGATTTTAATTTTACTGGATATACCATCCCATTAAGAGCATATGTGCCTGCTATTTGTAATCAAACCTACCACATGAAACTTGCTATTTGTGATGTAAGTGATACTGGTTTAGGATCTGCCGTAATGTTACAGAAAAACAGTTTACGTAGTCCTATTGATGTAGCTGTAGAACCAGCACCAAATGTTTACCCAGATACAAACGGATGGTTTTATGAAGGTTGTGGTACTACTACAATAAAATTCAGAAGACCAACTGTGCCAGATTTTGCACCGGGAACTGGTGATTTAAAAGTGCCTTTCTCATTATCTGGAACAGCAACCTATGGTGATGATTACGTATTTTTAAACAACAATGGTAATACAGATTTTGTAATAATTCCAAATAATGAAGAACAATTCATTTTAAACATTGATCCAATTAGTGATGGAATTGTAGAGAATCCAAATGAAATGGTAAAATTTACCATTCCACCTCTTACAGGTGTTGGTTGTAATGGAGATTTGGAAATAGACATCGAAATTGCTGATTATCCTGAATTAATTGTTGAATTAGTTGATGAAAAAGATTCGTATTGTCCTGGTGATGAAGTTGAATTTGAGGTTTCTGTAACAGGAGGAATACCTTTAAATACACTTTCTCCATATTCTATTCACTGGAGTCAAATTGGATTTAATCCAAAACAAACGGTTTCACCGGATTCTACTACAACCTATTATGTAGATGTTCATGATTTATGTCCTCAACAGAAGGTTAGAGATAGTGTTGTTGTAAACGTAAACATATGGCCAGAATTGGTTTTCGATAAATTAGAAGATGTACAATCTTGTGATGAACTCGCTAGACATTACGGTATCCTTGAAGATAAAATTGAAGGTGGAGATGGTAATTACACGTATTCTTGGGTAAACCTAGAGACGGGAGCAGTTGTATCTACAGAAAAAGATCCATTATTATTCCCTGGAGAATATGAAATCACGGTTATTGATGGTTGTGAAAATTATGACGTGAGAAAAGTTGAAATTCTTCATTATGAATTACCTGAAGAAGAAATCCTTCATCTTGAACTTGCAGAAGAAAGAACATTGGAGTTTAAATTGAACGAATTCCCTGTTAATGCAAACTTTGCATTTATGTATGTAACCTACACATGGGACTTTGGAGATGGTTCTGCCCCAGTTGTATCTAAAGGGCCTCTAAACCATACATTCCCAGAATTTGGGCATTATACTGTTACTGTTCGACTAGAAAATGAAATTGGATGTGTAAAAACATTTACAAAAAACATTGAAATCACACCATTTTTTAACGTTCCTACGATATTCACTCCAAATGGAGATGGAATTAATGAAGGGTTTAAAGCTTACTCATCTCGTCAATACTCTAACTTTGAAATGATAATATATGACCGTTGGGGTAAGGAAGTTTTCTCATCAGATGACATAGAAAATAAATGGTTTGGTAAAACAAAAGAAGGAGAAATATGCTCGGAAGGAATGTATGTATATCACATAAAGGTCAAATACCCGAATTACGATAATGAAAAAATACTTGAAGGGTATATTCATTTAACGAGGTAAGCATTTACTGGTATTATTTTTAAGCGTCAATATTATTTAATATTGGCGTTTTTTTTGTTGAATAGAGAAGCCTTAAATCAATAAAATATTGAGATAAGGCTTCTTCAATTAAAAAATAAATAGAATGCATTTAAACTTCAAAGGAAACAATGCTTTTTACTTATAATTTTGTTATTTTAAATAAATCTGAACTATTTTTCACTTGGATAAAATAAACTCCTGAATCCAAATTCGTTAAATTTATTTTCCCATTTAACAGGCATACTTCTTTTATTAATTTCCCGTCTAAACTCCATATCGAAACTTCAGTTCCATCTATTAAATTAATATTCAATTCATTAACCACTGGATTTGGATAAATGTTAACCTCAACAAGTGATTGATTAACAGACAGCCCATTAACAATATATTCTTCAGAACCTAGACAACCATTATTATTCAAAACGTCTAAAATATACGTTCCATTTTCATTAGGGCTAAAACTAGACGACGATGAAACTTGTACACCATTTAATGTCCAAGAATACGAAGAAAATAAGACGTTTGTAGATAATACATTGTTATTAAATTGAATAGAAAAATTAGGTAAAGGATCTACCGTAACTGTAAACGAATGTTCTTGTTCGCACCCGTTGGCACTTGTACTCAGAACAGAATATTCTGTTGTAGAACTTGGAGAAACAAATGTTTCGTTTGATATATTACCATTCCAAACCAGATGATTTGAGCCAAATGCCAACAACTGAACACTATCTCCTTCACATATTGTCAAATCACTATTCAAAATTATTGTTTCGACCTCTTCAATAGTAAATGAAATAGTTTGAGTGTTATTACTCACTATAGTATCGTTCAAGGTTGAAATCTCTATTGTCAATTCATAAACTCCTGCTAATAATCCGGTAAATACATTTAATGGAATCGAAATGACAGAATCAACATCCAAATTCTGAGCATAATTTATTGAATTTGAATAAGAAATTGGACCTGTTAACTCTATATCAATTGAGTAAGAAGAAACTAATATATCGCCATGATTCTTAATCTCAATAGAAGGAGAAATGACTTCATTAAAGCAATAAACGGGATCAATTTCAATGTTTTCTATTCCTAGATCAACATTGCTAGAATTTTCAATTAATGCAAAATCATCAATAAAAAAATCATTGTCTTCATTTGACTCTGTCGATTCTCCGTAAAACCCAATTTTCACAATTCCAGTATAACTGGCAAGGTCAATTGTAATTAATTCACCTGAATGAGAAGGCACATTGTTTGTATCAAAAACAATAAGTGTATTGTCTTCAGACCAAGTTAATCCATTATCTAAAGAAATCACCACTTTCACAAAATCATCATTTCCGAAATTCCCACTTTCGGGTACATTTCCATTATTGAAATCGGTTAATCCTGTTTTAAATTCAATTTTCTTGGTATGTGTATTTTCTAATTCAATACTGGGTGAAATCAGCCAATGCTTAGAACCTGTTCCATAAATATTCAATCTTGCTGCTCCCGTAAATCCGTTATTTAGATATCCGTCTTCCTTCCAATCCCATGATCCAGTACCTGTAACAGGTTCTAATAAAGAGTTTGAAGTAAGCTCACCTTTTGCAAGAGACCAACAGTTTGGTAAAAACGTGCTAAAATCCTCCGAAAAAGTAGATGTTTCTGGAGCACATTCTAAAATCTGAGTTACACCACTTGAATAAGCACTCGTATCAGCTGTAGAACAAATACCTCTTACATAGAATTGTACAGTATCTCCATATGTTAAATCACCAATTATTGAAGGATTAGAACTTGTAACTATAGATTGCCCGGTTCCTTGAATAAAACCAACCGAACCATATTCAATAATCCATTCGTTTTCAGAACCAATTGTACTCCAACCCAATTCTACTTCCGTCTGTGAAACTATAGAAGAAATCAAGTTATTTGGTTCTATACACGTAGGTAATTCGGTAATTCGAATACTATCTAGATAAGTGTAAGTATAACTTGTATTTGGTTCAGCTTTGAATGCCAAATATTGACCTGCTATTGAAGCATCCAAAATAAATTCATATTCATTATTAATAGTAACAATATTCACTGAATCTATAGGTGAAAAAGTAGATAAATCATTAGGGTTACTTATTGAACCTATTTTCATTTGTCCACCTCCTCGAGCATAAAACTTAATGCGTTTATTTCCTATTGAATTTAATAGCGGCGCTATGAGTATTAATTCTACATCGCTACCTGCACTTGAATTGTATAAACTTATTTGCTGACTTCCATTTGCTGGACTTCCAGTATTTACTGTCTTAATGTAAGGGGATCCCGTAGTCGAATTTACAATAGAATTCCAACAGTTTGGGAGTGTATTTAAAGCTGTAGTTTCAAAATTCTCCTGAACTTCTGAACTTTCTTCACATAAAGTAGTAAAAGTAAACACATTGGACCATATACTTGAATCTGATGAAGAGCATACAGCCTTTACATAGACATCATAAGTTGTGCCGGCTAATAATGATGTTAGTGTAATCTCTGAAGATGTAGAGACTGTTGAACTGCCAGAACCGAGAACAAAATCATTTAATCCGTATTCAATTATAAAATCTGATGCTCCACTAAAATTATCCCAATTTATTATCAAATCAGTTGTTGTAGAAGACAATAAATTAATTTCGGAAGGCTGGACACAACTTGGAATAGGTTCCCAGTGCAATTCATCAATAAATATTTTTTGATAAGATGAACTTGCTAACAAATGGAAACCAATAAATTGATCTGAATAATTGGTATTAAAATTAATGATATACTCAACTTCTGAATTTGTTAACTCTAAAGTATCTATTGGTGTAAAAGTGGCTTCATTATTTGGGTCTCCAAAAGTACCTACAACGAGTTTTTCGCTGGCTCCATTTTTTGCCATAAAACGTAAACGATGTGTTCCATTAGCCAAATCAGGTAAATTTGGTGTAATGGCAAATTGTTTTGCACTACTTGAAGAACCATTATAAAGTCTTAAATGTTTTGCGCCAAAAGCGGGATTTGTATAAGTTACCGCCTTAACAGACCCGTAAGATGAATTTGCATTATTTATTGCAAACCAACAATTAGGCAACCCCTCAGCATTTACGATTTCAAATGTTTCCTCTAACATAGAATATGGCGCACAAATTGTTTCGAAAGATTTCCATTTATATTCGCTACTATCTGACCCAGAACAAATGGTTTTTATGTAAACATCATACATTGTACTTCCAGACAACCCCGTTGCTTCTACCGAAGTAGAGGAACTTGTGTACTCAAAAATTGGAATTGAATTATAAGGACTCCCCCCTTGTTCGAAAATTTGACATAAATAATTTTGGGCACCATTTACTTCTGGCCACAAAACCATAGCAGTTTCCGATGTCATTGCAGTTATGGAAATACTGTCTACCTTCTGACAAGTTGGTTGAAATAAGTCTGGACCCGAAAAATCATCCAAATACAATGCATATTCGTTGGTAGAAATGGCTTGAATAGCTACATAAATATCTTGGCCAACATATGAATGAAGTGAATACGAATATTTCTGCCAAACAGTTGATGGACTTTCATGTGTAGCCAAATTTTGTGTAAAACTTGCAGTATCTTGACCATTTGTGGACACCTTTACATGAAACTCTTCTAAAAAACTAGGCGAATGGTTTTTTGCCCAGAAATGAATGGTGTCAGTTGTGCTACTTACCGAAAGTTTTGGGGTTATTATCCAATCATCATGGGCCGATGTTGAGTATTGAATTTTTGCAGTTTTAGATCCAGAATGGGCAGCAATTGAAGATGAACTTTCCTCAAATGTATTGTTGTCTCCATAATTCAAGATGGTCCAGTCAGATGGTGGAAAATCATTTTCAAAACCTTCGATTAAGGTTTGCCCTTTTGTTTCTTTACCTAATAAGAATAAAATAGGTAAGATCCAAAGTCTCGATATTTTCATAATAAATTGATTAATGTTTGAATGGCAAAAGTAAATCCATAAAAAACACTATCTTTATTTATTCTAAATAAAGATTAATTACTTGTAATCAATTGACCGTACTCATTTTATCTCTATATTATTTTAATCAATCAAATTGCTTTGTAATTATAATAACAAAGATTTGGTATGAAAAAATCATGATAATATTCTTGACTCTGGTTAGTAGGTAGAATAAATTCCGTTTAATTAAATGAGAAAAAATATTTCACCCAAGTATTCAGCAAAAAAAAGCTGCCTTAATGTTAAGACAGCTTTTTATATGATTATGATTGCTATTAAATTAATTCATCCATTTTTCCGTGAATAAAATATCTTGGCCTTCTCTAACTTGTATTAAGTATGAACCTTTATTCAATTCCGGAAGTTTTGTAGTTGTTTGTCCAGCTGGAATCTCTTCTTTATTTTCATAAATTTTTCGTCCTAAATAATCGAAGATTTCAATATCAACTTGAATAGTTGATTGATTGATTTCAGAAACATTTGACCATTCTAGCATTTGATGACCAGAAATAAATACATCAATATTAGGATTTAATTTTCTAACCATATTTTTGATGGTTAAAATATCATTTTCTTTAAATGTCAACCCATTACCCAAATTAGTTACCACCTCAAATTCAATAACAGATTGTTTGGAATAACCTTTAATTGATAATGCCTTTGTATCCCAGTCTTTATTCTCGTTTCCAAAAATGGTGATGACCATGTTCTCATTATTCCAAACACCTGCTCCAATAAGTTTATCCTGATAAAAGACTCCTATTTCATCACCTTCACTTAATTGAGCTTTCACAGCGTCAACAGAAACTCCGATGTGCATATGACGAGGACTTTTAACAACAGAACCAAAATAATTCGGTTGAGTAACAGGCTTTACTTTTAAACTTGGCAAAGTTGTAGAGTTAGAAGGAAAAACGAATGTTGTATCAGCATTCATATTGATTTGATACCCTTTCCCAATCTTCATGTTCCCGATATTATTGATACCAAAAGCCGGCCAATAAACATTTCCATCAATATCTTTTATTAAGAATAAATCACTTTCTACAGTTGCCATTACCGAAGAAATATTAGCGTCTTGGTTTCTTAAGTATCCAATATATGACCAACCTTGATTTAAGGTCACTGGATAATTTTCTGGTGTAATAGATGTTCCTTCTATTTCTAAAGTCACATCAGCATTCATATTTACCTTATATCCTTCACCTATGCTATGGTCTCCAATATTATTTACATTAACACTTGGCCAATAAACATTTCCAGATTCATCTTTTGCTAAAAACAGATCTGAGCTTACAGATGAGAATAGTGAATCCATTAAAGGATGTACAGGACTTAAATTTGTAGAAATAAAATTCCATCCTGTTTCAAGCTCTATTGAATGTGTAATTCCTGTAGACACTTTCAGCACCTCACTCACTCCATCATCAGCATAATTTCCTAGATGACTCTGAGTTGTAGAATATTCAGCAGTTAATTGAGTGACAGAATTATCTGAAGATTTCCACAATTTCCAAATAAATGTTTCATCATCTTCAAAACCATTATCCTCACCTGTTTCATTTCCATAGGCCGTTAATGCCAAATTGGAACCTGTCCATTCTACGCGTCCAGCACACTGTTCTGAACCATCATTCTTCACAAAGAAAACACCTAAATAATCACCATTTTCTATCGTTGATATTAAATCAGTTTGATCCAATGTATTTTGAATTAATATTGAGTGATTTTCAGAGGTTGATACGACTTGCCAATCATCACCATTTGGCTCCGTAAATAAACAAGATCCATCATCGGTGTTTGCCATTGAGTTGTAATTTGTTGCATCTGGATTATTACAACCCATTACAACAGCCTCACAAGATCCATCATCTACAGTGGCATCGGCGTTATAATTATATGCCGTAGCATCCATACAACCCAAAATCGTTGGTATACATGAACCATCGTCTGTATTTGCAGTATCATTATAATTCAAAGCAGTTGGGTCCATACATCCAAAAACTTTCTCAATACAAGATCCGTCATCATTTGTTGCAGTAGCATCATAGTTAAATGCAGAGGTATCTGTACACCCCATTATTACAACGGAACAAGAACCATCATCAACATTTGCTAAATTGTTGTAGTTTGTTGAAAGTGGGTTTGTACAACCATAAACTTTTTCAATACAAGAACCATCATCAATAGTTGCAGGGATGCTAAAATTCAATGCAAAAGGATCTGTACATCCGAAGGCTTCCAATACAATAGTATCTTTTAATAAATAAGAAACTGAAGAACCTACAGCATGTACAAGAGCTTCTATTGGGTAAACTCCATTTTCACCCCAAGAATATGTCGTCTCAAAAGCATATGTCACAGGATTTCCATCGTTAAATTCCCAATTTATCCATTCAATCGTTCCTATGTTTGAATTTACTGAAAAATGAAATGTAGTATCATTTACTGGTGTTACAATAATAACTGCAGGAGATAACACACAGCTTCCATCATCAACAACGGCATTACTATTATAGTTTAACGCCATAGAATTTGTACAACCTTCAATAGGATATTCACATGAACCATCTTCTACAGCCGCCATACTGTTATAATTTAATGCTGTATTATCGGTACATCCTAAAATGCCTGATTCAGGCTGTATTCTAAACTTGAACGTTTCAGTCCAAGAACCATTTCCACATGGGTTTTGAGGTTGAACTCTCCAAAAATATTCCGTATTTAATAAGAAATTAAATGCAGGAGAAAATGTTTCTTCTGCTATGTTATTTTCAGAAAAAACAATATCTGTAAAATTCACATCAGTTGCAATTTCCAATAAGAACCAATCTGCTCTTAAAGAAGGCGTCCAAGTTAAAGTTGGTAATTGGGATACATTTATGGCATTATTTTCTGGACTTTCTAGGTTATTAATAAATGGTAAACCGTTGAATGTTCTTAATTCTAGATTGATATCATCAGAGACACCTGTAGTTTCAACATTCGCTGTAAGTGTGATGTCTGACACTAAAAATGAGGCTCCATTATTCGTTACACTCACAGATACTAATCCATCTTCTGTTATAAGTGTAGGGGAAATAGAAGTTGCAACGTTTGCAGGAACTCCAGCTAATTCAAACGTTATATTTCCAACAAAACCAGTTTTTAAATCGACAAAAACAGTGAAATTTTCCGTTTGACCATTACAAATAGATTGAACAGAATCTCCGTTGTAGGACAGTTGAATCAGTTCTAATTGATTAGTTATTTCTATTTCCATAGAACCATCTATATTGTTTCCTCCAATTAAGGCAGTAGCAACTACTGTAACAGTACCGTTTACTGTAGGAGTCAAAAGACCGTTAGCATCTATTGTAGCATTTCCAGTTCCTGGTGTAATAGACCAAGTAACAGGTTCAACTGTTGGATTTGTTTGAGCAAAAAACTGTAAGGTCTCACTATCTTCATCTATCAATGAAATGTTTTGAAAAGAGGTTACAATAACTGCCTGTAAATTTCCTAAACCTTGATCAATCATATTAATATGATAATCTTCCGTTTCTCCAATTTCATATTCCAGACATGGATCAATTTCGGTTGCTCCTCCTGTTACAAATTCGTCTTCATCTTCAATCAATCGAATTCTTAAAAGTGTTAAATCTAAAGTAGCTGTTAGAGGTATATTGAAACCAAATGTATATTCTCCTGGAGTTATACCTCCAGTTTCTATGCTTTGACCTATTTGCTCATTCATTTCAAAAATACCGTTGGCATTGTAATCTAACCAAGCAGCAACACCATGAGCACCATTACCAGATATAGTATAAAACATCGTATAAGCCAATCCTGCCTTTAAATTGGTTATAGTGTCGGCGTAATCTATATATCCAGCATTACCTGAATTTTGATCAATTGCCTCTATTTTCACATTAGAAATATGAACACTTGAATTTGAAGGTTCCTCATTATATGTAGCCATACAAGCCGTATTGTTTCCATATTCTTCTTTAGGATATTCGATAATGTAAAATAATGAATCATCCATATTTAAATCGACCCATTCAGCTTCTGCTCCAAAGGCATTTGTATTGAGTTTAATTGCTAGTCCTTCTCTATTTCCAAAAATAGATGGTGCATTTCCCCAATTAGAATATGCTCCCGCTATGGCTGAACCAAATCCACCACCTTGCCAAAACTGATCACCATAACCATCGTCATTTCCATCCCATCTCCAAGAATTTGCAGAGGCTTCATCTGTTCCTCCTAACCAAAGGTAATCGTCTCCACCACCATCTGGTGCTAAAGTTGCCGAATCTGGAATAGCCGCCAATAACATTTGAACATGGATGGCATCTTGTTCTTCTTGAGATTCAATTTGAGTCAATTTTCCACCTCTTTGAACAGCACAATTTGAGGCGTCTTCCCAATCTTTCTTTTCCTGTACTAAATGATAGTCTTTTCCATTAAAATCAAAACGGTAAACATTCGCCTCACTATTTACACAAGCACCACTAATTACAATATTATAATCTTCTGTTTCTCCAAAAGCAAACAATTCGGTTGGCATACCAGAGGCTAATGTATCAACATATATTGAGTTACAAGGAAGTAACTCTGTTTGTAAACTGTCTACAAAATACATATTGTCTCTAATTGCTCTTACACGCATTCGAGTTGTTCCATTGTAGGCATGATCCGGTATAGTGATGGTTGTATTTTGAACACCTGTTAATCCCGCAGTATTTACAGCACTTGCGACCAATTCACTTGCACTAAAAATAGAATCCTGATTATAATCTATCCAAACCCCATAACCATGAGAAGTTGCACCTGATAAGGTTACATTTAATGGGTAGTTCATTCCAATTTCAAGAGGAACATTAAACCCATTGAAATAAGAGTAATCTCCATCAACTGTTGTATTATTTAATGTTTCTAAAGTAACATTTGAAATGTGATTATTGGTAACAAAAGGATCATTATGATAATCACTTTCGCAATAAGGAGATGGATCTGTAATTTGCCCTAAGAGGGAGACTATTGAAAATAGAAAAGCTGAGAAAAATAAAGATTTCTTAAACATATGCGTGTAAATTTTGTCCTAAAACAGGTTTCACTTCTGTATTTCAAAAAATACAGATTGTACACAAATATAAGGATTAAGAAATAAATTCTTTTTGTTTAGACTTTTTTTTTAAATAGGAAGATAAGAGCAATTCTTATGAAGCTTTAAAATAATAACTATTCTATCTCAATCATTTCTGTAATACACCCATCTATTTACCATTTGTTCAAAA
>JBMYWP010000057.1:0-26496 GCA_049607525.1 Flavobacteriales bacterium
GAAGGCACTAAAGATGAGGGGACGAAAAGTCCCCTCTTTTTATACCCAATATGATACAAAGAGAGAAAATTCAAGCCATACTAGATGAAATTCTAGCGGAAGAAACTCACCTATTTTTAGTGGAGTTAAACATCAACAACGGAACTGATATTGAAATCCTTATGGATTCTGACAACGGTATTACCATTGGAGAATGTAAACAAATTAGCAGAAAAGTTGAACGATGGCTAGAAGAAAATGAACTGGATAGTTCATTATTTGTAGCCTCTCCTGGGTTAGATAAACCTCTAACACAGTTTCGTCAGTTTAGAAAAAATGTTGGACGAACTTTAGAAATAAAGTTAAAAGACAACACAAAAATGCTAAAAGCAGAACTTTCTGAGGCAGATGAAGAAAAAATAATTGTATCTTGGAAAGAACGCGTGCCCAAAGAAATAGGTAAAGGAAAAAGAACAGTTGATTTTACGAAATCAATACAATATACTGAAATAGAACTTGCAAAAGTTGTAATTTCATTCAAATAATCGACGTTATGGACAAAATATCACTAATCGACTCGTTTTCGACGTTTAAGGAAAGCAAAAATATAGACAGGGTAACTCTTATGAGTATTCTTGAAGAGGTTTTTAAATCTATGTTAACAAAAAAATATGGATCTAACGACAACTTCGATATTATTGTAAACCCAACAAAAGGAGATTTAGAAATTTGGAGAAACCGAATTGTTGTTGCAGATGACGAAGTAGAAGACGAACTAGCTGAAATTCCATATTCTGATGCTATAAAAATAGAACCAGATTTTGAAATTGGAGAAGAAGTTTCGGAAGAGGTGAAAATTGAGTCGTTTGGAAGACGTGCTATTATGGCCATGCGCCAGAATTTAATTTCGCGTTTACAAGAACATGACAGCGGAAACTTATATAAACAATATAAAGGATTAATTGGAGAAATCGTAACAGGAGAAATTCATCACATCCGAAAAGGAGAAGTGATTTTGTTTGATGACGATGAGAACGAATTAATTTTACCTAAAGATAACCAAATTCGATCAGATTATTTCCGAAAAGGAGAGTCTGTTAGAGCTATTGTAAAAGAAGTGAAAATAAATGGAACAAAACCTCGTATTATTCTTTCGAGAATTGCAAATGAGTTTTTGGAAAAATTATTTGAACAAGAAATTCCTGAAATTGCAGACGGACTTATTACCATTAAGGAAGTGAAGCGTATTCCAGGAGAAAAAGCAAAAATTGCGGTTGAGTCGTATGACGAAAGAATTGACCCAGTTGGAGCTTGTGTAGGAATGAAAGGTTCACGTATTCATGGAATTGTGAGAGAACTAGGAAACGAGAACATTGACGTTATCAACTACACACCAAATAAAGAGTTGTTTATTACAAGAGCTTTAAATCCTGCAAAAATTTCGTCAATCAAATTAGATTTGGAAAACAACAAGGCTGATGTTTATCTAAAACCAGATCAAGTTTCTTTAGCCATTGGTAAAAACGGAACAAATATTAGATTGGCAGGTTTACTTACAAACTTCGAAATTGATGTATACAGAGATATTGAAGATGAAGATGTAGTATTGACAGAGTTTAGTGATGAAATTGAAGGATGGATTATTGACCAACTTAAAGAAGTTGGATGTGATACAGCCAAAAGTGTTTTAGAACTATCTACTGAATACTTAGTAAACAGAACGGATTTGGAAGAAGAAACTATTATTGAAGTTAAATCGATTTTACAATCGGAATTTGAATAAAACGTAATAGTTATGTAACAAAACAACACACAAAAAGAAAAAAGGTCGGAAACATATGAGATTAAGTAAGGTTGCAAGAGAATTAAACGTTAGTATAGATCGTCTTACAGAGAAGCTAGCTGCAAAAGGTTTTGAAGTAGAAGCTCGTCCGAATACGAAAATTACTAATGAACAGTATGATGTATTAAACCAGGCGTTTAAACAGGATCATACACAGAAGTTAAAATCGGAACAAGTATCCAAGAAAAAAGCTGAAGAAAAAGAAGCTTTAAAACAGGCTCGTAAAAGCTCTGATGATTCAACCCCTGATAAGGTAGCTACTGCTGAAACTAAAAAACCAGCATCAGAAACACAATCAGAGGATATTAATCATGATGACGAGTTTAATAAACTTCAAAAAGACTTTTTCGAAAAAGAAAAGGAAAAGGAGCAAAAAGAAGTTGAAAAGCAAAAAGAAGATTCTAAAGTACAAGTTGCTAAGGCAGATGTAAAAGGAATTAAGACCGTTGGAATTATTGATTTAGATAACATCAATAAACCTAAAGCAGATTCGACCACTGCTAAAGGTTCAGATGCATCTAAACCATCTCATAAAAAAAATAAAGCTGATATTAAAGCAAAAGAAGAACCGACTAAGGAGCAGGAACCAAAGGAAACTGCACCACAACCTGAAGTCAAAAAAGACGATGTTGTAAAAGCTAAAGGAACCACTCTTAAAGGTGTAACTTCTTTAGGAAAAATCAACATTAAATCGAAAGCAAGCGCTGGGAAATTCAATAAAACGAATTCTAAAGACCAAGATCGTATCAAAAAAGAGTTAGCTAAAAAACTTACCTCTGTAGATAAAGAAAAGGCCGCCCAAAAAGCAAAAGAAGCTGAAAAAGCAGCTGCCGATCAAGAAAAAGCAAACGAAGCGAACAAACCTGCAGAGGTTATTAAAGCTCGTGCTAAAACACTTTCTGGACCAACTTTCACTGGACAAAAAATTGATTTAAATCAGTTTAAAAAACCAGCCAAAAAAGTTGCATCATCATCTAACCCACAAGGGAAAAAGAAAAACGATGCCAACAAGAAGAAGCGTACAAGGATTAATAAAAATCCGAATGCAACTGGAGGTAATAACCAAAGTGGTAATAAAAGACCAGGTGGAAACCAAAATGGACCAAACAGAGGACCAGGAAATAGAAATGCCGCAGGTGGAAACCGTGGTGGTGCTGGTAAAGGTAGGTTTAATAAAAATGCGAAAGCGACTCCAAAAGTTGCCAAAGCAGAACCAACGGATGCAGAAATCGCAAAGAAGATTTCAGATACTTTAAATCGTTTAACGAATAAAGGTAAATCTAAATCGTCTAAATATAGAAGAAATAAGCGTGACGAAAGACGTGGTCAAGCCGAAAAAGAACTAGAACAACAAGCAAAAGAAAAACAGTTAATTAAAGTAACTGAATTTGTAACTTCACAAGAACTTGCTACCATGATGGATGTAAGTATAACTGATGTTATTTCTTCTTGTATGATGCTAGGTCTTATGGTGACTATGAATCAGCGTTTAGATAAAGAAACTTTAACAATTGTTGCTAGTGAATTCGGATTTGATGTAGAGTTTGTTTCTGCAGATGTTCAAGAAGCTATAAGTGAAAATGAAGAAGTTGATAATCCAGAAGATCTAATTGAACGTCCTCCTATTGTTACTGTTATGGGACACGTAGATCATGGTAAAACATCTTTATTAGATTACATTCGTAAAGCAAATGTTATTGCCGGTGAAGCCGGAGGAATTACACAGCATATTGGTTCTTACAGTGTTGTTTTACCAAACGGAAAACCTATTACATTTATTGATACACCAGGTCACGAAGCCTTTACTGCCATGCGTGCACGTGGTGCTCAAGTTACCGATGTTGCTATTATTGTAATTTCTGCAGAGGATAGAATAATGCCTCAAACGAAAGAAGCAATTGCTCACGCACAGGCAGCTGAAGTTCCAATTATCTTTGCTATTAACAAAGTTGATAAGCCAAATGCCTCTCCTGATAAAATTAAACAAGAATTAGCATCTGCTAACTTGCTTATTGAAGAATGGGGTGGTAAATACCAATCTTATGACGTTTCTGCGAAAACAGGATTAAACGTTGAAAGCATGCTTGAAGGTGTACTTTTAGAAGCTGAATTATTGGAATTAAAAGCTAATCCAAACAGAAAAGCAAAAGGTTCTATTGTTGAAGCATCTCTAGATAAAGGTAAAGGTTATACAACAAACATATTAGTACAAACAGGTACATTAAACATTGGTGATTTTATTCTTACAGGTAAGTATTACGGTAAGATTAAAGCCATGCATAATGAAAGAGGTCAAAATGTGGAAACGGCAGGACCATCTACACCAGTTAGTATTTTAGGACTTAATGGAGCGCCACAAGCTGGTGATACTTTCAATGTCATGTCAGACGAACGTGAAGCGAAGTCAATTGCGTCTAAACGTATGCAATTACAACGTGAGCAGTCTATCCGTACACAAAAACGTGTTACATTAGTAGATTTAGGTAAGCGTATTGAGTTGGGAGACTTCCAAGAATTAAATATTATCTTAAAAGGTGATGTTGATGGTTCTATAGAAGCATTATCAGATTCGTTACAGAAATTATCTACAGAATCTATCCAAGTTAACATTTTACATAAAGCAGTAGGTCAAATTTCTGACAGTGATGTATTATTAGCAACAGCTTCTGATGCCATTATTATTGGATTCCAAGTAAGACCATCTGGTTCTGCTCGTAAGATTGCTGAAAAAGAAGGTGTTGATTTACGTTTATACTCTATTATTTATGATGCCATAAATGATGTAAAAGAGGCTATGGAAGGAATGCTTTCTCCAGACTTCGTAGAAGAAGTTGTTGCAAACATTACAATACGTGAAACATTCCGTATTTCTAAAGTTGGTACAATTGCTGGTTGTTATGTGACCTCTGGTAAAATTAACAGATCTAACGACATACGTGTCATACGTGAAGGAATTGTAATTTACTCTGGTAAATTAGGATCTCTTAAACGTTTTAAAGACGACGTAAAAGAAGTTGCAAAAGGATATGAATGTGGATTGAACATTGATAAGTTTAACGACCTTAAAGTAGACGATGTTATTGAAGCATACGAAATGGTTGAAGTAAAAAAGAAATTATAAAACTTCGATAATACCATTTATTCATAATAAAAAAAGCTAGAAATAATGTTTCTAGCTTTTTTTATGTCTTTAAATTCGACTTGTAAACTCGTCCAATAGGTATTTCTGTATTGGATATTTTGACTACATTTCCTTTAACAAGTGATATTTCTGATTTATTAATAACATAGGATTTATGTACACGAATAAAAAGATCAGATTGAAGCTCTTCTAAAGCATGCTTTAGAGACTTTTTTATCATAAACTTTCCATAAAGCGTATTATATATTACATAATCATTATCGGCCTCTACGTACAAAATATCCTTATGGTATACTTTATGTTTAGTATTGTTTTTTCTTAAAAATAAAAAGTCAGAACTCGTCTTTTCGAATTGTTGGTTAACACGATCCAACTTTATTTGTTTTATAGCCTTTTCCATTGCTTTTTCAAATCGTGAAAACGTAATGGGTTTTACAAGATAATCTAAAACCTGGATGTCAAAAGCTTCCAAAGCATAGTTCATGAATGCCGTTGTAAAAACCACTTTACACTTATTTGTTACTCGTCTGGCAAAATCAGTTCCCAATTCATTAGGCATACTAATATCTGTTATCACCAAATCAATTTGATTTTCATCAATAAATTGATCAACGTGTTTAGGCGAATCAAACAAATGAACACATTCCAAAATATCAATTTTATTGATATAAATCTCTATTAAAGTCCTAGCCTGAAGTTCATCATCTATAACAATACATTTAATTTTATTCATCTGTCAGTATTAATTTTAATTCAATGGAAAAAACTTCTGCCTCTTCAGTTATATTCAAACTATATTCGTCTTTATAAAAGGTCTCTAATCTTATCTTAGTATTTTTTAAACCTATACCTCTATAAATATTATTTGTCTGTGCGTTTGATGTACTAATTGAATTTTTCAAGGAAAAATTCAATACAGATTGTTCATAAGAAATATACATCTTAATCCAAGCATCATTATTTGTTTCAATACAACTGTGCTTGATTGCATTCTCAATAAAGTTAAATAAAATTAATGGTTTAATTTTAACCATTGGCCCTGGTAATTTAGCAATATCCATTTCCAAATTATCGTTTTTAATGAGTGATGAAAAATAAAGTTTTATATGATCGACCTCATCATTAAGTGAAATTTCATCCATTTCTACTTTATACAACGAGTATTTTAACAGCTCAGAAAGGTTTTCTATACTTCTTAGAATTTCACTGGAATTTTGCACTGCTAAGGAATAAATATTATTTAAAGAATTAAGAAGAAAATGAGGACTTAATTGATTTTTTAAATAATGATATTCTAAAGTGATCATCTTATTTTCTTGACGATATTTATTCTCCAAAATGTCAGTTGCAATGGCCGAAATGGTAATAAGAATACTCATTTGACTGTTTTTGAATAAATATTTCCAATTCCAAATATCACTAGCCATAAACATATCAAATTCAACCCTCGTGACTGGAGCCACATTACAAGCCTCATAAGGAACAAGTGTATGTGTAAAAACATGAAGAAACAAGAATACGACTGTATTGAGAATAGTAAGGGTTATATACAAAGTCAATTTTGGATATAAAGGGCAAATAAAACGATACTGGACGTAAAACGATACAATATATAGAAGATTAATTAACGCCAGTAAATCCCACCCAAAAATACTTAATTGGCAATCTATAGACGTTCTACATATATTGTACAACATAAAAAATAACCAAGCAAAAATGTGTTTTTTTATTTTATCGTTTTTGAATCTCATATAAGTAAATCTTATGAATAGATTCTATTATGAATTTATTACTCTGTTTAAGTGAATATTAAAAGTAAATATTTATTGTGACAAAACAACATAGAACAACTCATTTATTTGGCAGATTTCACAAAATATAAATCAAAAAAAATGACCTTTAATTGCTTAAAGGTCATTCTGTATATGTGAAATCTAAATCTACTAGTAGAAATCAGCTCTTAAATCATTAATATCAGCTTTTTCTCTTAATGCAGAAATTAGGTCATAATTTACACTTGGTAAGAAACCATTCTCAATTTGAGATTTAATTGCTGTATAGTCATTTGAAGCAGCTGGTTCAGTCACAGCAGTTACAGATGCAACAGCTATTCCACTTGCTCCAGCAATAGGATTTGAAACAGAATTTGCAGAAAGCCCCATAATAGCACCTACAACAATAGGTTCATAACCTACACCCTCTATAGAATTTCCTGCTAAAGAAACTCCAGAAAAAGCTTTTACTTCTACACCTAATTTTGAAGCAGCATCTTGCACACTAGAAACTCCATTAAGTTGTCCCATTAAATATTCTTTTGCTTTTTCTCTTTCAGCTGCAGGTTTTAATTGATCTTTTATATCATCAAAAGAAGCTATTCCTTTAGGTTGTACAGCAGCTAAACGAGCAACAACATACTTTCCGTTAACACTAAATCTTGTGATATCGCCAACATTTCTTGAAGTTTTGAAAGCCCATTGCATCAATTGCTTATCCGAACCTAAACCATCTATTTGACGATCGTCTTGTGTTATAGATTTTACATTCGCAATTCCGCCATCTATTGACTTTACAGCTTCATCATAAGACGAATTTTCAATAGACATAGCAAAAGCACTTGCTTTATTATAAACAGCCACATCCGTTTCATCTGAAGAAATCACTTCAATTGCCAATATTGCAACCTGAACAGAATCATTTCTCTTATCCATTAAACGCGCCATTTTATATGCACCAGCTTCAAAATATGGTCCGAAAACAAATCCAACTTCATTTGTATGCATTAATTCGTCAATAGTAGCTGATAACTGACCTTTTGCTTTGAAAGAAGGATCATAAACTACATCAGAATTTTCTCTTAAGAAACCTGTCATATTAGTTTCTGTTGAGAATCCTGGAATTGTATCGTAAACCTTAAATTTGTTGTTATACTCGATTTGAGTCTCTTTTAAAGCCGTAATCTCTTTTTTAATAATAGCATTATCTGATGCAGACGGTGTAATATCAAAAATTGCATATTCAACTTTTCTTGAAGCCTCACGTTTGAACTCATTTTTATGAGCATCATAATAAGCTTTCATATCAGCATCTGTCACTGTTTTTTGATCTGCAGGTACACTCGCGTAAGATTTAAATGCTACGTTTCCTGAAGCTAAACGACCACTGTTGTTATAAAATGCTTCTGCCTCTGCTTGAGTTGCAATATTAGCATTACCAACAAGTGTTGTTAACTTTTGGTTTAAACGTTGTTTAGAAATTAAACTCTGTAAGTAGTTATAACGATTAAGATCTGTTTCTTTAATATTTTTCAAAGAAGCACTCAATTGTTGAGACGAAACTTGTTGTCCAGGTTGTATTCCGAAGATTTGCTTTACAAAAGGATCAATTTCGTGGTTATCTACACCTAAAGTGATTTTTGCAAGTTCATCGTTAGTAATAGAAATACCAGATTTTTCATATTCCGAATTCAAAATGATATCATTAATCTTTTGATTCCAAAGTTCAGCGCGTAATTCAGATGAATTCGATGCTGGTCCTCGAAGTGCAGAAACTTTTTGAAGCTCAACTTCAAATGCTTGTTGTTCTATTACTTCTCCGTCTACTTCTCCTAGTATTTGTTTATTCCCACCAAAAAGGCGGTCTCCAGAAGAGAATAAATCTCCTAGTACAAAGGCTGCCAAAGCAAGTCCGATAAATCCAATCAATAACCCCGATCGGTTACGTATTTTTTCTAATGATGCCATTTATCAATAAATTAGTTTTATTCAAGGGAGCGAATATACAAAACAATCTTGACTGTTGAAAACTTGATTACCCTCTCTATTGAATTATTTTTAAGTTTTTCTTAATTAAAAAGATCTTTTTGATTCTTCGGCTTATTAAAACCTAAATTTTTGTATGCCATATCCGTAGCAATCCGCCCTCTTTGAGTACGCATTAAATAGCCTTGTTGTATTAAGTAAGGTTCATAAACCTCTTCTACAGTTTCTACACTTTCACTTACGGCAGTGGCTATTGTTCCTATCCCAACGGGTCCTCCTTTAAATTTATCGATGATAGCCGTTAAAATCATTATATCCATTTCATCAAGTCCGTTCTCATGAATTTTTAAAGCCTCTAAAGAAAATTTTGTAATTTCCAATTGGATTTTACCATTCCCTTTAATTTCGGCAAAATCTCTAACTCGTCTTAATAGTGCATTTGCAATTCGTGGGGTTCCTCTACTTCTAAATGCCAATTCAAGTGCTGCTTCATCAGAAATTGGAACTTCTAATATACCCGAAGATCGTTTAATAATTGTGGATAGCAATTCTGGAGAATAATATTCTAACCGGGAATTTATACCAAAACGTGCTCTCAATGGTGCTGTTAGCAATCCAGATCTTGTTGTAGCTCCAATTAATGTAAACTTATTTAATGAAATTTGAACCGAACGCGCACTAGGACCAGAATCAATCATAATATCAATTCGAAAATCTTCCATTGCACTATACAAATATTCTTCAATTACAGGGCTCAAACGATGTATTTCATCAATAAACAAAACATCACCTGGCGATAAATTAGTCAGTAAACCAGCTAAATCTCCGGGTTTTTCTAAAACTGGCCCCGAAGTAATTTTAATATCCGATCCCATTTCATTGGCAATAATATTCGCCAAAGTTGTTTTACCAAGTCCAGGAGGTCCGTGTAAAAGTACATGATCTAAGGCCTCTTCCCTAAGTTTAGCAGCTTGGGTAAAAATCCTAAGGTTTTCAACAACTTTATCTTGTCCAGTAAAATCTTCAAAACTTAAAGGCCTAACTGTTTTTTCAAAACTATCTTCAGGTTCTTCGTTTTCTAAAAATATTTCGTTCATAATAAAATTTAAACTGGAGCAACTCCAGACATTAATTGAGCACAAATGAGCGCAGCATATGTACCTAAAGCATAACCGAGCACAGCTAATAAAACTCCAACTGGAGCTAAACTGGGGTGAAATGCAGATGCAACCACAGGTGCAGAAGCGGCTCCGCCAATATTTGCCTTACTACCTACGGCAATAAAAAAGTAGGGTGCTCTTATGAGTTTAGCCACCACAAAAAGTAATACAACATGTATGGCCATCCAGATGGCACCAATTGCAAAGAGTTCTAAATTATCAAAAATTTCGAAAATATTCATTTTCATTCCTATACTTGCAACAAGTATATAAATAAAAACTGAACCTATTTTAGAAGCACCTGCCCCTTCGTATTTTTTTAATTTTGTAAATGAAAGTATTATCCCTCCAGCTGTAGATAATACAATTAACCAAAAAAATGTAGAGCCTAAAGAAAATTTCTTCAATAAAGGTTCTTTTTCAATAAGCCATGGAGCTAGTCCATCTGCAAAATAATGAGCAAGACCTGTAATCCCTAATCCGATACCTAAGATAATCATAAGATCTGTAAGCGATGGATTTCTTACCGTAGCCTTTTGAAACTTTATCATTTTATTTTTTAAATTTTCAATGGCTGTGGTGTCTGACTTTAAAAACTTATCAATTCTCTCTTTTTTACCTATTCCAAAAAGAAGGAAAGCCATCCAAACATTTGCAACTAAAACATCTACCAAGATCATTTTACTAAATAATCCATCACTTACTTCATGTATTTCTTTCATAGCGACTTGATTGGCTCCTCCACCAATCCAAGAACCAGCCAGTGTAGTCATTCCTTTCCAAACTGCTTCTGGGCCTTGACCTCCAACCCATTCTGGAGCAAAACTAGAAATTATTATAATCGTTAATGGCCCTCCAATTACAATTCCTAAGGTTCCAGTAAGAAACATAATAACTGCCTTTGGACCGAGATTGACTATTCCTTTTAAATCTATACTTAATGTAAGAAGTACCAATGCAGCGGGTAATAAATATCGAGTAGAAACATAATAAATGTCTTTTGAACTCTCGGCATCAATCACATTTAGTGAATTGAAAATTGCAGGAACAAAATAACACATCAATAAAGCTGGTACAACTTTATAAAATTTAGACCAACCTCCTTCTTTTTTTGAGGAAGTATAAAAGATAAATGCCAAGATAATAAGAAGAAAACCTACAACGGAGGCTTTATTTGTAAACAATGTTTCTTCTAAACGGAAATCAGATATGTTCATAAAAAATAATTTGACTTAAATGGAGTAATAACAAATGTAGTTTTTTTGTTGTAAAGAGGACTTTCATTTTATAGAATAAAAAAAGCAAGTGAAAATTCACTTGCTTTTTTTATTCTATAAAATGTATTTTGTTTCTATAATCTAAACTTCAATCCAGCTTTTACACCGTCATACTTTATATTACTAGCACTTGATGTTGTCCCATCTGAAGTAATCACAACTGCGAATCCGCCATCGATAATTATAGCACCGGTTTCAATAAAAAATGCCAACGAAGATCCAATATTAAAATCAACACCTAAATGAATTGGAGCGAAAAGTTCAGTTACAGATTCGGTGTCATCAACGTCATCGTTTAAATTAGCAAAACCAATACCAGTACTTAAATAAACATTCCCAAAAATATATTGTCTTCTCTTTAAGGAATATCTAAGTTGGTTAAATTTCACTCCATTAACATCAAGAGTTAAATATTCCACACCTAAGCCATAAGATCCTTTTCCAATTTCGAAATTCCCTCCTACTCCTTCAAAATTTAGAACTTTGTCAACATCTTCACTACTAAAGTTACTCATAGAACCTCCAACTCTAATAAACCAAGAGTCATCAACTTGAGAAGATCTTTGACCTCCACCTCCGCCACCACCATAGCGTGTACTATTTCCCATTCCAAAGAAACCCCCAGAACGGTAAACTTGAGCTGTAGATGAAAGCGTAAATAGCAAAAATGCCACAATTGTAATTAATCTTTTCATAATATTTATTTTTTGTCTTTTATAGTCTTAATCGGACACCAACTTGTAGAGTATAATAAAAATATTCAGGTGTATAATACTCGGGAACAAATCCTGTGTTTCCAGGAAGGGCAAATGAACCTGCATATCCTGTATTTGCATTCTTTAGGCTATTAAATATGTATAAAGAAGAGTACAACTGTATTTTTCCTATTCTTAAATGCATTGTAGATAAGTTTCCTAAACCAATTTGACTTCCACTTGCAATCCCATCCTTTTGATTAGCAAAACTTCCGAAATAATTTACTTTAACAGAATATCTTAAATAGCCTAAAGAAGGCGCAATAGGAGCGAATGCAAATCTCGATTTATGATGCCCTATTACATAAAACCCAAATCCAGCATTTATATTGTGCATCTTATACCTTGTTAGGTATAAATATTTTCCATAACCAGGTTGTAAAAAATCGGTTTCGTAGCTTGGTAAACTATACCCTGCATTACCATGCAAGAAAAATCTTTTTTTAATTTTTATTCTTCCATCTATGGCAATACCACGAATTTCAGAATACTTGGAACCTAAAAATTGTTTATCAGCAATTTTACCCTCGTAATAACCTCCTCCTATTTCTAACCATTCTAAGAAACTATCCTTATAACTTGTTGGCTTATATCTTTTAATCTGAGCATGAGATGTTTGCAACCCAAAAACAATTAGAATTAAATATAAAACTTTTTTCATCTACTTTCTTTTTATCGCTAATCTATATCCCAAACCTAAACTAATCACCGTTGGTTCTCCAGAGGCTGTTATAACTTTTGTTTCCCAATACCACGGCCCACTGAAATGGTGACCTATTCCTACAGAAAATCCTCCAAAATCAGCACCATTAACTAATTCATCACCATCATTGATTTCCCAGCTCATAAATTCTAACCCAGTTTGAAAAAACAAGACTTGTCTTTTTCTACCAGAACCAAGGGTAAATAAATAACTGTAGTTTAATGAATATGAATACAAGGTTTCGGTGGCATCTATAAATTCATCTGGCGACTTTGATAAAATGGAATAGGTATTAGGCATATAGTAAGCATAGGCTGCTGTAATAAAATGCCTACCTTTAGGGATGTTAATTCGCGCTTCTATTCCAGGAAAAAAGCGATTTGTTCTTTTCCCAGGATCCAAGACAACAGTACTTTGATCTATATAGGTAGTCCCGACATTATAAAACAACATGGTCCTATATTGCAAATCCAAATAAGCCCATTTTCTATTGCGTTTCGCCCCACCTTTTTTTGCCTTAAAACTGATGTTTCGAGAAGAAGCGCCTGGCATGTATCCATAATATCTTATCCCGAAGGGTTTTTCACTTTCTTTTTGGGCAAATGTTTCGAGAGAAAGAAAAATAAATAAAAATAAACCTACTAGTATTTTCATAGAAAAAGTATTTACAATCCCAAATATAATAAAAGATGTGAAAACCATAACTTTTTACGTACTTTCTTCACTTTAAAATACGTATTTCGTTATGTAATATTCAAAAAACAATGATAAAGCCCAATTAAATTTAATAATAGATCATTTACTCTTCTAATTTTTCTTGGATTTCCAACCACTCCATTTCCAAGAGTTCTATTTCTTCATTTACCTCATGTAATTCTTTACTCAAAGCTGTTACATCTACGGTTTCAAAATCGGTAACATTGAATTTATTTTCCAAAACTTCTTTATTTTTTTGAAGCTTTAAAACATCTTTATCTATTTGTTTTAGCCTTTGTTGATCTTTATAGCTTAGTTTGACCTTTTCGGTTTTTACTTTTTTAGAAACTTCCTTTATAGATTCTTCTTTTATTTTTGTTTTTTCAGGTTTTTTTTGTGCTTTTTCTTTTTCTCTAAAATCTGTATAATTTCCAGGGAAATCTGACACTACACCATTCCCTTCAAATACAAACAGATGATCCACCAGTTTATCCATAAAATATCTATCGTGAGAAATAATAAGTAAACATCCAGGGAATTCTTGTAAAAAGTCTTCTAGTACATTTAAAGTAATAATATCTAAATCGTTTGTTGGCTCATCGAGAATTAAAAAGTTAGGGTTTGCCATTAATATTGTAAGTAAATAAAGTCGTTTTCGTTCGCCCCCACTCAATTTACGCACATAAGAATAATGCATGTCTTTTGTAAACAAGAACTTTTCAAGCAGTTGAGCCGCCGTCATTTTTCTCCCTTTTGCCAAGGGTATAACCTCTGCAATATCTTTTATTACATCTATTACTCTTTTACCTTCATCAAAATTCAATCCAGATTGAGTATAGTATCCTATTTTTAAAGTTTCACCTTTTACAACTTTTCCTCCGTCTAAAGTTTCTGTTTCACATAGGATATTTAGAAACGTCGTTTTCCCAACACCATTTCCACCTATAATCCCTATTCTATCCTTCTTTTTAAAGGTGTATGAAAAATCATTTAACATTTGTTTTTCTCCAAATGACTTTCTTAAATGGTGCAATTCCATGATTTTATTCCCCAATCTTTCCATAGATATTTCCATTTCCAGATTAGATGCTTTCTTTTCACCCTTTACAAACTTTTTTATATCCTTAAAACTATCTTCTCTAGCTTTGGATTTTGTACCACGAGCCTTCGGTTGCCTTCTCATCCATTCAAGTTCTTTCTTAAATAGCTGTTTTGCCTTCCCCATATTTACCGAGGCCTCTTCTTCTCTTTGTTGTTTTTTTTCTAAATAATATGTATAATTTCCTTTATGACGATACAATTGCCCATCCTCCATTTCCAAAATAACATTACAAATTGAATCAAGAAAATATCTATCGTGCGTAATCATTAATAAGGTCATCGAACTTTTTTCCAGAAAATTTTGCAACCATTCAATCATAGAAAGATCCAAATGGTTGGTTGGTTCATCTAAAACCAATAAATCAGGGTTCAACAACAACACTTGCGCCAATGCCAATCTTTTTTTCTGCCCTCCACTAAACAGTTCAACCGGTGTATTATATTCCGATTTTAATCCTAAATAAAATAAAATCTCTTCTATTTTGGCTTCAACACTCCAAGCGTCATACTTTTGCATATCTTCCAAGGCCTTAGATGCCATATCCATATTTTCTGGATGCTCTAAAGATTCTGTATAATAATTATAAGCATTAATTTGAGGACTGTCTATTTCCAATAATATTTCCTTAGGTGTTTTTAATGGATTAAAAGCATGTTCTTGTTCCAGAAAACCTAATTGAGTTCCTTTTCGAAAAACGATACTCCCACTATCTGCGGTATCTTTTCCACTAAGTAAGCTCATTAGTGTACTTTTACCAGACCCATTTCTTGCAACCAATGCAATTTTATCGCCTTTATCTATTCCAAAAGAAATGTTTTCAAATAATACACGGTCACCAAAAGATTTGGTAATATTTTCGACTGAAAGAAGGTTCATAATGATATTATATTTGCTGGCAAGTTACATTGAAAAATATATAAAATCTAAATTGAATGAAGCTAATTCGAGAAAATTATATTTTCTCAACCTCTAAATTACTGTGGATTTGTTTATGTGTTCTACAAGTAAAAAATTCAGATGGGATATTACAATAGAAATTATGAAAAATAAATTAAATTATTCTTACTCCAAATACTTTTGTAATTTGCCATACCTTTTATAAACCGATAAAATTTATGATCGGATAATAAACAAAACTATAGACTACTATTCGCCAAAAAAAAAGAATATTTTACAGAAATGATTGATTGTAGAAGCAAAGAACTAAATATTAAAATTTCATTTTTTTCGATCCTTATCCTACTAGTTAGCCTATTTTATAGATATGCGATAAACGATGAGGGCTGGTTAGGTGAACATGCTTATTTTTTAGGTTCTGAAGGTGTAGTAAAAAGCGAAATGTTTAGTGGATTTAGAAATAGTGAAATTCAAATTTTCAATTATCATAAAATACATACTTGGTTTGGTGGAATTTTAATAAAATTATTCGGTTTAAACCTATATTTATTAAAAGGTATAAGTTTAGTTAGTTTAATGGTTCTTTATAGATATTTCTATAAGTTTTTCAAAAATGAAAACAGAAATCAAATCATTTATTTAGCATTTTCTTTACTGCTAATAAACAACCATATGCTTACTTATGGTTTTGTATATAGACCCGAATTACTTTCCACAACTTTCGGATTCTTGTCTTTCTATCATTTAATGAAACCTCAAAATAATAAATTATATTTATCGGCATTATTTGCTGGTCTGGCTGGTGTATCTCATTTAAATGGACTGATTTTTATTGTCACGGGAATTTTATTTTTAGTCTCAAAAAAATCTTGGTTCAAAAGTGTACAATTTATCTTATTTTCGGGCATTGCATTTTCTATATATTTCGTTGATATTATAATTCCAAAAAATAATATCGATACTTTTTTAGTTCAATTCAGTTCATTAGAACCCAAAATATCCATCATACAAAAAGTAATTTCGGAACATTTTAGAATGTTTCATAGTCCTAAAGAAATCATATTATTTTTTATGTTTTTCTTTATTTCTATCATTCCTTTAATTAGAAAACGCATTAAATTATCTAATAACATCAAATACATTTTAATTTTAGGTGGTGTATTCATATTAGTGACACCAAATAAAACAGATAAATATTTAGTATTTCTTATTCCATTTCTTATCACACTAATTTCCATCTGTTTAGATAACTTATATAAATTCTATACAAAATCACAAAAAAGATTCGCACATATATCGTTTATATTATACGGCCTAATAAATGTAATTGCTTCGGGACAGCTTATTGCAAAAAATTGTAGTTTTGTACAAGAACAAAACCAAATAGTGGATAAAATTTTAGATGATTCTCCCTCCTCAGACCCTAAAGTTGATTGCGATTTATTATTCATGTATAACAAAGGCATCAAAAAATTAAATTTAAAAGGTGTTACATATTATCAATATAAATATCGAGATACGCACAAAGTTTTCTCTTACAAATGGGATAACGTATTTAAAGATATGTTTAACGACGAAAGAGCATACATTGTGTTATCTAAAAAAACCATGAAATCGCACAAGTACAAACCAGAATTGTACACTGAACTTTACAACACTCTATTTGAAACCGACTCATATATTATTCTAAAAAGATTATGAAAACACTAAATGATCTCATTAAATACCTTGAGCATTGGGCTCCGAAGTCTTATCAAGAATCCTATGATAATTCGGGATTAATATGTGGAAATCCCAAACAAAATATTACTGGAATAATAGTGAGTTTAGATTGTATAGAAAGTACAATAGAGGAAGCTATAAAAAAGGATTGTAATGTTGTTGTGGCCCATCATCCTATAGTTTTTAAAGGGTTAAAACAATTTACAGGGAAAAATTATATAGAAAGAACTGTTATTAAAGCCATAAAACATGATGTTGCCATTTATGCAATACATACCAATTTAGATAGTGTTGAAACAGGCGTGAATAAAAAGTTTGCAGATCAACTCAATTTAGTAAACACAAAAATTCTTCGTCCAAAACTGAACCAATTGGTACAACTTACTACTTATGTACCCAACGCTGGTTTAGATAATTTACGCAATGCATTATTCCAAGTTGGGTTAGGAGAAATAGGAAATTACAAAGAATGTTCGTTTACCAGCGACGGTATTGGATCTTTTAAGCCAACTGCGAATGCAAACCCAACAATTGGGTCTATAAACGAGCGTCATTATGAAGGTGAAAGTAAACTTGAACTTATTTTCCCGGCACATTTACAAAACTTAGCAATTTCTACTTTAAAAAAGCATCATCCTTACGAAGAAGTTGCTTTTCAGCTTTATTCCATTCTAAATAATAATCAGACCGTTGGATCTGGAATGATTGGAGAATTAGAAACTGAAATGGCCACTATAGACTTTCTGGAATTTGTGAAACGTTCTTTCAATGTAGGTTGTATAAAACATACCAAACTCATTTCTGATACCATTAAAAAGGTGGCAATCTGTGGAGGATCTGGATCATTTTTGCTTGGTGATGCAAAAAGACAAAACGCCGATATTTTTATTACTGGAGACTTTAAATACCACGAATTTTTCGATGCTGAAGATCAAATCATCATAGCAGATATTGGGCATTATGAAAGTGAGTATTTAACAATTGATTTAATAGTTGATAAAATTAAAGAAAAAAGTTGTAATTTTGCCGTTTATGGATCTGAGTTAAATACAAATCCGGTCAATTACTTTTAACGATTATGGCAAAAAGCAAAACACAAAACTATACAGTAGAGGAAAAGCTAGTCGCTTTATACAATCTTCAAACGATCGATTCTGAAATTGAACAATTAACAGTTTTGAGAGGAGAACTTCCTGAAGAAGTTAAAGATTTAGAAGACGAAATTGAAGGTCATACAACAAGAATTGATAAAATTGCTGGTGAAATAAAAGATCTAGAATTCTCTATCATGGATAGAAATGATAAGATTATCTCGGCAAAGGCTTTGATTAAAAAATATACGACTCAACAAAAAAATGTTAGAAATAACAGAGAATTTGAGTCTTTATCTAAAGAAATTGAATTTCAAGAATTAGAAATTCAATTGGCAGAAAAAAACATTAAGGAATTTAAAGCTAAGATTGACTTTAAAAACGAACAGATTTCAAAAAATAAATTACGTATTGAAGAACGTACTTTAGATCTAACACAAAAGAAATCTGAACTTGACAATATTGTTGCTGAGACTCAAAAAGACGAAGAAAAATTAGGTAAAAAACAAGTTAAAGCTGAGGGTGTAATAGACGATCGTTTATTAAAAGCCTACAAAAAACTTAGAGGTAACTTATTTAACAAACTTGCCGTTGTAAAAGTTGATAGAGATGCTTGTGGAGGATGTTTTGCAAAAGTACCACCACAAAGACAGTTAGATATTGCAAATAGAAAGAAAATTATTATTTGTGAACACTGTGGACGTATTTTAGTTGATGCAGAAATTGGTGCTTAATATTTTACAGTACATATTAAAAAAAGAGGGTGTTGTACACCCTCTTTTTTTATTGTTTTTTATTTGTAACATCTGTTTTTCGCAGACCACACCTTCCAAAATAGATCAATTATTCAATTTTTCTTCACTAGAGGAATCCAATATAAAATTTAAAGACAAACAAGAGAAAATATTCTTTAATAACAAAGTTCAATTTTTGTTAGCATTGTTCAATGAAGTAGAAATAACGGAAGATTTTATTCTTGAGTTCGAACAGTCAATTAAGCAATTTAAGAACGGGGATTTTTCTCAGCCTCATTTAAAACATTATTACATAGGTGAAGCCCAGCTTATTCTTTCTTTATTACAAATGAAGCAAGGCCGACAATTTCAATCGGGAAAATTATTTATGAAGGCTCATCAATCCTTCTCGGAAAATCTAAAAAAATACCCTAATTTTAAGGATCCAGAAATTCCATTAAGTTTTATGGAAATTTCGGCCAGTATTTTACCCAAATCACTAAAATGGCTAACATCCTGGTTTGGTGTGCATTCAGATAAAGATAAAGCCATTGCTAACATTAAGAAACTCTACCAATCTAATCAAATATCAGAATTGGCAAAAAAACAATGCGAAGCGCTAAATTTGTATTTAATGTTACAATTAAACACTTCTGTATTACCTATTCATTCCAAATATAAACATCAACTCACACAAATATTATCTTCCGAACTTTTGTTAAAGCAAAAACAATTTTCGAAAGCTGCAAATCAATTAAATTCAATAGAAAAACCTATTTCTGTTGTGTATTTTCTTTTAGGTAAAGCATATTTTTTAACAGAAAATTGTGAAGCCGAATATATGCTGAATACCTTTATTGAGAAAGCTAAAACGCCTACCAATACTTCAGCAACATATTTTTATTTATACCAGTTAGATGTATTAGAAAACCGTAATTCTACATCCAATTACAACAACACCATTAAGAAGAATAGTAAACCAAACTTTAGAGATAAAAGAGTACAGAAAGATATTTTAAAACTGCAATCCAAACACATCATAAAATCGAGAATTTTATTTGATAGAGGTGACTACCGCGATTGTATTTCGTTTATTTTGGAAACAAAAAACCCGAAAACCATTTTAGATTTATACTATTTATCTAACGCCTATTTAGAATTAGGAGAAATGGATAAAGCCATTTCGTATTTTGAATTGTTAGAGCATAAATGTGATAAAGCCATGTACTACACGCCAAAAACGGCACTCCATTTGGCTCAAAAAACACCAAATATTCAACAAGCCATTCAATTTCTCCAAATAATAAATAATTATAACAATTATCCTTATCAGAATGAAATTGAGGCTCGACAAGAATTGTTATTAAAGAAATTGAAAAACAAATTGTAAAATTTTTGGTTCAATGTAAATAAGGATTTCTTAAACTTTATTACTTCTATAATTTTCACTTATCTTTACCAAAAAAAATAACTATGTTTCAAAAAATAACCAAATTCGGTCTATTCGCTCTATTAATCACTCTCTTACAATCATGTAATGAGCTAAAAGATTTAGCGAATTTAGCTACAAATTGTGAATACAAGGTCTCTTCTGTAAACAATTATTCTGTTGCTGGGTTTGATGTAGGAAATAAAACCTCTCTTAAAGATTTTGGGTTCATAAACGGAGCCAAATTAACAACTGCTCTATTAAGTAAAAGTTTACCAATTGAAATGAATGTGAATGTTGGGGTTAAAAACTCAGGATCAACTTCATCTACAGTTCAAAATTTAGAATGGCAAGCTTTTGTTGATGGAAAAAGTCTTGCAAATGGAATGATTAACGAAGCAATTAGTATTCCTGCAAACGGAAATGGAACCATTCCTTTTAGAGTACAAGCAGATTTATTTAATGTGTTTAGTGGAGAATCTAAAGATATGATTTTAAACACTGCACTTACTTTATTAACTGGGCAAAAGAGTGGAAACTCATCAAAATTAAGCTTCAAAGTTAGACCTTCTTATAAAATTGGTGGACAGGTTGTTCAACATCCTAATTTCATCAACATTAATTTATAACGATGAAAACATTAGATCCGAAAAACATTTCGACCAAAGAATTACACGGCTTACTTTTAGGAGGAATAGGACCTCGACCTATTGCACTTGCCAGTACAATGGACAAAGAAGGAAACCCAAATTTGAGTCCGTTTAGCTTTTTTAATATCTTTAGTGCAAATCCACCAATTCTTATTTTTTCTCCAGCCAGAAGAGTAAGAGACAATACCATAAAGCATACGCTTGAAAACGTAATGGAACATCCAGAAGTTGTGGTAAATATTGTAAACCATTCTATTGTAGAGCAAATGTCTCTATCGAGTACAGAATATGGAAAAGGGATCAATGAGTTTTCTAAATCAGGATTAACACCTGTTGAGTCGGAAACAATTCGTCCATTTCGAGTTCAGGAATCTCCTATGCAATTAGAGTGTAAAGTTTTAGAAGTAAAACAACTTGGAAATGAAGGTGGTGCCGGAAACCTTGTTATTTGTGAGGTTATAAAAGTACACTTTGACGAGAATATATTGGATGAAGATGGAAAAGTGAGTCCATTCAAGATTGATTTGGTAGGTCGAATGGGAGGTGATTGGTATGTAAGAGCCAACGACGACGCTCTATTCGAAGTAGAAAAACCATTATCAACTATCGGGATAGGATTTGATCAATTGCCCGAAGGAATTAAGACATCCAACTATTTAACCGGAAATGAATTGGCTAAATTAGCTAATTTTGAATCCATTCCGAATCTAACTGAAGTTGAAAAATGGATGAAAGAAGAGGAAATTATAGCATTGCTAAACCAAAAAGAGGATAAAACCAATGCCATACATGATAAAGCAAAAGAATTATTAGCAGATAATTATGTTTTAGAAGCATGGCTAACTTTATTAATAGAACAAACTAACAGAAAATAATATGGAACCGTTAAAAACAATCGGGAAATTAAAGCGTGTAACAGAAATACAACAAATAACTGATACATTTAAGAAACGTGAATTCGTAATTGAAACAGATGAGCAATACCCGCAAACCATCGGTTTCGAAATCATTCAAGACAAAGTAAACTTAATTGATGGATTCAAGGAAGGAGAAATTATTGAAGTATTCTTTAACTTGAGAGGACGTGAATGGCAAAAAGATGCAAGTTCACCTATTCGTTTATTTAATTCTTTACATGCGTGGAGAATTCAAAAAGTACAAAATGAAGCACCAGCATCTGAAATGCCTTCAGGAAATGCTGCTCCAAGTGGTTCTAATTTTGATGATGATTTACCATTCTAGTAAATTGCAAAAATCATATTTAAAGAGTTGTGAAATTTTTCACAGCTCTTTTTTTTTGTTTTTATGTTATTACATTCCAAAAGCTCTAAAAAATTAAATACAACTCCAATAAATAAAAAGTACCTCTAAAAAACGAGAATAGATTTTAATATTTTTACATTTGTTCATTATTAAATAAATAGCAAAGTATGCGCACTAAAATTTTATTTTTCTTTATATTTCTTATAGGACTTATTGTATTACCTACATTTAAAACCGTTTGGATTGATGAAACTTATATGGCCGAGGTAACTTATCAAATACTTCAGGGCAATGGTTTTGCATCTCAGCTCGCAGAATACTCTACTGAAGGTGGTAAGATTCATGTTTACGGGCCTATCTACTTCTTATTTACATTGATTCCGGTAAAACTTGGTGGCTTAACACCTTTCTCGTTTAGAATTATTAATTACCTTTCTTATGGAGCTGTATTATTATTGTTATTAAGGTATTTAAATTTAAAAAATAATAGCAGGTGGACCTATCTTCTAGCTCCAATTGTATTTTTAGACCCTTCAGCCTTCGAGAATGCAGTTTCTGGTCGTATGGAAGGATTATGTTTACTCTTTTCGGTTATTGCTTATTTAATTTACGTTGCAGAAAAACCAATTAAGCATAAACATCTACTTCTAGGTTTTGTTGTCAGTATGGCTTACCTCACTACCCCAAGAGCTATTTTACTACTTGTACCATTGGCATTTTATGTGATTTTCGATGTGATTAAAAAGAATAATTATATAGATTTTTCTAAACTCTTTTTGGCATTTATTATACCTGTTTTAATTTGGATATTTTATACGTCAGACTCCATCATGGATTATGTGAATATTTACATTAAAAACAGTAATTTCCATTCAGGAGATCAAACAGCTGCCGAAGCATATCTAATTTCAGATTTAAACTTAAATATTTTTAAATATGTTTTATACGGGCTGTTAATATTTTCATATTTCATCCCAAAATCATTATCTGCAACCGATAAAAAACTCGTTATTTCGTTTTCTTCTATTGCATTTATTTTTATTTTTCTTGTTAAAGATGTTGGTACGTATTTCTCTTACGTAGCGCCTCTAATTGCCTTTACCATATTCCTAAATTTCCAAAAATCTACTTTTAAATTCGGTCATTTAGCATTAATAGGACTGGCTTGTTTTAACATAGGTGTTTTAGGACTTAAAATGACATTTAATTATATTAATCCAAATAAGAACTATGAACCATTGGTAGAAATGGTAGAAGACCATATTCCAAACAACACAAGAGTATTAACCAATGATGAATTCTATTATCCTTTAAGAGAAAAATCATTAGATGTATATTATTTACAATTTGGAAAAGATCCGGTTTCAAGAATTGATTACTACACAAAACATGTTGACCCGGAATATGTTCTTACAAAAACAACAGATCCTAAATTAAAACTACTAGAAAAATATTATTCGGTAGAATTATTATCGACTTACCCTAATCAAGAAAGCACCAGTTCTTTATTTGAAGAATTTGTGAAACTAGGGAATTTTTTCAGATTAGATTATAAAGATCTAGCCATCTTCAAACTACACCCCAAAACAAAATAATTGAAAACAATTGTTTTTAATTGTAAATAAAAAATGTAAGAAATCATTTTCTTATGAAAAATGGTTTCTTACATTTGCTGCATGAAAATCTTCGTAATCATACTCACACTAATCATGACCTTTAAGCCTGTGCTTCCTTTGGTAGATTATGCTGTGAATTACGATTATATTTCTGAAGTACTTTGTATAAACAAAGACAAACCTGAGTTAAAATGTAATGGTAAGTGTCATTTACAAAACGAACTTGCCAAAGCTTCAGATGATTCTAGTGAACAGAATAACCAAGAAAACAATTTAAAGATTTCTCAGGTTGAATTTTCATCATCACATGTCTTTTCTATTTCAATATCGGCCATTTCTGTGCCTTTAGAAAGCAATATTCCATTATTTCGCAATAACTATTCTTACTTACCTAGTTATTCTATTTTCCACCCTCCATTATTGGGTTAACTCCACATTTTTACAATACATATCTATTTGCAATTGACTACTTATTGTAAAATGTGATTCTTACAGCAAAATTCGGTTAGGTTTCAATCCAATTTATTTCTTATAAATTGAATGATGAGGTATATTTTATTGTACCCAATAACAACGTGTTTTCAATGCGTATTAATGCCAAAATGTTGTCCTTAATGAACAACAAATGGTAATGTAATACACACATTGTTATTACAATTGTTTTATCTATTCCGTTTTTCTTACCATTTTTTGTAATTCCTTTTTTTCGATTGAGTATTCTAGACCTCTCTTTTGAAAAATATTTAGATGCCTTATAGATTTAGCTATAGGGTCATATTTACGTACACAAAACAAAAAACATGAAAATCAACAAAATAACTACAACTTTATTATCTGTACTATTATTAACAGCCTGTTCAAAAGACGATGAATCTACCTCTGTAAACAATAATGGTTCTGCCAAAATTGAATTTGACAACTCTATTAATGGAGACGATTTAATTTTGGAATCGACGTATTACACCAAAGCAAACAATGAAACGTATGCAGTAACCGACATAAAATACATTATATCAAATATTGTTTTAATTTCGGATAAAGGCGAAGAATACATTGTGCCAAAAGATGAAAGCTATTACATTGTGAATGAAAAGGTAGATTCTACAATGACCTTTGAATTAAAAGACATTCCAGCCGGAAAATACACCCAAATTAAAATTGGTTTAGGTGTAGACCAGGCCAAGTATTTACAAGGTGCAAGCGGGCAAGGCGATTTAATTGTGCAAGCAGAAGCAGCAGAAATGATGTGGGCGTGGCAAGCCGGATATCGTTTTGTGAAATTTGAAGGAAACTACAAAACAGCCACTAACTCAACAGCAGAACCTTTTAAATATCACGTTGGCTCGCACGGTTCATCTTTAGATAATTTTAGAGAAACTACATTGTCCTTACCAATTCCAGCATTGGTAGAAGAAGGGAAACTGCCTACTATTCATATTGTTGCCGATTTAGCTAAATTATTTAATGCAGCCCATGAATTAAATATTAACGATAATCCACAAATTATGGTTAATCCAACTTTATCTCCAAAGGTGATAGACAATGCTGTAAAAATGTTCGAGGTACACCACGTACACAATTAATCAGATTAATGACACATCCCTCTCTATTTCTAAGGTAGAGAGGGTTTATACTTTACACGATGAATATGTATAAAATACTCCCTATTCTGTTTGTTCTTTTCACTTTTGAGAGTTGCAAAAAAGAAGAAAAAGGAAATTATCTTTTGGATGTCGAAATTCCAGAACATTTTCCTAACCCAGTATATCAATTAGAGTCTAATCCAGTTACAAAATATGGTTTTGATTTAGGAAAGAAATTATTCTATGACGGTAAATTATCTGCCGACAATATCATTTCGTGTGGCTTTTGTCATGAGCAAGCTTTTGCCTTTACACATCATGGGCATAACGTTAGCTTGGGTGTTTTTGATAATGCCGGAATTAGAAATGCTCAGCCTATTCAGAACATGGCGTTTCAAAAAGAATTTATGTGGGATGGAGCCGCCATACATCTCGACTTACAACCTATTATTCCATTAACAAGTGATTTGGAAATGGGCGAAACTGTGGGAAATGTTCTTGAAAAGCTAAAAAAAGAAAAAAGCTACCGATCAGCGTTTAGTAAAGCTTTTGAGGATGGTGAGATTAATTCAGAAAATTTATTTAAGGCCTTATCTCAATTTATGGTTATGATGATTTCTGGAAATTCTAAATACGATAAAATCATTAAAAAGGAAGAAGGAATAGTATTTACTCCGCAGGAAAAACAAGGTTTTGAAATTTTCAAATCTAAATGCTCATCTTGCCATTCTGGTGCTTTATTTACAGATGAATCCTATAGAAATACAGGTTTACCAATACATCCAAAATATAATGACGAAGGCCGTAAAAAGGTAACAGAATTAGAAAGTGATAAGTACAAATTTAAAGTACCGAGTCTTAGAAATATTACCCAAACTGCTCCATATATGCACGATGGAAGGTTTAATTCTCTAGAATCTGTATTAAATTTTTATTCTACAGGTGTTACCAATACCTCAAATTTAGATCCTCAAATGGTTCAAAACAATGGGAATTTAGGTATCGATTTATCTTCTGAAGATAAAGAACATTTAATTGCTTTTTTAAAAACACTAACCGACGACTCTTTTTTAGAAGATTCTAGATTTTCTGAATA
>JBMYWP010000058.1:0-26495 GCA_049607525.1 Flavobacteriales bacterium
CGCCTTTAGGCGAAACCCAAACCTATCGGTCTTTAGCCGATAGTAGTTTAGTTTGAATTCTGAGATTTTGAAATTCTCAGATAGCATAAATGCAATGAAGTATGCAAAAAAAGTTGGAGAAATTTATGAATGGATTCCTAATCGAGGAATGGGCATGTACTTTCTAAAACTTGAAATAGACTTTGGCGGTGGTAAAACCTTTGGTCCAAGTTTTTTCGAATTAAAATAATGATGGACTTATTTCAATGATTAATTTATCTATAGAGTGTATTTTAACCAAACTCAGTAGAAGTAATAACAGAATTTAATAAGTAAAGTAAATGAAATTGCACGAATGTAGTTTAAATATCCGATATGATTTACCTCAAGAAGCTTGGGATTTACTTCTATCAATTTATGAAAAAATGAATGGATGGTTAGGGTTTGGAGAAGACGGAAAAGGTGAAAATGGAATTCCGTATTGGTTTGGTTATAATGAAAAAATGAAAAATCTATAACGGCATCCTTTGTAACCAATAAAAAAAAAGCATGATTTATATTATAACTGCCTTGTTCATGGGTTTTACTGTTCCTTTTCTGTCATTTTTAAACAAAAAGGCCATTAATATGATTAACATAAAAATTTTACCGTGATGAATATTAATTTGAAATAAGGACTATTGAGAACGTATCCAGAACATATAAAGGATCTTGAAAATAAACACCATATCACCTTTACGAATAGCGACCAGGTATTTGAAAACCTTCAAAAAAATATCATATTAAGACATGATCTGGCATATCTATTTTTAAAAACAAGGATTTTTTATGCTCTTGAAGAGGATAAAGTGTTTGTAAATGAAATAGACTATGATTCGGTGTTAGATAAAAAGTTAAATACCACAGAAAGATTAAAGGTTTATAACTCCATAAAAAATAGACTGCCTTTACCTCTTCAAGAAAAAAAGAATTCGATTTCTTATTATCTACTTCTTTTATTCGTATTTCTACTTTCATTGATCATTTATTTCATTATAAACGCTTCAATTTCAATAATAAATCCAAAGCACATAATCGTTTTCTTTTTAACAAGTGTATTGCTCGTAACTGGTTTTTATTATTTTTTCGGCCGTTATTTTAAACCGGAAACCCCTTATTTAAATGTGAATGTATTGAGCATTAGAGCATTTATCCATAATCTAATCGGCCAAAATAGGAAGGATATAAAAGATCACTTTGAAGTAATTTTTAAGATTGAGATCGAACAATTAAAAAGTGATATATAGAATTAATAGTCAATTTTATTTTTACTAATTGTTGTTACAATACAAACAAAAGTATAGATTTGCATTGAATGACATTCTTAAACAACATAAAAGCATGGTTTTTCCTGAGTTTAATCACAATTTTGATTACGCACTCAGCTTTTCCTCATGTACATCATGTGCATGACCAGGATAAACATCATCATGTTGAAAGTCATGAGCATACTCATCATTCCAAAGATCATTCTCATCATCAAAATAATACAAAAGAGGAAGAAAATGGATTTGATAATGCATTAGAACAACTTGCTCACGGTGTTCACGATGCGAACTATAAAAAATCTCAATCTTCTAGTTTTCAAATTCAACCCTTTGTCGATTTTGATTTACTATCTAATATTTTTGAGTTATATTTTCAATTAAAAAGTATAGACTTTTCTGATGAACATCTTAAAAGGTATTGGTTTTATCAGAATATATTATCAGAACATCCTGTTCTTTCTTCGCCATTACTTCGGGCACCTCCCATTGTAGGTTAATTTTATTATCTCGGCATTTTTAGATGTGCCTATCTATTATTCAATTTAAGTTTCAGATTAAGTGATAAACCAATTACACAGAATTTTGTGTTGATTTTAGTTACCGTTATTTATCTTAAACACCTTTTTTCTATAGGTTTAAATTCTACCGAGATAAATGTATTTCATATAAAAGTACAGTATTAATCGTATCAAGAACAAAAAACAATGTTTAAAACCATATTGGTTTTGACTCTATTTTTTAACATCTCAATGTATGCACAAACGCCTACCATTAAAGATGTATTAAAAGAAATAGAGCAAAATAATACACGTTTGTTGGCTATAAAAGAAACCAACAAACAACAGCTTTTATACTTAAAAGCAAATCATGCTTGGCAAAACCCAGAAATTCAAGCTTATTATTTACCATTCGGAAATCATAGAGGTGGAGATTATAGAGAAATTCAAATTTCTCAGGAATTAGATCTGCCTCATGTTACCATTCAAAAGCGTCGATTAGAACGCCAGAATACTAAAACCCTTGAACTCAAATACCAAACAGAACGTCAGATAATTCTTTTAGAGGCCAAACAATTATTCATTGAATGGGTAATGATTGAAAAGCAAATGGAAATTTGTCGTGAGCGTGTAAAACAATCGACAAACGTTTTGAATGCGATTGAATTGGCCTTTAAAACAAAGGATGTTTCTATTTTGGATGTTCAAAAAGCTAAATTGCTTTGGATTGAAACATCAAATCGGATGGGTAAACTTGAATTAAAACATCAAAATGTTAAAATTCAATTGAACTTGCTCAATGGAAACAAATCAATTGATGTTGTAAAGGATATTCAATTCACTAAAATTCAAAATGAAGATTTGGATGCAATTTGGCAGGATAAATTAAAAAACGATCCAGAAGTATTGTATTTAGACCATCAAGAGGAGCTTGTTGATCAGCAATTTAAATTGGAAAAAGCAAAACGTTTTCCGAACATCACATTAGGTATTAATCAACAAGAAACAGATCGTATTTCATATTTTGGTGCTATGGCAGGTATTTCCATTCCACTTTGGAAGAATTCAAAGCGCATTAAAGCTAAAGCTTCTGAAGTGGTCAGCCAAACATTAGAAAATGATTTTGTTATACAACAGATGCAAGCAAATTTTAGCAAGGCATATCAGTCTTATCAATCTTTAGTTGAGAAATATGATCTTTATGTGGAGTCCTTTTCTCAAATAAAGAGTGAAGAATTATTGCTTGATGCCTTCGAAATGGGTGAATTGTCGCTTTCGGAATATGTATTAGAACTTCAGTTTTACCAAAATGCCTACGACAATTTCTTGGAAATAGAAAAGGAACTTTGGTTGGCACAAGCACAATTGCTCAAACATAGACTATAGATAAGCTCGTATATCATTCATCATAACGTAAAGAAGTAATGCATTATGTCTCGACTATTACACCAAAACAGTAAAGACGCCATACAATGCATATCAATCAAAATATCATGAAAATAACAACATACATAAGTATAATCATTGCGATTATACTCGCATCATGTTCTTCGAAAGAACAAAGTAACCACGGCCACGATCACGGACCAAATGGACATAGCCATGGACCAGTTAGGCCACGAACCAACCAAACCATCTGGACAGAAAAATCTGAACTTTTTGTGGAATATCCAATGTTGGTAAAAGGAAAATCTAGTCGCTTTGCGGCACATTTTACATTTATGGATAAACATCAAGCTGTTTCTGAAGGTCAAGTGACTGTCTTGTTAAGAAATAATAATAATACTTCGCAAAAGGTAAAAGTCGATAAACCAGCTCCTTTAGGAATATTTAAACCGACAATAAACCCAAAACAAGCTGGGTTTTACGATTTATGGTTCATTTTGAATACTGAACAACTGTCAGATACAATAATCATAGAAAATGTTGAAGTCTATCAATCTACTAAGGACGCTATTAAAGCAAATCCTAAGGTAGATGAAGACGAGAGTATTTCATTTTTAAAAGAACAAGCTTGGAAAATGGATTTTCAAACGGCGATGGCCAAAGAAAAAGAAGTGTTTGATGTTGTGAAAACCTATGGCATTTGGGAACAGGCAAATGTTGATCAAAAACAAATCGTGGCCTCAACATCTGGGCAAGTTTCTTTTCATAACACTGGTGTTATAGAAGGACAAAGGGTGAAAAATGGTGAAACCTTAATGTATATTTCTAGCCAAGGATTAACCGAAAATAATCACCGGCTAAAAATTGATCAGGCCAAAATTAGTTTAGATCAAGCCAAAACTGTTTATACTAGAAAGAAGAAACTCTTCGAAAAACAAATCATTTCGAAAACGGAATTCGAGAAGTTTTCAAAGGCTTATTTTTTGTCTAAAAATGCTTATGAAAACTTATCTAAGGGTTACAAATCTGCAGGTAAAAGAATTATTGCGCCGTTTTCTGGAATCATTCAATCCATTGAAACATCTAACGGAAGTTTTGTAAAACAAGGTCAAAATTTACTTACCCTTTTGAAAGATGGACGTAAACAACTGAAAACTCAAATCCAGCCAGAATATTTAACATCAAATCAGAAACTAAATAATGTTTGGTTTCAGACAAATGATCAGAATTGGACTTCGATTAAAGAAACAAAAGGTCAAATTATTTCGATAAGTCCGAAGGTTTCTAAAGAAAAGCCATTTGTTGAAGTTCTTATAGATGTCAATACGGATATTGAATATGTTAATGGAATATATACGCCCATAGAATTGGCTGTTGGTAAATCCGAAATAGGGGTTGTTATTCCTAAAGCTGCTTTGTTAGAAGATTATGGTCAATACTCAATTATTGTTCAATTGTCGGGAGAAAGTTTTGAGAGAAGAATGGTTTCAATTGGTTGTCAAAATGGGAGCGAAGTTGAAATTAAGAGAGGCCTTTCTAAAGGTGAGGTTGTTGTCACAAAAGGTGCTTATCAAGTAAAAATGGCATCAATGTCTGGTTCTGCACCAGCACATGGTCATGCACACTAAAAGAAAAAGATAATGTTGAATAAAATTTTAGAGTTTTCTCTCAAAAATCGAATCTTGGTTCTTATCGTGGCCTTGATATTAAGTTTAGTCGGGGTATTAATGACAAAGTCTATGAATGTAGATGTCTTTCCCGATTTAACAGCACCTACGGTTACCATCTTAACAGAAGCCCATGGAATGGAGTCTGAAGAAGTTGAAAAATTGGTAACTTATCCTTTAGAAACAGCCTTGAATGGGGCATCAAATGTACGTAGAATCCGTTCTTCATCTGCAGCTGGTGTTTCTATTGTGTGGATAGAGTTTGAATGGGGAACAGATATTTATCGTGCGCGTCAAGTGGTTTCTGAACGTATACCAATTGTACAAGAAAACCTTCCTTTAGGCGTTGGAACTCCAACAATGGCACCAATTTCGTCAATCATGGGAGAGGTGATGTTGTTGGCAATTAGATCAGATTCTTTATCGGCAATGGAAGTGCGAGAAATTGCCGATTGGACCATTCGTCCTCGTATTAAATCTATAGGTGGAATCGCAAATGTTATTGTCATTGGTGGAGATTTTAAACAATTTCAGGTTTTAGTTAATCCAAACAAAATGGCTTATTTCGGACTTGATATCAAAACCATTTTGGAAAAAGTTGAAGAGGCTAATATGAATGTTCCGGGAGGAGTCATAAACCAACACGGGAATCAGTACATCATAAAAGGGAGTGGTAGAATCTACGATTTAGAAGATTTAAAACAATCTGTATTATCAGTATCTGATGGTCAAACCATTCGATTGTCAGATGTAGCAGAAGTTCAGATTGGAGCTGCTGACAAAATAGGAGATGGATCATTTAACACATCTCCATCGGTCATATTAACCATTTCAAAACAACCAGAAGTCAATACTTTAGAGCTTACAAAACAATTGGATTTTGCCGTTGAAGAATTGAAATCAACTCTACCCAAAGGCATAGTTATAGAAAATCAGATTTTTAGGCAAGCTAATTTTATTGAAGCTTCAATTAATAATTTAAATCAAACATTATTAGAAGGTGCCTTTTTTGTGATTGTAGTTTTGTTTATATTTTTAATGAATTGGCGAACAACCCTTATTTCATTATTGGCAATTCCTTTGTCTTTATTGGTTTCCATTATTGTTTTGAATATATTGGGATATACCATAAACACAATGAGTTTGGGTGGAATGGCCATTGCAGTAGGAGTTTTGGTAGACGATGCCATAATAGATGTGGAAAATGTTTTTAAACGTCTCAGAGAAAATATTCAATTACCCAAAACAGAGCGACGTTCAACATTAGACGTGGTAAAATCTGCATCGTATGAAATAAGAAGTTCAATTCTTATAGCAACCCTGATTATTATTGTGTCTTTTATACCTCTATTTTTCTTAAATGGAATGGAAGGGCGTTTATTAAAGCCATTGGGAATTGCATTTATTACATCTGTCTTAACCTCTTTAATTGTTGCCGTTACAATAACCCCTGTACTCTGTTCATATTTGTTGAAAAATGAAAAGTCAATGCAAAAACAAGTGAATGGTACATTTGTAGAACGTTGGTTTAGGAATAGATACAGTAAAGCCTTAACATTTGCTCTAAAAATGCCTAAAATGGTTATTGGAATTACAATAACCTTATTTCTGGGTGCTTTGTTTTTACTTAAAGATTTAGGTAGAAGTTTTTTACCTGAATTTAATGAAGGTTCCCTTGTTATTTCTGTGGTAGGTATACCTGGAATGTCTTTAGAAGAAAGCAATAAAACAGGACAAATGGTTGAAAAGCTACTTCTAGAAATGCCTGAAATAGATGTTGTAACCAGAAGGACTGGACGAGCAGAACTCGATGAGCATGCTCAAGGTGTAAATGCTGCCGAAGTGGATGTTCCATTTACTTTGACAGGTAAAACCAAAGAAATCTTTTTTGAAGAAGTCAGAGAGAAATTACGAGTTGTTCCAGGTGTAAACATAACACTAGGTCAGCCAATTGCCCACAGAATAGACCATATGTTATCGGGGACTAGGGCAAATATTGCCATTAAGATTTTTGGTGATGATCTTCAAACCCTTTTTGAAAAAGGAAAAGAAATTGAGACCAAGATAAAAACAATTAATGGAATTGCCGATGTGGCCGTGGATCAGCAAATTGAAGTTCCACAGTTGAAAATTGTTCCTAAGCAAGATATGTTACTGGCGTACGGTATGACGGTTAAAGATTTAATGGAACAAATTGATATTTCTTTTGCAGGTGAAAAAGCAGGAGAGATTTATGAAGGTCAACGTTTTTCAGATTTGGTGGTTAGATTTAATAAAGAAAGTAGAGAAAATTTAGAGTCCATCAAATCGGCTTTAATTGCTTTACCTAAAGGTGGATTTGTTGCTTTATCTAATTTAGCAAATATTAAATCGGTTAGTAGTCCAAATACGATTAGTAGGGAAGATGTAAAACGTAAAATTGTTGTTGCCGCCAACGTTCAAAATCGTGATTTACGTTCAGTTGTAAATGATATTCAAAAAACGATAGAATCAGAAGTTGTATTACCTAAAGGTTATCGCGTCGTTTATGGTGGTCAGTTTAAGAGTGAAGAAAAAGCATCTCAGCTTTTATCAGTGACAGCAATTTTGGCCATTGTATTGATCTATTTTTTACTTTATACAGAATTTAAGAGTGCAAAACTGGCTGGAATTGTATTGCTCAATCTGCCGTTAGCATTAATTGGTGGAATCGTAATTGTATATAACACTTCAGGAATTATGAGCATAGCGAGTATGATTGGTTTTATCAGTTTATTTGGTATTGCAACAAGAAATGGAATTCTTCTCGTTTCTAGATATGAAGATCTTAAATTGAAAGGCATTAAGACTTCGGAAAGATTAGTAAATGGTGCTTTAGATCGCTTTAACCCAATACTAATGACAGCATTTACAACCGGTTTGGCTTTAATTCCACTTGCTTTAAAAGGCGGGGAGTCTGGTAATGAGATTCAAAGTCCGATGGCTGTTGTTATTTTGGGTGGACTTTTATCTGCCACTTTATTGAACTTAATTGTTATTCCTTGTGTTTATAAGGTATTTGAAAAAGAAGAGTAGTATTAAGATTTTGAAATAAAAGATTTATTCATATGTTCTTTAGGAAAATTAATCTTAAGGAACATATGTTTTAATTATTTATTTCTGGTAGTTGGATAAATGTATCATTAAATAAACTCATATACCTTTAAAAAAATATAATGATTTTTCACAAATAGTGTAATTATTGGCTCTATTTATTGAGAATAATGAAAAACCAATTTACCTTTGGTCATTAAGCTTATAAATAATTCGAATACATGATGAATTTGCATCAATATAAACAAGAACAAAAAAGTGTAAATCCGATAAGAACAAGTGTTTTAAGTCTTGTTTTAATTATTCCTGGGTTTTTAATTTTTGGAGTGCCTTATTCTCTAATCTGGGGATTTGAAAATTTAGCTCAGAAGATATTTAGCAGTTTAAGTCTTTCGTTTGGAACAGACGTATTTGATTTTATTTTGGATTTGGCTTTATTGGGTCTGGGATCTATTATTCATGTGTTCATTCACGGGCTAGTCTGGGCTTATTTTGCTAAAGATAAATTCAAATCAATAAAGTTTGGTGTATTTTGGCGTATGTTATCTCCTTATTGTTTTTGTATTGAGCCCTTAAAATTAAATAATTTTAGATTAGGTATAATTCTTCCAACTTTAATAGTTGCTATACTGCCTGGAATAATTTCTATTTGGTTACAAAATCCAGATTTATTAATTTTTAGTGCATTTATGTTAATTCTTTCCAGTTCGGATTTTTATTTATTATATTTTCTAAAAGGAGCGAATAAGAATGCCTTGGTTTTGGGTATACCGATAGAAACTGGTTGTTATATTTTCACCCCATTTACAAAAAATAGCAAGTAACTTTATAAAACAAAACGATTCAACAAAAAGCCTCAATGCGACGAACATTGAGGCTTTTTGTTTATTTAATAACAAATGTTTCTTTGTTTTGTATCATTCTTCTCAATATTGGAGAAGGTCTGTATCTGTCTTCATGGTATTCATCATACAATTCCATTAAACCATCGTATACATATTCTAAACCAAGTTCATTTGCCCAAGTCAATAATCCTTTAGGGTAATTAACTCCTTTTGTCATGGCTAAATCTAAATCTTTTGCAGTTGCAATATTCAAAAACAGTGCATCGGCAGCTTCATTAATTAGCATAAGTAGAACGCGATTTACAATTTGCTTTCCAACCTTTTCATCCTCTACAGCAATTGGATTATTTGTAGCGCCTTCAGCATAATTATAAAATCCATAACCCGTTTTTCGTCCTAATCTACCAGCTTCTACTAAACGTTTTTGAGAAAACGATGGTTTATACCTTTGATCATAGAAAAATTCTTTAAATACTGTTTCAGTAACCACATAATTTACATCGTGACCAATAAAATCTGTAAGTGTAAACGGCCCCATTCTAAAACCTCCAAGTTCTGTTAGCGCCCAATCAATTGTTGCAATATTTGCCCAACCTTCTTCTAAAATTCGAATGGCTTCACCATAAAATGGACGAGCTACGCGGTTTACAATAAATCCAGGTGTATCTTTTGTAAGTACCGTTACCTTTTTCCAAGAGTCTATCATAGCTCTCGTAGTTGCAGTAATTGATCCTTCTGTTTGCAACGCAGGAATAATCTCAACCAACGGCATTAATGGTGCCGGATTAAAGAAATGAATTCCTATAACACGCTCAGGTAAACGACAAGCACCAGCAATAGAAGTAACGGAAAGGGAAGATGTATTGGTTGCCAAAATACAGGCATCATTAACAATATTTTCTAAAGACTGAAAAACCGACTTTTTAATGTCTAAATTTTCTATAATAGCCTCAATAACCAAACCAGTATCCGAAAAAGTATCCAGTTGATCCACATAAGATATATTCCCTTTTATATCATTCGCTTTCTCTTGAGAAATCTTTTCTTTTTCAACCAAGCGCTTCAATACTTTATCTAGTTTTTGTTCAGATAAGGTTAAAGCTTCTTGTTTTGTATCAAATAAATATACCTTATGTCCAGATTGTGCCGCAACCTGAGCAATTCCAGAACCCATGGCTCCAGCACCAACAACTCCAATTTTCATCATGATGTTTTTATTTTCCTTTAAATTCTGGTTTTCTTTTTTCTAAAAATGCGTCAATTCCTTCTTTAAAATCGTGTGTTTTACCAGCAATCACCTGAAGGTCCGATTCAAAAGCCAATTGCTCTTCTAATGTGTTAGAATAACTTTTGTTTAGAGCCCTTTTGGTTAATCCCATGGCCTTGGTTGGCATTTTAGCTAACTTACCGGCTATGTTATTTGTTTCTGATTCAAAGTCTTCATTAGAAACGGCTTTATATATCATTCCCATTTTTTCGGCTTCTTCTGCAGAAATTTTGTCTCCTGTCATCATTAAAGCTGCGGCTTTTTGCATTCCTATTAAACGTGGAAGAAAAAATGTACCAGCCGAATCGGGGATTAATCCAATTTTACTAAATGCCTGAATAAATGATGCGCTTTCGTTTGCAATAACAATATCACAAGCCAAAGCAATATTTGCACCAGCTCCGGCAGCAATACCATTTACAGCGGCAATTATGGGTTTTTCTATTGTTCTTATTTTAGAAATCATTGGATTATAATGCTTATCCACAATTTCCTTTAATTCTGGTCCGTTTTCGTCAATGGCTTCACCTAAATCTTGTCCAGCACAAAATGCTTTTCCTTCTCCAGTAATAATAATTGCTCTTACGTCTTCATTATTGTTAGCTGCATCCAATTCGGATTGAAGTTCCAAAGCCATTTCTCTATTGAAACTATTAAAAACCTTTGGTCGGTTTAAAGTAAGTGTTTGTACACCGTTTGCAAATGTTTTTTTTATCATAATGTATTTTGTTAAAAAACCCTCATAGCTTGAATATGAATGATTTTTTTGTTTTTCAATTTTAAGATATCAAATATAGAAAATTGTTTATAGAATGTTTTCCTTCTGATTTAGAAAATTTCTATAAACAGCAAACCCTTAACAAACTTAATTGAAAAGGGTAGTAGGGAAGTTTTTTTCAGGATGCTATTGTTTATCCTTTAATTTCTTCTTTAATGTTTCTTTAGATTCTTCTGAAAGAGATATTTCTGGAATATCGTCTTTGGGAAGTTTCCCTAAAAGTTTGTTTAATTGTGCATTTTGCTTATCATAAATAGAACATAACTTACACATAAAAGTGTGAAATTTAAATTCAATTTTTTTAAACAAGCTTATTGGTTCGTTGTCTTGGATTTTATTACTGATTTCTGTAGCCTCCTTACAACTCATCATAAATTTCATTCTCATGATTTATACCATTTACTTTCCATACATTCTCGCATTTGTAATCGAGCTCTATGAGTGAGAACCCAATAATTGGACTTACTTATGCCTAAATCCTTACAAATTTGTTCAGAATCATAGTTTTCTAGGTTTTTCAATTTAAAAACCGATGCCGCCTTTGCAGGTAGATTTGCTATACATGACATTAAAGTTTGTAACAATTCTGACTGTTCAATATCTTTATCTGCAAAATCAAATCCTTTTGGTTGTTTACTTTCTACCCATTGTTCGTTAGTTTGGTCGTCCGAAAAATAGGCGAGTTTACTTACGTTCACTTCTCTATCTTTAACTCTATAAAAGTCATAGATTTTTCTTTTTAAAATAGAAGTTAACCAAGTTTTTATCGAAGATTTATGCTCAAATTTATCGTAAGCCTTTAACGCCGAGAAAAACGTATCTTGAACCAAGTCTTTCGCTTTTTCCTCATCAGAAACACGGGTAATGGCAAATCTAAATAAATAGTCAGAGTATTCATCTACCCAATTATCGGTATTTATCTTATCTTTTGACATAAATTAATTCGTATTTGTTTGTTGGGATAAACTTAGCCTAAAAGTATCACAAATTTATTGCAATAAAAAATTAGACTGTTTTATTTCCGTGATATTTTTAGGACTCTTTTTATGTTCTTTTATGTAATGATTTCATTCTTACCGATTTGTTTACTTTCGTCTTAAAACCTTTGGCCCATACCAAAGCCAAAATCCAGAAATTGTAAAGGTTAATAGTGCCAAACCAATAATGGTTGTATAAAATAATTTTAAATATTCGCCTTTGGTATCAAAAAGGTAGTCTAATATGGAACCGTCGTGAATATTTTCTATAAAATCGTGATTTCTTCTTTCTATATGTAATACATCTCCCGTCGCTCCATCGAGTTGAACACCCCAAAAATGATCTAAGAAAACGAATTTCACCATTCCTTTGTCCTTTCTAACATCAATTCGTTCTAAATCTAGTTTCAAATCTTCAGAAACTGAATCTCGCAATACCTGACATGCCTTTTTATGAAGTTCATCTAAAGATTTCCAGTCTTTGAGTTGAGTTGAAGTTCCAATATGTGTTTTGGGTAGTATGAGGCCATTACTATGTTTTTTCCAACCTAAAAGAAGGCCCGAAATAGAAACAATAAGAAAAGTAAGACATAAAAACACACCTAATTTTCTGTGAATCTTTCGAGTATTGGCAAGTCGTTTATATTGTTTTTTTCGTTTGGTTTGATTTGGCATTGAATTTTGGGGAATACAAATTGATTATAGCCTTTAAACGGTAAATTTAGGTATTTCAAATGGTTTTCTTTTTAAATAATAAAGATTTGTTTGAGTTAAATCCTATGTTTATTGTGTTAAAATTTGAAAAAATTCCTTTTCGATTTCTTCTAAATCCTCCAACTTATATTTTCGCGAAAAGTGGACAGGTGTTATGTTGTCAGCTTTCAACGATTTAGCTATCTCAGCGGACTTTTGAACAAAACTATGCGCATTTTTATGCGCTAATTCTTTATCTTCTGTTTTATAGAAACACTCAATAAAGATTTGTTTAGTTCCATAAAAGTGATTAAAAATCTTTTTATGATTCTGTTCAGAAGCAGCATGATCCATAATGATTCCTAAAGAATCTCCTTCTTTAACTTCTAAATAACAAAACAAGGTTTCTGCCAAATGTTGTTTCCCATCAATTTCAATAATTTGATTTAATTGTTTCTGTTCAAAAGCCAGTTTTAATGCGTTTACCCATGGTCCTCCTTTAAAAGGTGTATCTTTTAGCTTAATCTTTGCATTTTCTTGAAATTTGTAAGCCAATGTTGGTATTTTGTGATCTAATAATATACCAGTGACTTCAAAATCTTTACCCATAAATAAAATATTGGATAATTTCTTCTCTTTCTTGATCAGTTCCCATTTCGCAGGTTTTAATTCATAAGTCTGTATCGATTGATCGGTGAGCATTTCAATAATTTCATAAGTCAATGCATCTTCAGAAATGAGATTCCATGTAAAAGCATTGAGTTTGTGGAAAATGTTTTGAGCAATTCCTTTTGGTCCGCAAATGGTAACCTTACGTTGAATTCCAATTTGATGACGAATAATTTGATCAAAATTTGCAAAATGATCAATGTGGGTATGACTAATAAAAATGACTTCGGTTTGCTGTATTTCTTTAATTTTAAGTTTTGATGCCTCTCCGCACTCACAGATATAATTAAAAGCGTTATTACTTTGTTTAACAAGAATTGAAATATCCTCGTTAATTGTATTCTTTATTTGTGGATTAAACATTATTGTTTTATTTAATATTATGTATCTAAAACGAAAAACAAATGTAGGATAATTTTAATCAGGTTTTATTTAAAAATCATAAAGAGTAACCTTATTTTGGTTTGTGTTAACAAGATAAAATAAAAGGTATTTATCTCAGAAACATAAGAATAATTTATTTTTCGAAATATATTCTAATTATTACAATAAAGAAGGATAATAAAAGTTCTATATTGCTGACAGTTTTCGTATCAAACATTAATTAAAAAACACACTTTGGATTTTACAAACCCCGTCGTTTATGGTGTTCCTTGTTTTTTGGGTCTTATAGCACTTGAAATAGCTTACAGTAGAACGCATAACAATCAAAAACTTTACCATTGGAAAGACTTTTTTTCGAGTCTGAGTATGGGAGTTGGTTCGGCTATTTTAGCACCATTAATTAAAACAATTTACACCGTTGCCATTTTTGTTGGCGCCTATGAACTTTTTAACCCAGAAGTAGATGGAATAAGAACGAATATACTAGGTTGGGAATCTTTTGGCTTTGCTTGGTATATTTGGTTTGCTTGTCAATTTTTAGATGATTTAGCATATTACTGGTTTCATAGGCAAAACCACATGATAAGATTCTTATGGGCTGCTCACATTGTACATCATTCATCTGATAATTTCAATTTAGGAACAGCAGTAAGAAATGGATGGTTTACATTAGCTTATAAACCTCTATTTTATATGTGGATTCCGGCTTTAGGATTTCACCCAAGTATGGTGGTGGTATGTTTAGGAATTGAATCTTTATGGCAATTTCAATTGCACACAAAATACATTAAAACACTTGGATTCTTCGATCGATTTATGAATACCCATACCATGCATCAGGTACACCACGCCAAAAACTTGGATTATATGGACAAAAATCATGGTGGTTTCTTAAATATTTTTGATCGAATGTTCGGAACTTTTAAAAAGTTAGATGATAATATTGATATCGAATTTGGAGTTACACATCCACCAAATTCTTATAACCCATTTGTTATTCTTACACATGAATATGCAGATATTTGGAAGGATATGAAAAAATCATCCAAATGGTCGGATAAATTCATGTATGCATTCGGACCTCCGGGTTGGAGTCATGATGGTAGTACACTTACCATAAAACAAGTTAGAGCTTTAGAAGCCGCTAAATAATTTAAAAACGATGAAGGTTAGTTAATCTTCATCGTTTTTTTTGTGGCTTATTTAGGTTTGATTTTATATACTTTTAATGGATAATAATATCCTAAACCTGTATAGTCTTTGAATAATTCTAATCTCGGATTATTCTTGAGATTGATTTCTGATGGGGTAAAAACATATTTCACACCCATTTCTTGAGCTAAACTCCAATCGAAATCTAAATGATTTATTGGTTTCCAATATTTTTCACCAAATTGAAGCCCGAATTCCTGGGAATAGGCATAACACATTGATCCCCATAATTCAAATTTTCGGCGGATAGGCCAACCATTTTCTTTAAAAAGTTCATTTGTAATTACTTTATGGAATTTGTGTTTATATGCCAAGGAATAATTTCCAGAAAAACCACCCAAGGTGTAAAATCCATTATATTGTGCAATGGCTGGTTCTATTCCAACATTTAAAACTCTAAATTTGGTTTTGTCCTCATTTAAATCTTGTTCTATTTTCTGAAACAACTTTTCCGAATAGTATTCCTTAAACGAAGGACCTTCATGATTTACAATTAATTTATGATTTGCTACAATTATCCCTGTTTGAAGAATAATGAGACCAACAAATAGCTTTTGGAGCTTAGGTTTTTTGAAAATAATTAGATCTGAAATTACGCCAATTTGAATGATCCAAAATAAGGGAATAAACCACAAGAATCGGTCTAATGCCATTGGAATCAATTTAAAAAAATGATCAAATTCTTGAACGGTAAATTTCCATGTAGAAATCACTAACAGGATATGAGCAATAATGAAATAAACCCACAAATGTTTGAGATGCTTGTTTAATATATTTTGTCTCCAAAGCCAAAGAGAGCCAATAACTACGGGGATTATATATAAAGTGTGTAAATAATATTTTTTACCGTGATAACTAAAATCTCCTCTGTAAATAATATCCCATAAATAATCTAAGGTTTCGTTCAAAGGCATATCAAAAATTACCATTTCTACTCGATGAGATGTATAATCTTTAACAAATAGAAATGAATAAATTAGTGGATAATGGCTTAACAAATAACTGACGGATAATAAAGAACACGCTAAAATGAATTTCCAATGTATTTTTCTAGTTTGTATTGTAGATTTAATCAAAACATATAAACAAAGCAATAAAGAAAAAATACCAATGAGAACCAAATTACTGTAGAATGCAAAAATGGGAATCCAAATCCAATGCCTAAAATGATCTTTATTCTGAAAAATACGTGTTAAGGCGTGAAAAAGCAAAGGTAATCCTATTGCATTTAATGAAAACCCCCAGAAAGGTATAAGTGAAAATGAAAGAGCCAATAACCATTTGATGTTTTCGTTTTTAAGTGGAAATAATGATCTGAAAACTCCTAAAATTCCAAAGTAACCAACAATAGACATAATAAGCTTATCAAGAATAAAACCCCAATACGATCCGAAAATTGCAAGTGGTATTGTTGAAATGTCTAAGTTTGGATACAAGGAAGAAAAAGAACTTTCTCCACCGAGTAAATTTGGAACCGGAGAATGTGGAGAAAACATCAATTGCCAATTTTCAATCACCATTTTTATCCAAACAATATTAGAGTTCATATTATCGAAAACATCCAAAGGAAAATTCTTACCTAAAATAAAATAGGGTAGAAAATAAAGCGAGAGAATAATAAAATAAACAAAGTGGTGTTTTTTTTTCATGAATAGGTGAATATTATATTTAAGCCATTTGAAAATTGAAATCTAAATTTAAATCAAATAATTGCGTTATAGAAATGATTGAACAGATTATTTTATTGAAATTTATAACCAAAATCGGTAACAATAAAAATGTTCAAATAAAATCAATGGAAAAATGAAAAATTCGATTCTCAAAACATGTGTTTACGGAATATTTATTGTCCTATTTACAAGCTGTATTTCCGAGGATGAAATAAACGTTTCGAGTTGGAAATATGACAGAGGTACCCATTTTTATGGTGATTTCTTTGATTTTTGTGATTCAAACATTTTCATTCATAATGGACATTTAATGATGAGAGGAAATATAATTGGTGAATGCAAAGCAATTGATTGGAACACTATAGAATTGAAAATTGATGATGATCGTGCTTGGTATACTTTTTTTGGAAAATGTGATGAATAAATATGAAATACACATGTTTCCATGAACCATTTTATGATTAAGATATAAAAGACGTCATATTTTGCGTTATTCGCGGAGAAACTTATTTTTGCTTCGATAAAACAGAACAAAAAGTATGTCGTATTTTGAAGATGAAGTATATAAAGGAATAGATTTTTCTGATAAAACCTTTGAAAAGGCTGAATATGAAAATTGTGAGTTTATCAATTGTAATTTTGCAAATGTTGATCTATCAAAAATTCAATTTACCGAATGTAAGTTCACTGGATGTAATTTAAGTTCTGTAAATCTTCACAAAACATATTTTCAAAAAGTTCAATTTTTTGAATGCAAAATGCTGGGACTATTGTTTAATGAATGTAACACCTTTGGTTTTTCTATTGACCTGGAATCTTGCACATTAAATCATTCATCTTTTTACAATACTAATTTACAACTCAGTAATATTGAACATTGTTCTTGTATTGAGGTTGATTTTTCTGAAAGTGATTTAACTCAGGTAAACTTTAATGGTTCTAATTTAGCCGGGGCTATATTTGATAGAACCAATTTGACTAAAACCGATTTTAGATTAGCACTGAATTATGAATTAATTTTAGAAAATAATTTGGTAAAAAAAACAAAGTTTTCTCAAGATGGTTTACAAGGTTTAGTTAAACACTTTGATATAGAAATTTACTAAGATTAAAAGCTTGTTTTAGAAAAAAAATGTCTTATTTTCTTCGTTTAATATATTCAAGAAATCCTGATTTATTTCTCAACATCAAGTCAATAACTTCAATGCGTTTCATTTTAGAGAATTGTGATTCATTTAGCTTTGTATGCTCCAATATATAATGTATAAATGATTCAATCTCATTATATTTAATACCAATTTGTTTCCAGTAAAATATAGAATCTCCAAATAACACAACAGAATCATAGAAATCGCCTTGTTTTTTTGTCTGTTCTAATGCCTCTTTAGCTCGTCTGTTTTTTGTTTTCATACCAATTCTAACTGCAAAACCCATTGGTGAAACTACAACCCGGTCTTGTTTTCTATCTTCATCGGTAAAACCTTTTATTTTAAACGGTAACCCCATTTTTATTGGTTCAGCAATGGTATCACGTGATTTATACATCGAAAAAGTAGGAGATAGGGTAATGTTCTCTAGTAAAATAATATCTGGAACCAATTGAACCGATAGTTTTTCTTTTGAATGGGAAGTCTGATTCATAATCAATATTGTATCTTTAAATTGAACAGATGTTATCGAAATTGAATCGTTAATATGATATTCGAATGCCGTTTTTCCATGTTGATTGGTAGATTTGGCAATTTCACGATTTAAATTAATGATATGAATGGAAGAAATAGGTTGGTTGCTTAGATTTAATGTTTCAATTTCTTTAGTAAACAGTTCTTGTCCATTTATATTTATAATGGAGAGGTAACTTATTATGATCAAATATTTTATTCTTTTTATCATCAATACAAAAGTAGAAGTTTACCCAATTATATTCTAATTCTTTAATCCGTTTTGTGGCATTTTATTCGTTTTTAACAGAAGAAAAATTACGGAATCTCGAATACTGTTTGGTAAAATTTGTTTTTTTATGATCGAACCTTATCTTTGCTTCTATTAAAATGATTAAATAAAGATGACGTTAATAAAATCTATATCCGGAATACGCGGAGAAATAGGAGGTAGAGTAGATGATGCTTTAACCGCAATAGATATCGTAAAATATAGTTGTTCATACGCCACTTGGGTAAAAGAAACAACAAAAAAAGATAAACTTAAAATTGTTATTGGTAGAGATGCTAGAATGTCGGGGCCTTTGGTTTCAAGTTTAGTATGTTCTTCGTTACAAATGATGGGAATAGATGTTGTAGATTTAGATCTATCTACAACTCCAACAGTAGAAATGGCTGTTGTTTGGAACAAAGCCGATGGTGGAATAATTCTTACGGCAAGTCATAATCCTAAGCAATGGAATGCCTTAAAACTATTGAATTCTAAAGGAGAATTTGTTTCGGCAGCAGATGGAGCTCGAATTTTAGAAATTGCAAGTCAGGAAGATTTCGAATTTGCACAAGTTGATGACTTAGGAACCTTAACAAAAGAAGAAAATGCAGTTTCAAGACATGTAGAAGAAATCATGAAATTGCCATTGGTAGATTCAGATTTGAATAAAAAACGTGCATTGAAAATTGTAATAGATGGAATAAATTCTTCTGGAGCTTTCGCTATCCCATTAATGCTAAAAGCCCTCGGTTTTGAGGATATTCATGTGTTATATGCAGATATGCATGGAGATTTTGAACACAATCCTGAGCCTTTAAAAGAAAACCTCGTTGGAATTTCATCGTTTATTAAAGAAAATAAAGCCGATTTAGGAATTGTTGTAGATCCAGATGTAGATCGTTTAGCATTTATTTGTGAAGACGGTTCAATGTTTGGAGAAGAATATACACTCGTTTCGGTTGCAGATTATATTTTATCTAAAACACCAGGTAATACGGTTTCAAATATGTCTTCAACAAGAGCATTAAGAGACGTTACTGAAGAAAAATCAGATTTTAAAGCATTTAGCTCGGCCGTTGGTGAAGTTAATGTTGTGGAAATGATGAAAGCTGAAAATGCTATCATTGGTGGTGAAGGAAATGGAGGAATTATTTATCCTACTTTACACGCCGGTAGAGATTCTTTAGTAGGTGTTGCTTTATTTTTGACACATTTTTGTAATTCATCAATGAAAATGTCGGAATTCAGAGATCAATATCCACAATATGCCATGGCCAAGAAAAAAATCCAACTTAAGCCTGGTATTGATGTAGATGGAATTTTGAATACGTTACATAATCAATATAAAAACGATTTTGAAACCAATGTATTAGATGGTTTAAAAATTTATATTGGTAAAGAATGGGTTCACATGAGAAAATCTAATACCGAACCTATTATCCGTATATATGCGGAATCTAAGAGTTTAGATTCAGCTAATGCTTTAGCAGATCGATTTATTCAAGAAATTGAAAACACACTATAACCCTAACAAAACAATGAGAGTTTATTTAGACAACGCAGCTACAACACCAATAGATAATGATGTGCTTGAGGTGATGATGGATACCATGAAGGAATTTTATGGAAACCCTTCGTCAACTCATTTAATGGGACGAAAAAGTAAGAGTCTTATTGAACGATCTAGAAAAAATGTTGCAAAACATTTGAACTGCTTGCCAAGTGAAATATTATTTACATCTGGTGGAACAGAGGCCGACAATATGGCAATTAATTGTTCTGTAAACCATTTAGGTGTAAGACATATTATTACAACAACCATAGAACACCATGCTGTGGGTCATACCGCTGAGCACATTGCCGATGGTGAACAAGTGAAGTTGTCTTACGTAAACTTAGATAAAAAAGGACATGTAGATTTAGCACATTTAGAAGAGCTTTTATCTACGAACAAGGAGAAAACACTGGTTTCTTTAATGTATGCCAATAACGAAATAGGTAATTTACTTCCGGCTAAAGAAGTTTCTATACTTTGCAGAAAGTACAACGCTTATTTCCATTCAGATACTGTTCAATCTATGGCGCACTACGCTTATGATATGAACGAATTTGATGTTGATTTTCTAACATGTGCCGCTCATAAGTTTCATGGTCCAAAGGGTGTTGGTTTTCTTTACATCAACAAGAACATTAAAATAAACCAAATGATTTTTGGTGGAGCCCAGGAAAGAAATCTTCGTGGTGGAACCGAGAATTTACATGGTATAATTGGTCTATCTAAAGCGATGGATGTTGCTTATAATGACTTAGATGGACACAGATCTCATATTGAAGGTATAAAATCTTATATGATTGATGCCTTGAAAGGCCAGATTGATGATGTTCGATTCAATGGAGATTCATCAAATATGGACAAGAGTTTATATACGGTATTAAATGTTTGTTTACCTCCGTCAAAAAACTCATCGATGTTATTATTTCATCTAGATATTTTAGGAATTTGTTGTTCTGGAGGTTCGGCTTGTTCGTCTGGGGCCAATAAAGGTTCTCATGTATTAACAGGTATAGGTGCAGACCCGAATAGACCTGCAGTTCGTTTTTCATTCTCAAAATATACAACGAAAGAGGAAGTTGATTATGCTGTTAAAAATTTGGCAGAATTATATCAATAACATCCACTAAAAAATACACATCAAATCCAATGTTGCAAAAGTAGCATTGGATTTTTTATTTAGTAAAATATTCTTATAATAAGTTTGTCACTATCCCAGGGTTCGACTCCGCTCACCCTTCGTTTTTTTGAGGTACCCAACATCCCTAAGATCCCTACAAAGAGATAGCTTAGATGATACTAACAAATAGACATCTCACACTAAAAAAAACTAGTCACTCGTCACTTTCAGGTTAGTCACTAAAATGAGGATTGTTGCGAAAACCAGAAATGGTTAGTATTTTTTTAGTTTTCAAGCAATCTTGCACTAAAAATACACTAACCATTTCTCTTTCGTCGGGGTGGCAGATTAGATATCCTGAAGGGGTTATGTTGCGAAAACCAGAAATGGTTAGTGTTTTTTTAGTTTTCAAGCAATCTTGCACTAAAAATACACTAACCATTTCTCTTTCGTCGGGGTGGCAGATTAGATATCCTGAAGGGGTTATGTTGCGAAAACCAGAAATGGTTAGTGTTTTTTTAGTTTTCAAGCAAGCTTGCACTAAAAATACACTAACCATTTCTCTTTCGTCGGGGTGGCAGGATTCGAACCTGCGACCTCCTCGTCCCAAACGAGGCGCGATGACCGGGCTACGCTACACCCCGAAAGCGTTGCAATATTAAGGCATTTTTTATTCTAACCAAAGCATTGTCCATTCTTTTTTTTAAAGTATTTTCTAAACCTTACATTCTCAAATTACTAAGATTATTTTATTTTTTTAGAAATCAATTTTTGAAATAGGATTAAAGTAATAAAAAGCTTTTTTTTATAAAAGAACGATAATGTATTGGCCAACTAACATTAGAAAAGTCATTGTTTCGGTTTAAACTTTACAATTAAATGTTATCTTAAATAGGATTGCAAAGTATTATTTTTTTTGACTAAAAAAAAACATTAAATTCGCATGCACGATTAAAACAAAAGAAAGAATGAAAGAGACTGCTCTTAAACATATACATGAGTCTTACGGGGCTAAAATGGTTGAATTTGCTGGATACTTAATGCCAGTTCAGTACGAAGGTGTAAAAGTTGAACATGCTACAGTTAGAGAAAGTGTAGGTGTTTTTGATGTTTCTCATATGGGAGAATTTTTTCTAAAGGGAGCACACGCTTTAGATCTTATTCAATCTGTTTGTTCTAACGATGCATCGAAATTAAATATTGGTCAGGCTCAATATACTTGTCTGCCTAATGATAATGGTGGTATTGTTGATGATCTTTTGGTGTATAAAATGGATGAACAAGAATATTTACTTGTTGTAAATGCATCTAATATTGAGAAAGATTGGAATTGGATTTCAGAAAGAAACACGTTTGGTGTTGAAATGACAAACCGTTCTGACGAATTTTCTATGCTAGCCATTCAGGGGCCAAAAGCAACTGAAGTGATGCAAAAATTAACAGATATTAATCTTTCTGAAATACCTTATTACCGATTTAAAATCGGAAACTTTGCTGGTTTAGAAGATATCATTATCTCGGCAACTGGATATACTGGTTCGGGTGGATTTGAGTTATACTTCAAAAATGATCAGGCTGAAACAGTTTGGAAAGCATTATTCGAAGCTGGTAAAGAAGAAGGAATAAAACCAATTGGATTGGCTGCGAGAGATACATTACGTTTAGAAATGGGATTCTGTTTATATGGTAATGATTTAAGTGATACAACTTCTCCATTAGAAGCTGGATTAGGATGGGTAACAAAATTCACAAAAGAATTCACCAATTCTGAAGCCCTAAAAAAGCAAAAAGAAGAAGGTGTAACTCGTAAGTTGGTTGGTTTTGAACTTGTAGAAAAAGGAATTCCAAGACACGATTATAAGATTGTTAATGCAGAAGGAGAAGAGATTGGAATTGTAACTTCGGGTACAATGTCTCCATCTACGAATAAGGCCATTGGTTTAGGTTATGTAAAAACTGAATTTGCCAAAGCTGGTTCTGAGATTTATATTGCCATACGTAAAAAGCAATTAAAAGCAGAGGTTGTAAAATTACCATTTTACAAAGCATAATATGAAAAACAAAGTTAGAGTTTGTTTAACTCCAGATCTGTTTCACTTATACGCCGATAGAAAAAGTATAGTTGTTGTAACCGATGTTTTAAGAGCTACCACAACCATGTGTTTTGCTTTGGGAAGTAATATTTCTAAAGTTAAACCCGTTATGACTGTAGAAGAAGCGCTTGAACATAAAGGCGACGATTCTTTTATCCTTGCTGCAGAACGAGGTGGTAAAATTGTAAATGGTTTCGATTACGGAAATTCTCCACAACCATTTATGAATGCAGATCACAAAGGGAAAAACATGGTTGTTACTACAACAAATGGGACCCGAATGATTAACATTGCCAAAAAGGACCATGAAGTGGCCATTGGTGCTTTTGTTAACTTAAAAGCAATTACAAAATGGGCAACCCAACAAAATAAAGACATTATTATTTGTTGTTCTGGTTGGAAAGGTAAATTTTGTCTTGAAGACACTTTATTTGCAGGTGCTTTTAGTCTCAATTTATTGGAATCTGGAAAATTTGAAATGGATTGTGATTCATCAAGAGCCGCAATTAATTTGTATGAAACGGCCAAAGATGACATTTATGGATATCTAAAGAATTCATCTCACCGAAAGCGATTAAAAGATTTGGATATTGATGAGGATGTAGTGATTTGTGTTACAAAAGATTTAGTGGATGTTGTACCAATTCTAAATGGTGATTTCTTAGAAAATAACTAACCTTTATTTCATTATATAGTATAAAAGTAGAGTGGTATTAATAGATACCACTCTACTTTTTTTTATTAAATTTGCGGGCTAACAAGAACAAAAATGAACACACAAACAAGAGAAGGTAAACTTCCAATTATGGAACATTTCTACACCATTCAAGGGGAAGGAAAGTTTACAGGACACGCCGCATATTTTATTAGAACTGCAGGATGCGATGTGGGTTGTCCGTTTTGTGATGTTAAAGAAAGTTGGTCTATACATGAAGATCAATGGATGAGTACGGCTGATCTAGTAACTACTGTTGATCAAGCAAAAATCGCTGTAATAACAGGAGGGGAGCCTCTACTTCATCAGTTGGATGATTTGACAAAAAAGTTGAATGAAAACAATATTAAAACGCATATTGAAACTTCTGGATCAAGCATGCTTTCGGGTCAATGGGATTGGATAACACTATCTCCTAAAAAACGCAAAATGCCTTTAGAACAAAGTTGGAAAGCTGCAAATGAATTAAAAATTGTTATTTCTAGAGTAAATGATTTTAAATTTGCTGAAGATTGTGCTGACCAAGTTTCTGAAGAATGCTTATTATATTTACAACCCGAGTGGGATAAGTCGGATGATATTTTACCAACCATTATATCTTATATTAAGAAACATCCAAAATGGAAAATGTCTTTACAAACACATAAATATATGGATATTCCATAATGGAAAATTCGTAATAATTATTAATGTAAAAATGAAATACATAAAAAATAAAATCATTCTGATATTAGGGATCCTACTGGGTTATTTTACCGTCAATACCATAAGAATATATCATTATTCACAAGAATATTATGAAAATATATCTGATGTTGCTATTGTCCTCGGTGCTGGAACAAACGACGGCAAAGTATCTCCAGTTTTTAAAGAAAGAATAAATCACGGTATCTTTCTTTACAATAAAGGAATTGTTGATAAAATCATTATTACAGGAGGGTATGGAAAAAGGCAAAATCAATCGGACAGCAGAATAGGGATGCATTATGCGATTCGACAAGGAGTTTCTGAAGAAAATATTATAATAGAAGAAAAATCAAAATACACTTCAGAAAACTTAGCGCAAGCAAAGCAAATAATGACTAAAAATGCAATAAAAACAGCTTTAATTGTTTCTGATCCGTTTCATATGAAAAGAGCAATGAAATTGGCAGAAAACTATAAAATACATAGTAAGCCGTCTCCTACAAAAACGTCTATGTACAAGTCTACCATTCCTAAAATAAAACAACTTTTATACGAAACTTTATATTTTAGCCTAAGAGAACTAATGAGTATCATTTAAAAAAGTGAACGGGAGAGTTATAACAGAATTTTATATTAAACAACTAAAAATATTGATGGTGTCAATCTGTTTATTTAACCAAAATCTGATTAATATTCATCATGCACACCATAAATTATTTAATTTACAATTAATCTATACCAAATGAAAATAGAAGAAATAGAATCGGGCATATTAATTAATAATATAGTTGCTGCCGGCGATGGCGGAAGTATTTACTTTGAATGTGAAACAACATTAAATAATAAATTTGATTTATTATTTACTCAACATGTATTTTTAGAACACCCAAATCCAGAAATGCTGCCAGGGCGTATCTATCTAAACCAAAAAATCATTGAACTTAAATCAAAAGAGGAAAAACTGATTCTTTCTGGTCTAAAAAAAAATAAAATTAGTCTTGAATTGCTAGAAACTAATCCAAAAATAAATTCAAGTCTTACACAAACAATTAATAATATTCAGAAATTCTTCGAATCTGAATTACCTTTAGAAATAAAAGAAAAGATTGATAAAGCCATGGAAGGGTAGATGTATATTTTTTACAAAAAAATATAGAGAATGAAGAAATTATTGCTGATCAGGCAGTTTGAAGTACTTACCGCTTTTGGACATACATCAAGTTAATTTCTTTTCAATAGAATTAAAAATTGAATTATCATAGATCATCAATGGTTCTAAAATTAAAAAGGTTTTAAACCAAAAAACCACGATTTGCATCGTGGTTTTCGTATTCGAGTTTGAGAAAATTAGACTAAAACGTCTGTTTACTATTTTACTTTGTCAACAATTGCTTTAAAAGCCTCAGGGTGGTTCATAGCTAAATCTGCAAGAACTTTACGGTTCAATTCGATTCCTTCTTTATGAACTGCTCCCATAAATTGAGAGTATGACATACCGTGCTGACGGGCACCTGCATTAATACGAGTAATCCATAGAGAACGGAAGTTTCTCTTCTTTTGTCTACGGTCTCTGTAAGCATAAACTAAACCTTTTTCAACGGCGTTTTTTGCTACTGTATAAACGTTCTTACGACGTCCAAAATATCCTTTTGCAAGTTTAAGAATCTTTCTTCTTCTTGCTCTAGATGCTACTGCGTTTACTGATCTTGGCATTTCTTTCTATTTTTTTGTAATTAGTGCCGTTCTATTTCAACGGGCTTAGGTACATAATTCCAGGGTTAATGAATAATAAACCAAATAGTCTTCGAAAAGACTATTTAAGTAATAATTGTAATTTAATGTTAGGCTCATCCGCTTTGTGAACTAACCCAGCATGTGTTAAATTACGTTTTTGCTTCTTCGTCTTCTTTGTTAAGATATGACTTTTAAAAGCGTGCTTTCTTTTAATTTTACCAGATGCTGTTAATTTGAATCTCTTCTTAGCACTGGATTT
>JBMYWP010000059.1:0-26118 GCA_049607525.1 Flavobacteriales bacterium
ATAAAATCACTACCTTTGTACTATTAATTCGTAACGCTATTTTAGGACGTCACAGAAAATAGACTATTCGGCTTTCCATTTTTTCAAAAACCCATCTTTATAAGAGTCACTAATCGGAATAAATTTACCTTGTAAAGAAATACTATTTCCCTCTATATATTGTATTGCATTCATATTAATGATGTACGATCTGTGAATTCTGCAAAAGCATGGAAATTCAATAAATTCGGTCTCCACATTTTTTAAAGATCCGTACACCAATAATGTTGTATTGTCCGCAAAAAAGTATTTAATATATTCATTTTCCGATTTTATCATTTGAATATCCTCCACCTTTATTTTGTATTGTTTTTTATCGGCTTTTAAATAAATAAATGGCGATACAATACTTTCAGTTGGATGTGAATTTGGTTTTATATTCACTTTTTCTATAGCTTGAAGAAATCGAGGAAAACCAATCGGTTTCAAGAGGTAATCTACCGCATTTAAATTAAATCCTTCCAAGGCATATTCTCTATACGCCGTTGTTAAAATAACATTTATATTTTTTTGACGAATGGTCTCTAAAAATGTTAATCCGTTAAGATCTGGCATTTGAATATCCAAAAAAATAATATCAACAGAGTGACTGTTCAGAACATTTAGACCTTCTAAAGCAGATTTACAAGATTTAATCAGCTTTAAATAACTCACTTTAGAACAATAATTCTCAATTAATTTTCTTGCAGGTTGTTCATCATCAATAATCAAACAATTATATTTCATTAAATAAATAATTTTAAGTTTACACTAAACGTATTTTCATCTGATTTTATGTCTAAATGGTGTTTATTTGGATATAACAATTCTAATCGCCTCGAAACATTTGCTAATCCAATACCTCCAACTTTGTCTTTATTTTTGTTAGAATAAAATGAATTGATACATGTAAAAACAATTTCAGACTTTCTTGTTTCTAACATCACCTGTAGAAATCCTTCATTCAAATTTTCCAAATTTCCATGTTTTATGGCATTTTCAACAAAAGGCAGAAGTAATAATGGCGGTAATTCTTGCTCTAAATTTACAGAATCGAAATTTAAAGTCACATTTGAAATATCCTCATCTCTAAGTAAAAAAAGTTCTACATAATTTGAAATGTATTTTATTTCGTTACCTAGGGTTGAATTATCCTTTTTTGCATCGTACAAAGAGTAGTCCAACATACTAGATAAGGTTAAAATAGCTTCGGATCCTTTTGGATTATTTGAAATGGTTAAAGAATAAATATTGTTTAAGGTGTTAAATAAAAAATGTGGATTTATCTGTTGCACCAAAAAAAGTTTCTCAGCTTCTAAATTGAGCATGGCTTGGCGTTCGGTTTTTCGCTTTTCTTGATAAACATGAAGAAAAAAACTAATAAAAACAGCAATAAAACTAGGAAAAGCATGTGCCAATAATGATTCAAAACGAACTTCCGACCATTTAAACACCTCAACATGTGCTGAATGTGCAAAAAACCTCGAGTGTTCTAAAAAGGAAATAAACAAGGACGAGCCCATGAGTAAAACAGCAATACTAAAAACAAACGTTAGATATTTGTTTCGCTCATAAAACAATGGAATGAGAACATTTTTGTTCATATAGAAACTTAACAATTGCGCCAACCAAAAGATAACCGCATGAGAAAATGCCGAATCTTCTTCGGAAGAATTGCTAAAAAATACATAAAGCACAATGCTGTACAATGCCCACAATAAAATATGTAAACCCTTTTCTTTTTTCATCTTAACTAAGATAAAACAATAATAATACACTTGGTAAAAACTTCTGTGAAACATGTTGATTTTTCAGTGAACAGATTATTTCTAATATCTAAGAAATGAGTTTTCGTTTAATTTTTCTGTGAATTCCTATTCTTCAAATTTTGGTATTTTATTCTATACAAATAATTTAAATAAACCATATTCTTGAATTTTAGTCAAAACCTTTCACTGAAAAAAAGCCTTGATTCACTGATTTTATTTCACAACCATAGTTTTGATAAAGAATTTTACAGAAAATAAATGATATGAAAACCTCTAATTTGTTTACCCTGTTTATTGTTTCATCTTTAATATTTATTACTTTTTCTTGCCAAAAAGATGAAGTCAACAATTCTATTTCGGCTCCAAAAACATATTCTTTTAAAACACATCTATCGGAATATAATCTCTATTCAGGAAATATGAGTGATTTATCTCCTACCAACGGATATGAAGAATTTGATTTATCGTCATCTTTATTTGTGAATTATGCTCATAAACAGAGGTTAATTAAGCTACCTAACGGACAGAAAATAAAAAAAATAAATGAGGAACTTCCTTTTTTTCCTGAAGGAACTCAACTCATTAAAACCTTTTATTATTATAAAGATGAAATGAATCCAAGTTTTGGTAAACAAATTATTGAAACTCGATTTTTAGTTAAAAGTCAAAATCAATGGAATGTTGCGACTTATGTTTGGAATGAAAATCAGACAGATGCCACAATTAAACTCAATGGAGACCAGACTAACATTTCTTGGAAAGATAAAAACTCCATAAATAAATCGATCAATTACCGCATTCCATCTGAACAAGAGTGCACCGATTGTCATCAGTTAAATCAGGAGGTTACCCCTATTGGTCCTAAATTAAATAATATGAATATTATGGTGAATAGAAATGGGATTATTAAAAATCAATTACAACATTTCCAAGACCTTGGAATGATGGAGAACTTTGATCACGCATCAATTTCTGTACTGCCAGATTATTTTGATAATCAATTTTCGTTGGAAGATCGAGGAAGAGCTTATTTCGAATTAAATTGTGCACATTGTCATAACCCTAATGGTTTCTGCAATCAAAAACCATTTGATTTCAGATACTTAACCCCAATTGAAAACACGCTTTTAAAAGAAAAAAAAGGTCCAATAAAAACTGTAATTAGCAAACAAAGAATGCCTTTAATAGGAATTTCTACTTTAGATGAGGAAGGATATAAACTTGTTCAAGATTTCCTAAATGCCATTTAAGGCGCAATTCACTGAAAAAAAGCCTTGATTCACTGATTTATTTTGAAACAATTATTCCAAACCTAGACATTTGTTGCAAATAAAAATAAATGATCCGAATATCTTTTCAAATAAGCAGTTTACTGTTTTTTTTAGGTTTACTCTTTTCTTGTAAAAAACAAACTGAAAGTATTAACGTACCGAAAACAATGGTTTTCGAAAAATTCCTTTCTAGTTATAACGTTTATCAAGGTACCAAAAGCGAACTTATACCAGCAAATGATTTTCATGAGATTGAGTTGGCTTCATCTCTATTTGTAAACTATGCTCAGAAGCAGAGATTAATAAAGCTACCAAATGGACAAAAAATAAAGAAAATAGACCAAGGTCTTCCTTTATTTCCAGAAGGTACAATTTTAGTGAAAACATTTTTTTACTATAATAACGAGTCAAACAAAAATTTGGGTAAACAAATTATTGAAACCCGACTTTTAATAAAACACCAAGAAAAATGGAATGTAGCAACTTATGTTTGGAATGTAGAACAAACTGAAGCTATATTAAAATCGAGTGGTTTAAGTAAAACAATTACTTGGGTAGACCAATCTGGACAATCAAAAACTGTACAATACCAAATACCTAGTGAAAAAGATTGTTTTACATGTCATCAGTCTAATAACGAACTTTTACCACTAGGTCCTACCTTAACCCATATGAATGTTGAAACTGTAAGAAATGGTTTTACAGTAAATCAACTTCAATATTTCCAAAACATTGGAATGATGGAAGAGTTTAACCATTTAGACATTCCTATTTTCCCAGATTATTTCGATGAAAACTTCACATTAGCAGAGCGAGGAAGAGCATATTTCGAAATGAACTGTGCGCATTGTCATAATCCAAATGGATTTGAAAAATGTGCAAGTGAAGGTTTCGATTTTAGATATATTACACCTTTAGAAAACACAAAAATACTCCCTAAACAAGATAAAATTGTAAAAGAAATGGAAAAAGGAGATATGCCTTGGATTGGAACCGAAACGATAGATAAAGAAGGTCTTTTACTTATTAAACACTACATGATAAGTATATAATATGCAGGCAACAAAACGTTTATCACACCTATTTCACCTATTCTTTATCATCTTACTTTTTAGTTGTAGTAAAACAGTAACTACAGAAGGTAAATGGATAAAAGGATCTGAAAAAGACCAAATAAAAACCATTGAAAATCAATTTAGAGGCATGGATAAAACCATGATAGAAATTGGGTATCGTTATCAAGAATTATATTGGGGTGGTCAGGATGAAAACTGGGATTATGCAAAATATCAAATCAATAAAATTGAGAAAAGCCTAAAACTAGGACTACAACGTAGACCAAAACGTGCAAATTCTGCTCAAAATTTTATTTCTTATGCCATTCCCGAAATGAAAAAAGCCATAGAAACTAAAGAAAAAACCAAATTCAACAAAGCATTTAACACGCTTAGAATAAATTGCATGAGTTGTCATGCATCCGAGAATTTCCCGACCTTTAATCTAGAAATCCCCAAAGAAAAACAATCTCCAATCGAAAAAAATGTATTTTAGCCCCATGAAAAAATCTGACAGAAACAATAACTTAAAAGAAGTTGCACTTCTTTTTTTTAAAATGGGATGCGTAGCCTTTGGCGGACCCGCAGCTCATATTGCCATGATGGAAGACGAAGTGGTAGATAAACGTAAATGGATGACAAGAGATCATTTTCTTGATCTTATGGGTGCCACAAACCTTATTCCAGGACCAAACTCTACCGAATTAACCATGCATTGTGGACACCAAAGAGCAGGTATTTTAGGCTTATTTGTAGCCGGTATTTGTTTTATTTTTCCAGCTGTAATTATAACAGGAATACTCGCTTGGGCCTATGTAACTTATGGTCAACTTCCAGAGGTTAATCCATACATTTACGGTATTAAACCAGCTGTTTTGGTCATTATTGCTATGGCTATTTTTAAACTAAGCAAAAAGGCATTAAAAAACATAAAACTGGGTATTTTAGGAGGACTTGTTCTCGTGGCTTCCTTTTTAGGTGTAAATGAAATTACAGCCCTATTAGTTGCCGGTTTATTAGGAGGTTTATTTTTCTACTCTACTCGCAACAACAGTTTAAAAAGTATAGCCCTATCCCCTCTTTTGTTATTTCAGGGGTTCTCTCTTAAATTTTTAGGAAGTTCTGTATTTTGGACTTTTTTAAAAGTAGGAGCCATTTTATATGGTAGTGGATATGTACTTTTTGCCTATTTAGATGCCGAATTGGTTGCCACCGGATTATTGTCGCGCCAAGAACTGGTAGATGCAATAGCTATAGGACAATTAACCCCAGGACCAGTATTATCTACGGCCACATTTATTGGGTATCAACTAAACGGAACAACAGGTGCAATTTTAGCAACTCTAGGTATTTTTCTACCTTCGTTCCTATTTGTTTTACTATTAAATCCGCTCATCAAAAAGATGAGAGCTTCCGTTTTTCTTTCTGCCTTTTTAGATTCGGTAAATGTAGCTGCAGTTGCTATTATGATTGCCGTATTATTTAAAATGGGTCAATCTACATTGTTAGGATGGCGAGAAGTGGTAGTACTTGCCATAAGTGCACTTCTTATTTTTGTTTTCAAAAAAGTAAACACCTTATTAATTGTTCCAATTGGAGCTGTTTTAGGATATTTATTAACGTTGATATAATAAAATAAGAGCATAATTATGTTTTTATGCTCTTATTTTTTTAACGATGACCTTCTATATGGGTAACAGTAATTTGTTCTGTTCCTGTATAATTTATAGTTTTGGTTCTGGTATATTCGAAGTGGTTTGAGGTCATTGTTCCTTCAATAATGGTTGTACCATGATTACCTGCAGGCAAACTTTTATAAACAACTAATTCATTTTCGCAATCAATATCTACTTGTAAAAAGTAGTTATATTCGGTGTTTGGTTGATAAAATAAATTGATCGTATTCTCATCAAACTTATCTATTTGACCTATAAATTCGGTTGACGGATCATTATTTAAAATAAATGTCCAAGGACCAGAAAAATCATGTAAATCGCATTGAGTCGAAGACGTTGAGGTCAAGCTCTCTAACTGATCCGTTTCTTTCGTACATCCAATAAAAACTACACTAAAAAGTAAGAGGACATTAAATGTTAAGATTTTCATAGTTTTGAGGTATAAATGTTATTTCTCTGACGAATCAAACATGAATAACTTACAAATCGGTCTTTAAAATATATTATTTCTCTTAACTTTAGGTTTGTAACAAGTAGGAAAATACATGCTAACCAAAATTCTAAACATCAAACATCCCATAATAATGGCACCTATGTTTTTAGTTTCTAATACTAAAATGGTTTGTGCAGCTATGAATAATGGTATTGCTGGTTGCATTCCTGCTCTCAATTATAGAACCATAAAGGAATTGAAAGAAGCCCTCCTAATCCTAAAACAAAATAAGCCTAAACACGGGGCTTTCGGATTTAATTTAATTGTCAATAAATCCAATCCGAAATACAAGCAACAATTAAACATTATTTGTGAAATGGGTTGCGATTTCATCATCACATCTTTAGGAAATCCGGCCGAAACCATTCAATTAGCAAAAACAAAAGGCATAAAAGTATTTTGTGATGTTACCGATTTAAAATTTGCTCAAAAAGTTGAACACCTTGGCGCAGATGCCATTATTGCTGTAAACAATTTGGCAGGAGGACATCGTGGACATTTATCACCAAATAAACTCATTCAAACCATAAAATCAACATGTAAAATCCCAATCATTTCGGCTGGTGGTGTAAGTTGTAAATCTCAAGTCGAAGAAATGATGTCTTTAGGTTATAGCGGCGTTTCTGTTGGAAGTCCTTTTATTGCTTCTATCGAGTCTGATGTTTCTATTGAATATAAAGAGGCATGTGTAAACTTCGGAAAATCTGATATAGTAATGACTTCTCGAATTTCAGGAACACCTTGCACTGTAATAAATACGCCTTATGTCAAAAAAATTGGAACAGAATTATCTGGGTTTGAACGTTATTTTCTAAAACATCCATTATTAAAAAAATGGGCAAAAATGCTCCGCTTTATTTTAGGATCAATTCAAATAACCAATGCCGCAAAAAAAGTGACCTATAAAACACTCTGGGTAGCAGGTCCTTCTATAGAAAATACCACCAAAATAGAATCTGTAAAACAAATCATAAATCGATTGATATAAAGTATCTCTTTACATTTGGTATGAATGAATTCCAATTCAAAAAAAATACTTAAGATTATCTGTCAATAATAACGATTCGTTTTCCTCTTAACTTTAATGCTTTATTAACTTAATTTTCTTTGTTATGTTATCATCAGAAATCTCAATGACATAAAATCCGTCTTGATGGATGTAAATTGGTGTTTGCTTGGTAAAATATTTGCTTTTACTATAAATAATATTCCCAAGACTATTAATTATTTTAACATTGTAAAACCCAGGTATACTGAAATAAAATTTATCTCGGGTTGGATTTGGGTAAACACTGACCGAATTATGAGCTCCTAACTCTACTTGATTAAGACCTTTTACAGTTTGGCAAACTGTTGTATCTATACATCCGTTATTATTAATTATAGCAGCATACCAACCCAAATTTGAAGGACTAAACGTGTTAGAATTCGTAGCGATTACAATCTGAGATTCACAATCCATCCAACTCACAAAGGAATCTGGAGCATTTACATACATAGTATCATTACTCGATAAAATATTTAAACCTAAAGTCGTTGAAATCGTTAAATCGAGATTTAATATACTATCGCAACCATTGACTGATTGAAGCGTATCACTAAAAAATCCTGAAGTAAAATATTCCTGAGCATTTACATTCCAAACATAAGAATTACAAGCGGTTTCTGTAATAGTAGCATGACTTATTTGTTCTGGTAACAACGCCAATTCTTTAATTTCACAAACCGAAAGCAATCTATCATATATCCTACAATTGTTTAGTTCTCCAGTATAATTGGCACTATTCAGATTGGTTGTTCCAAAATAAATTTTATTATTTAAAGCTCCCGTTCCATTGTAAAAAGAATGCGCTATGCTCCCACAAGCCTCTCCATCTATATATAAAAATATAGTAGACCCGTTGGACTGACAAACAACATGATGCCACTCATTATCCAACATATTAACAGGATGACTATAAGCATAAGTTGAACTTCCGCCGTAAAAACCACTAACAAAACCAACAGGGGTAATAAATAATCCAAAACCAATATAGGAACCTTGAATTAGCATTTGATTAATAGAACTTGTAGCATTTGTTTTAAACCACATAGAAATTGCACCTGCAGTATCTACCGAATTATTGAATGCATCTACTTGCTTTAATCGTGTTACCCCATCTAATGATACACTATAATCTGAACCAGAAACTAAGTTATAGGAAACACTGCCCAAATCGTTTAATAAATGGTGCGAATTTCCCGAAATATCATTCAAGGTATTATCAAACGAATAGTGAGCTCTAAGTCCAGAATTTAAATTTTGACTCAAAAGATTAAACGAGATTGAAGAAAATAATAATATAATATTGAAGACTTTCATAATTTAATTTAGAATTTTAAAAATAGAATCAAACAAATATTCACTGCCTTTAAATCTATCATTTATTCAAATGTAGTCATTTTCACTCCAAGAATTTAGACATTTTAACTTTATGTTTCCTATTAAGTAAACTACAACAATCTATCAATACATTAAATTGAACATTACTATCCATTATATTAATAGAAAATCAAAAGAAGTTCAGTAAATAAGTGTGGAAATAACCTAAAAAGGCGTTTCAAATCAGATTCAAATCAGTAACCCCTTACCTTGTGTTAATCTTATTGAAACGCCTAATACCTAACCTAAAAAAACAAGCTTAGATTAATCATTCTATAAGAGAGTTATCGATAGAATTTATTTGATATATTTATATTATACATAAAATACATCTAAGCTTGTTGTGGTAAAATCACTTATTTTCAAAAAAATGCAATGATTTGATCTTATATTCTGAGATTACCTTTTTTAACTATTTAATACAAAGAACAATTAATTAAGTGAAATAAACTTGGGGTGAAAAATGGATAATGTAAATTAAGGGTTAACCTTGAAAGAGGGATTAATAAGCTGAATGAGCGAATTAGAATTGAAAAATCGAATTAAAAATAATAAATATCTCATCAAGTATGGAAAAAATATGAAATGAGTGAAATTGTTTTCTATTGTTTTAGATAGGCTTTTAATTCATCAATATCTCTTTGAGAATAATTAAAATTATGATCCCAAGTGAAATTCGTATCTGCTTGATGTAATTTAATGATATAAGGATCATTATTATCCCATAAAACTTGTTCATATCGAACAAAAGTATCAAACCATTTTTCGGAAGGTACACGATCTAATACACCTCTTAATTTCGGACCAATTAATCGTTTGTTCAATGAATGACAAGATGCACAATGAGATTTAAAAACACGCGCTGATTCAGCAGAGTCCTGTACACCACAAAACCAAGAATTTTTATTTTTCTCATTTGCCTGGATATGTTTAGCTTGAGCAAAATTGAAAAAAAGTAAGATGATTAGAATAAAAATAATAGATATTAAACCTACAATGATTGAAGTGAGTTTTATAACTATCTTTTGATTATTTTGATCTTTCATGGATTTTTAAGCATTCATATTGAATTCGTTTACTAATATACAATAAGCTTGTAAAAAGGCCTTAAAAGCAGAGGTTAATAATCAAATTGATGAATAATGTTGTTTGACTCAAAAATAGTAAATGAACTTGCAAAAAAATGTTCATTACTTTCTTTTACTCCTCTATTAACTTATTTATTAACTCAATGGTTGCCGTACTACTCCAGTTAGCAGCACCCGTTTTTTGAATTCGAATTCTACCATTTTTATCGATAACAAAAGTGGTTGGTAATCTATTGGAATGCAAAGCTAAAGGTGGATTATTTAAAGAAATAAAATTTGGAATACTATACCCTTTTTCAATAAAAAAAGCCTTGACCTTGTCTTTATTCTCATTAGAAATAAAGTAAAAGTCTATTCCAGGATGATCTTTGTAAGTGGAAAACAGCTCGTTCAATTCTGGTAACTCAGCCACACAAGGCGGACACCAAGTTGCCCAAAAATTCACTACAACAACCTTCCCTTCCGATTGACTAAAAGAAACTTGATGACCTGAATAATCAACTAAAGTCCATTGATTATCTACAACCAATATTTGATCTTCTTTATCCTCTTCGGTTGGGGAAAAACTAATGAGGTTAGCAAGAAATACTTTAACCGGAAAACCTATTGGCGTAAACATAATAATACCAAAAACACCAAAATAAATAAGATTGCTTTTCCAGCTGTTTTTTTTCTTTTTCATCATCATCCAAAGTTATGATTTCAATTAAATAATCAATGGTTTAAAGACTAAACTAACTATTTTCACTTAACACTAAAGTTGTGTAATGAAATTTAAGTGTTTTCCCGAAAAGTTTGGCACCAATAAAAAGCACTTCATCATTTTCAATAAACAATTAAGGTACATAACATTGCACATACTCTCATTGAGTAATACATTGCGAATTCACATGGCAATCAACTATGATTGTCAAGACCAGCGAAATTGAAATATTTTACATTATTTATCTTGAATCAAAGATAAAACGAATGGCAATTACAAGCAAAACTATTTTTTATTTTACAGAATCACCTGAACCTTGCTTATTTGGCATGTTTCGTTTTTCATAAATTATTTTTTTTCCACAAGATCTAATAGATCCCATCCCTCTTTGAAAACAGTCTGACAATAACTTCAGATCATTGGTATATTCTAGAGCTTTTTCTAATAAATTTTTCTCGTTTTCAGACCAACTTTCATAAGCTCTATTGTTTTTTCCCCTAGCCTTTATTATATATTCAGATAGATCTTTTGTTTTTAATATTCCTATGTCGTTTACTTTACTTTTGAGCTGTAAAATGGCTCTTTCAGATAAATGATTGAACAGTTCTTTTCTAAAGAAATCAATTTCATCCCAAGGTTTTGACTGTCTTTCTTTTTTCATTTTTCCATGTAGAGAAAAACCGTTTTCAATTAAGTAATGTTTAAAGCATTTTTCTAATTCTTGTTTACTATAACAACCCTTATACTTTCCGTACAATGCATTTGTATTTAAAATGGGAGAAGTGAATTGTTTTGATTTTAAGAAAAAATGAGTCAATCGACTGTAAGTAGGACTATAATCAATGCTTTGAAACAACTTGATGGTTTTCACTATTTCTTCTTCATTAATTTTTGATTCTGTATTTTCAAATGACCTTTGATTGGAATGATTTATTTTTTCCAATTCAAAAATAGCGCGTTCTAAGGCTCTTATTACATTTCTTTCATTTAAAACACTATCATTATCAATCAATTCACCAGTTTGAGGTGAACAACCGGAAACCAATGCTTCTAAAATTTCTATTGTACTTTCAATTTTCATAATTCTACCTCTATCTGTATTTACTAAATAGAATTACACATTTCCAACTTCTGCACAATTCCCTTTCATAAAGGTAATAAATTCTTTCAAGCTGTTCAACACATACTTACACAGTTATTTGGTATATTATTCAACCCTTGTAACAGGTTTATGATCTATTTTAAAATTACACGAATTGGCAATAAAACATAGCTCGTTGGCTTTTTTATGCAATTCATTTGCTTTCTCAATCATTGTTTCGTCTGTAATAGTTACTTTCGGATGAAGGGTAACTATGGTAAATTTTCCACTTCCGCTTTTGGCTTCTTCCATTATTCCGGTGGCATTGTCTAAATATTCTGTTACAATAATTTTATTTACCGCACATAGGTGCAAATAAAAAAGCATATGACAAGCAGATAAAGACGATAGAAAAAGATCTTCGGGATTATATCTGGTTTTATCTCCCAAAAATGAAGGATCAGACGAACCTTTTATTCCATCATATTTTCCATTTCCAATGATTTCATGGTTTCGGTTATAGGACTTGTAATTCTGGGTTCCTTTACCCTCGTTTCCAGTCCACTCTACTTTTACTTCGTAATTGTGTGTTTTCATTTTTTCTTTGTCTTTAGCTTCTTTTCTTTTTTCTCCAGAGTTTACCTTTTTTCACTGTAGAGCAATTGTAACAGCCACTGTGTATTTTATCAAGATTAAACCAAGAATGAGCCCAATTTTCATCTTCACAATTTAGTGGTTTTCCGTCACCCCAATATTTTGATGCATATTCCTCTGGCGATAGTTTCGATATTCTTCTTCTCCAAAATATTTCTTTCCCATTTTTCGGTTTATCAAATAAAGGACATACTTCAGTTTTGTTTAAAAAGATAAAATCGTCATCTTCAAATTTTTTAAAATATTTCAAACTCAATATTTCAGCCTCATTTTCATCTAATGCTTTAACCAAAATAATTTTCTCCTCATATTGATCTTGACTATTTGCTTTTGAAGATTTATCGATAAATAATCCCATTACGCTAAAGTATTTTTTTTCTTTATTTTTCATTACTTTTTAGATTAGATCGTTTTAACCTGATAATTTCCGTTTGTAAATTCTATTCCCATTTTCCCTTCTTTCCATTTTTTAGACAAAGCGAAAAAAATTGATTCACGAACAAATTTAGGCGTCACACTTTTTGGTTCAAAATCAGGAAGTTGATTCTCTTTATCATTTACATAAAGCCATACAACATGCCATCCAAAATCTACAATTAATAGGCTGTTTTTATACTTTTCGGAATTCACAAAAACCTTTTCATTGAATCTCCAATAAAACACATCATATTCAACAACTATTTTTCTTAATCCCTTTTTAGATATTGCCATTTAATCTTCTCCTTCAATTGTTATGGGTAAGATTTTATTTCCGATCTTCAAACTCAAAAATAAGACTACGGTTCCGAATTGCAAAATTGTCAATCACTTCAAAAAGGCTTTGTCTTTGTGTTGTATTCATTTTAATTCTAAATATTTTGATTATCTAACTTTCAAATCACCCATTCTTTCCTTGGTTCTGCTTTGGTAGTAATTCCAAATACCCTATAACCATTTTCTCTTCTCCAAGATTTACAACAATATGTTTCCCTACAATTTTACCAATCTCTATTTCAAGAATATGAAAACCAATAGTATTAAATTGAATCTTACTTGACATTGCAATGTTTTCAGGAATTATAAAACTAAAATTGCCATCAACATCAGTGCTTGTTACAAAATGATGGCTCTCTATACTAATTGAAGCGAAAGGTATAGACTCTCCACTTTTTACATCAACTAATTTTCCTTTCACCTCATCTCGCGAGAGACTTTCTTTCTTTTCAGAGTCTGCATCTATCAAAACCCTACCATAATCCTCTCCAAAATTCTTTATTATAGACGGATTGCATGAAGTTGTTAATAAAACAAAGGCAGAACCATAAAACATTGCTTTCTTAGTATTTAAAACAAACTGATTCATTAAACTCAGTTGACTTGAACGAATTTTCACACAAGTGTTTACTTCTTTCTTTATCTGTTTGAAAAGATGATAAGAATCCAACCGTGTAAGATCTTTTACATTCTTGTTGCATGACTCGCAACTGAAGTTAATATTATCAGCTTTAGCTTTTAAGTTATATTTCTTACATGGATGTTTTATTTGATATTCCTTTTTCATATTCTTTTACTTGAAAATACAAACATTTTATCAATATATCTAAGATACGTAACATATATTCCAATTCTTATAAATAAAGGAATTAATAATTTCCTACACGCTTCAACTTACTTCAATTATTTTTGCTTTCGGACTAATCACGGTTGAATAATTTATTCATTATTCTTTTTTTTAGATTGTTGAATTAATAGATCAAAATCAGATATATACCTTTAATCTTGCATTACACGAAATTTATCATATTAACTTTCAGCCTTTAACTTAGCTTCAAGTGCAGATATTTTCCCGCATGAGTCAAGATTGGATAATCAGAAAGCTCAAGAAAACGATCTAAGAAACCAATCCAATCTCGCATATTCATTACAATACCTCTTTGAGCTCTGTTTTCAGCTAAATCTAAATAGGCTGAAACCAATCTTTGTAATTGATTTAAATGTTCTTGATTTAAATAATTTTTTGCAACAGAAACATCAGATTTTAATATTTTGCCTTTGGGAGCATTTTTCCAACTTTTCAAACCCATTGCTATTTGGTTTGCATCTGCGTTGGCATAAACTATTTCTGCTGCCGTTTTACCTTGTATAGCCCAATGAAGTTTATTTTGTGAATTAGCATAAAATGTCTTGGTTATTTCAGAATCTGATAAATAATCAGCCGATAGTGCATAAATATCTGTTATTTTTTGATAAAAACGCCTTTCACTTATTCGTATTTCTCAAATTCGCTCCAACATTTCTTCGAAATAATCTTTGCCAAAATGTTTTAATTGTTTTAATCGTTTATCATCCAACGCAAAACCCTTGATGATGTATTCATGCAGTATATCAGATGCCCATTTTCTAAATGCTGTTGCTTCTTTAGAATTTACTCTGTAACCAACAACCGTAATAGCTTTTAAATTATAAAATTTAGTTGTGTAATTTTTACCATCACGAGCAGTGTGTCGGAATTCCCGACATACTAAAACTTCTTCCAACTCATTGGAATTAAATATATTTTTCAAGTGTTCAGTAATTGTACTACGACCTTTATTAAACAATTGAGCCATTACTTTTTGAGTAAGCCACTAAGTGTCATTTTGAAAATACACTTCTACATTTAACTTCGCGGTTTCGGTCTGGTAAATTACAAAATTTTCTATACGCTGTAACTCTTGACTCATATCATGGGGTTTTATCACAATTTTTTATCCTAACCATCAAAGATATTCCATTTGCACTTGTTCTTTATGAAAGTAATATTTTTTTTCGAACTATTAAGAGCTTTACAACATCATATTCAGTTTATACAAATATTAAACTTAAACAAAATACACCTCATTCAGTTGATTGGGTAAAATTAATGCTTCATCCAAATTACAATTTGAACATACAATGGTATGATTTATCAAATAAGACTGAGGAACAACTTGATATTTTAATTTACAAGTACATTATTCAGATTGAATTTTCAACTTTTCAATCACCCCTAATTGTTGTAATTAGCTTTACAAAAACAACTTTAATTATTTTACATAAATGTAAAATAATTAAAGTTACTTTCCTTTATGCAAAAAATCCAAATCCATTATTTCTAAATCTTTTGTCAAAATTGTTCTAAAAGCCCTCCCATTAACGATAAGCCATTCAAAAGCATAACCCATTCCTCCTCCTGGAAAAACACCTCTAATAACATAACCATTATAGACTTTCGAAATATTAAATTGACTATTAAGGTGAGTGGAAATCTTTTTTAAATCAGGGTTGTACATTCCCTGAACGTTCAACGTTATTAATTTTCCGTTTAAACTTAGCTCAGCTTTACTTAACATGGTGAAAGGAACATCCCCATCTGTTCCATAAACCGGATAATTGTCGATGAGTGTAACTAAATTGTTTGAATTTCTTAAAAGCTTATGATTAACCGAATCAAAAGGAATTTGGGTTAACCTTAAACTAATTGACTCTATTTTATTCTCGGTAGAATCTAGAGGGTAAACTTCCATGTTTGATCTTATCACCTTATCAAAAATAACATGTTCAGTATGTACTTGGGCTCGTATTTGTAAACTGAAAATTGCTAAAAGTATCATTAAAATCTCTTTCATCTTTTTATTGAATTAAAGTTTATTTTCACTTTGTTATACAACAGATTAAATATATAACTAATTTATACATTTTTTAAAACACTGTTTTTCATAAAGATATCTTTAAAACCCTTCAACAAATCCATTTTTATTCAATAATTTCGTTTGCATCAATAGATTATTCATCTTAAAAATATAATAAGAGCCATTCACCTAGGTATCAAAGGAGTCATAATAAATATCAGTAAACATTTTTATTTAACTTTTACCCACTCTTTTTCATCAAGTTTCGAAATGTCAATCTTGGTGCACCGAATAAAATAATTTGTGAATTGTTTCACCTTATAGATTTCAATTCTTGGTGGTCCACTATCTGTGGCACCACATCCAAATTCTCTAACAATTATTTTAGTATTTGAATCGTTCTTCTTTACATATAGAATCTCTTTATTTGTCCATGAACACATGTCAATAAACAATGACATAATCATAATGAAAACAGAAACTCCAGTAGTAATTATACCTCCAATGACCTTAATCGCAATTTTCGATGTTTTATCTTGATTTTTCACTGTTCCAAACAATATCAGAATAATGGCTATTGGAACTGCAAAAAACAAGAATTCTTTATAACTAGATTTGATGGAAACTGTAGCGAATTCTATATCCATAACCAAACGTAATATTGGCATTATTAACCAAAACCCAATAAAGACAACCCCTGTCCAATAAAATATTTTTTTAATCCGATTCATATTATTTTGGATTCATCTATTTTCATATTGATCAATTATTTTTAGAATTTTCTTCGAGAAGGCCTGCCTTTTTTTGTTAATTTCTAAAGCCTCTGTTTTACCCTTTAGGAATCCTATTCTTTTTTCAGAATTTGTGGTTTCTTTATTTATTGAAAACTTCAACTTGTCAACAAACTTAGTCCACCTCATACTTTGTTTTACCTGATTATCATTTTGTTTTATGCAATATTCAACTAAGGTTTTATATTCGTTTATCCAATCTTTTTGGTTAAATGGGTTTATGATTTCTTCATATTTTTCAAATATAAAGGTGCCAATTTGATAAGCATCACTCCAAAAATCTAATTTACCATCTTTAGTCACCTCAATATCAATATATTCTCCAGTAAATACCTTTATGCGATCGATAAAATGATCTCTATCCTCAATTCCAAATATTACTAGTTGGTATTTATGATATGCTTTATCATTGAAGTTTCTAGGAACCAAAGGATTTCCGTTCAATTCCAATTTTACAACATCATCTAACTCTGAATGTTCATTGACTGAGATTAGCGAGAATATTTTATTTCCATTTACTATTTTCATTATATTTTTTTTATGAAAGTAAGTATTCCAGGTAAACATCAGTATTTACTGGCTTATTCATTTAATATTTTTTACAATTGGTTTCATCTCGTCTAACAAGTCTTAGTCACCAACACATCATTAAGTAAACCTATCTTCTTTCCAGTTTTTTGGGTTGTTTACAATGTAATTGGATATATTTTTAAAAGACCTTTCATTCCTGATAATGTGATCATAAAAACGGGATTGCCATTCGAATTCGACATGTATTTTTCTTGCATTTTTGGTAACCACAGATTTGTAGGATCGAATTATGGTGGATATAGAACCTGGTTTGGGTGAAATTTTTGACATGTGTTGGTTTTTCAGGGTATCATTGACCATTTCCAATGTAGAATCGTTGCAGTGCAACGATTCTACATTGGAAACACCATCTTTATCAACAATCAATATACCATGAACATGATTTGGCATAACAACAAATTCCCCCAATTTCACAAATGAAAAATGTTCTGGTATTTCATTCCAATATTGATATGCCAATTTTCCTATTTCATTTAAATGTACATGACCATTCTTTACATTTCCAAAAAAATACAATCTGTTTTTTGTGCAAATGGTTATAAAATACATACCGTTATTTCGATAATCCCAATGGGGTAATCGTATAGATTTTATTCGGTATTTATTTTTAAATTTTTCGGTCATCCTTTTTTTGCATGAAAGATAAATGTGGTATCCTTTTTTGGATTTTCACTAAAAAGATACAACAAATAGCTCGACAAAGAGGGTCGCTTACAAAATATTCATCCATTTTCTTCATAAAATACAGACTTAAATTCAACAACTTAAAACCATACGCAACCTAATTTCTAATATTTATAGAGCAATAACCTCAAACCATTTACCCCAACCTATTTTTAATGCCCATACGCTTAATAGAAAACGTCTTTGTTGTTCTATCTAAATAATCAATTAAAAAGAAGGTTCGTTTTGAAATCATCGTAGATTCAAAACCTAGCTCTAATCCATCAATTTCTTTACGTTGGATTATTTCGAAAAACAAATCAATTATTTTGTCTAAATGAGAATGATTGATGGTTGTCAGTTTCTTTTCCAATTCAGATTCTTCCGTTTCAATAAACTCCGTTAACGATAAGTCGAACATTTCTTTGAAAGTCTCATTCAAATCATCAATACCGATATTTGAATGATTGCCGTCTGCTCCAGTTACTTTGGCTAACAAGGCCGTTAAAATGAGATTTAGCTTTAGAATTAAGGCTTTCTTTTTAAATAGATTGCGCGTCTTATAAATTATCGGCTTAAAAAACTGTTTTTGTTTTGCAATTACAAACTAAGTAAATTCCATTGAAAACTTTTTTTTCAGACACACTTTTCTGGACGGTATCACACAAAAACATTCATCCAATTCATTAAGATAATATTTTAGTCAATTACAAAAAAAGGCTGTCCTTGTATAAAGACAGCCTAATTTATTAAACTTTAAACTCGTAGTATCCTAATTTTTTATACAACGAACAGCAAGACCCAATGCCTTAGTAACCTTTTTTACAGTTAATATAGGCCAATCCGAACTAACTGGTTGCATATAAAAAGAGTGTCCCTGTCCCCCTGTACCATTAGAAGTTGGGTGTTTAACAGAACCTACCCAAGGATGGTATTCATAATCATGAATTAATCCACCATCAATATGAGGGTCTAAATCATCCTGAAAAACAAATTTTATATTTAAGCTTTCAATAAATTCAGTTTTTAATAAATAATCTGCAGGCGCTGTTCCCCAATTTATTGCATTCTTTAGATTTACAACATCCGCATCAGTAGGTATTCTAAAACCATACGGACATGGATTATTAGGAGCATTAACTCCTGTCCATAAAGTTTCAACTTGATCGGCATTACCATGCCATTTTCCAAAATGTGACGGATAATTATTTGTTGTAAGATTTTTATTTGTTGTTGTTTCTAAAGTGGATATATCCATAGCTCCATTTAATCTACTAAATGGCGAATTTGTTGATAACGGTGTATATGGTACCGCCGTAGATGAAGATGAAACATTCACAGGTGTGAAATTAAATGTAACTAACTCATGACCATCAGAATACCTCCCCCATTGAAAAAAGTTACCATAAGCTTTATAATCCTGCATTGAAGTCGCAGATTGTGCTGGATTAAAATCCGTATTTGGTGTACCGTCATAATTGGTTAATCTATTATAGATCGCACCTAAAGCATTATTAAGCCAAACAGAACCATCTTCCGCAGTAACCGGAGTATATAAATTATTATGATAATACCCTAAAGTAGGTGGTACCCCTTGTACGGTTTGTTCACCAAATCGTCTATCTGGTATACCTGGCACATCCTTCAATTGTATTTTTCCTGTTCCGCCTGATGAGTTTGTTGCTATGGTAAACTCTGCTAATAATATTCCTATATCAGTACCAATACCTTTATTAATATCTAACTTTACAGCTTTTAACTTACCACCTATGGCTTTTATTGTAGCAGTAACAAATCCTCTACCTGGTGTCAATACTTGTTGAGGGTATGACAACTCAACATCACGTGCTGCTCCTCCACCATTGTTAGAATTTTGAGTAGATCCTTGAACATGGGCCGAAATAACAGTTTTTGTCTGACTGAAGGCCTGTAAAGTTTTATTGTTAGACCCCGTTAACCTATAAGGAATTAGTATTGTCTGCCCAGTTGTAGTTAATTCTCCTTGTATATTTATTAAGGGCTCATTTCCTCCGCCTGCATTTTCAGAACCTACTGCTGCAAGAGACGTAATAGGAGAATGAGGTAAATAATCGTTATCATAAATAGATACTAAATATTGTATTTGTCCTGCTGTTAAAGTTACATTTCCAGGTAAAGGTTGAGGTGTCGGATCGGTAACATTAACAGTTACATTTCCATCTCCACATGATGAATTCTCACCTAGGAAAGAAATAGGGAATGTAGCTGTACCAAATCCATCTGGGGTTCCAGAAATAATAAACTCAACAGTTCCTCCTGCATTTGTTAACGTTCCAGCTGCTACGGTAGCTGTTAATCCAGTAACACCAGTAGAATTAATAGACTCTGATGCATATGGTTGACCATTACCGCCAGAGTACTTCACAACAATCTTTTGATTTTGGGAAGCCAATACTTCTAATCCATCTTCAAAATCATTCCCGTTATAAGTAGGAGCATTTCCTCCACACTGTATTGCCGTAATTTCTGCTGGTGGAGTAGAAACAGGTACTATTAATTGACCATTACTACAGTTTAAACGTGTAACTCCTAAAAATGATATTGGAAAAATTGCATTACCATTGTCTGTTGGTGTTCCAGAAATAATAAAACGAACCTCTCCATTTCCAGACGCAAGCGTACCAGCAGCTACTGTAGCAGTTAATCCAGTAACTCCAGTCGAATTTATAGATTCAGAAGCAAAAGGCTGACCATTCCCAGTTGAATATTTAACTCTTATATATGTATTTAAATCATTAGGAACTGTAACATCTTCTATTAAATCATTTCCAAAGAATTTGGGTCTATGATTACTACAACGAATATTTCCAATAGATGGTGCAGTTGCAATAATATTTATTGTAAAAGAACAGTTTTGACCTCCTATAGAAAGATCAAAATTGGCTGCACCAACTCCACTAGAGACTCCAGAAATATTTAATATTAAATTTCCATCTGCATTTATTGTTCCTGCATTTGCTTGGGCTGTTAAACCTGTTATATTCGTAGAGGAAATACTAATGGCATCATATGTTCCAGCAGTTGTTACTGTATAAGGAATACTGACTTGTAAATTATCTCCAGAAGTAATTGTTGTTCCAGATTCAAGAGAAACCGCATTTGGATTGATTAAAGCGCTTGAACCACACTCTAATGAAGCTAATGAAACACTAGGAGGTGTAATCGGTATTGCAAAAGAACAATTTTGACCACCAAAACTTATGTCAAAAGTGGCATTTCCGTCGATTGCAGGCGTACCAGTAACATCAAGAATTAGGTTTCCATCGCTAGTTATATTACCACCTACGGCTTGAGCTGTTAAACCTGAAACACCTGTAGAGCTAATAGACACATCTGAAAAAGTACCATTTGTTCCTACCGTATAAGGGATTGATATTTGAACACCATTTGCAGATGTGATTTCAGTACCTGAAACAAAATCGATACTATTAGAATTAATTATTGAACCAGTACTACAATCTAAATTACTAATTACAAGTGGAACAGTAGGATTAACTGAATTTTGACAAGGTGAAATCCAAATAGAACCGTTATAAAATTCCAGACATTTAGATGTAGTGTTATAAATCATGAGTCCTATACTTGGTGTAAGTATAGCTAATTTTTCAACCTCACTTAATCTTGGAGGTAAGAAGCCTTTATTCTCCGATTTTAACTCAAGAGCAGCTGATGGCACAGGTGAAGTAGTACCTATTCCGACTTGAGCGTAAGAATAATGACAAATAAGCATTAATAAGGCAAGAGTTTTTTTCATAATTTTTTTTTGTTATAATTATGCGACAAATATAATACACTTCATATTTTTTTTAAGTCATTATTATATTTATTCGATTAAATAATTAATAAAAAAGCCTACCTTCTTTAAAATCAAGATAATCTCTAGTAAATTATAGATGAAATTTATTATAAAAAAAACATTTACTTATTTGATATTTTTCATTAACATTAAATTCTTTCCTTGCCATAAAAACCGGATACTTCTATAAAAATATCATGAGAGCCAACTCAAACAAACAGAACACTTCAAAATCACATTCAATAATTTACACACACAACCTAATGTAATTCTGAAAATTATAGAGCAATAACCTCAAACCATCTACCCCAACCTATTTTTAATATCCATGCGCTTAATAGAAAACGTCTTTGAAGTTCTATCTAAATAATCAATTAAAAAGATGGTTCGTTTTGAAATCATAGTAGACTCAAAACCTAGCTCTAATCCATCAATTTCTTTACGTTGGATTATTTCGAAAAACAAATCAATTATTTTGTCTAAATGAGAATGATTGATGGTTGTCAGTTTCTTTTCCAATTCAGATTCTTCCGTTTCAATAAACTCCGTTAACGATAAGTCGAACATTTCTTTGAAAGTCTCATTCAAATCATCAATACCGATATTTGAATGATTGCCGTCTGCTCCAGTTACTTTGGCTAACAAGCCTATTAAAATGAGATTTATTTTTTGTATTTCTCGTTTTATAAAATCTCTTTCTATTTCCATTTATTTTTTAGGTTTAAACATTGGTAATTCGGCCATAAATAAATTTAAAACTTTGACTATTGCTTTTCTGGCTATTTTACCTAAGGTTAATTAAACAAGGATTATTAGACTCCATCTTTATTAAGATTTCCTTTTCTCAATCATCAATGTTGCTTCATTGATTAATGTTTCAAAATGTTGTTCAGTAAAACTTTCAACACCATTTTCTCTTACCATTTTTATGAAATATTGTAGATCATTATTCAATATTATTAATTGTAATTCTTCTTTTAAACCTTTTATATACTCAAGACCTTCCATTGCATTAGCCAAACCTAAATGATCTTTTAAAGCCTTTTCTGTTAAATTTTCATTGAACATGGCCATAAAATGTTCAAAATACTGTTCCGGATACTTTTCTTCCATTTTTCTAATGTTGCGATTTTGTATTTATCTTTCTTTTTATTCTATCTATCAAACTTAGTCAATAAAAGCCTAAAACTGTTGTTATATGCCTTTGAAATTATTCTATGTTAGCAACAAACTCTTCCCACTCCTCGAAAATAGCTTTTAAATCTGTTAATGGAATACCTAGCTCTGTACCGTCAAAGGATATAAAATATGCATTACCATCTACCAAATCTAATCGAATACTCTCAAAACCGCTTGGTGATATTTTCAAGTTGTCATCTTCTTCTTCTATTCCATCCCAAGTCCCATCAAGTATCTCTTGAATTTCCTCAATTATACCATGCAAATCGTCTCTATAGATGAAATTATCATAATCATTAATAAAATTAGCCATTTCATATGTTAAAGATGTTTCAATGGATTGGCTACATATGGCATTTTTTTTGGGGATTTCATTTCTAAATGAAATTAATTTTATTCTAAAAAATAATCCGTATTGGTTATGTACACTCATTTCTTTTTTGTGCTTAATTTCTAATTAATTATTTTGAATAGTTTAAGTTTCCAATATATCAAAGAAAACAACCTCGGTTCTATTTTATTCAGGAACTAAACTTTTACATTATGTAAAAACGGAAGTGAAACTTCCTAAAATCTAACTTCCGAAGTGAAACTTCGGAAGAACACTATATATTTTAAATCTAAATACTTTTTAATAGTAATGAAAAAACAATGCGGGAATTAACAGGATGATTATCAATTTTAGCTGGTTCAAGATTACTAATCATTTTTATTTCTTTAAGGATACAATCTAAAGACGATATATCCATTTTAGAATATTTATCCAGAACTTTTATTGATTTGATTCTCCCATCAAATGTAGAAATAGCTTCAAAAAACACCTTATTTGCTTCTAAATATTCCATTTGTCATTTATTCATTATTTTTAATAATTACAGAAATCGTAAAACAAATGAATAATACCAATTTTACAAACATCGAGCAATTATCTTATTATTATAAAAGTAAGAGATAATAAATGAACTTTGTTTAAATAAATTTCCTCAATGAAAATCATCATCAAATTAATAGCTCTTCTGAGTATAATCACCTCAACAGATATCTTTATAAGAGTTTACCCTGATCTTAATGCTATAAGCTACAACTCAAAAGGATGGGTGGAATATGTCGTGCTAATCACCTCCGTATTATTTATTTTCAACTTCATAAACTTAACGATTATATTAAACCAAATCCCTAAACACATCATGCTAATTATCTTAATCTTATATTTATTGTCAGTATTAATACCAATGTACAACTTAAACCATATTCTACTCATCCCAACAGTCTTATTTTCTTTCATTTCCCTTATTATTTCAAACCATTTTGTTTACAATTCAAATACAAAACAAGCTTTAATTCTTAGCATTTTACTTTTCATATTGAGCACCAGTTGGGCGTTCGTTATTCACATATTTTAGAAAACACTTAAACATAATTTAGACATTCTTTTAGACAAAATAAATCAGTAACAATTGGTAACAGTACATAAAACATTTATCTCATTTCAAAAAAAATCATCCTCATTAATGATAACTACAGCTAAATATTATTTTGATTCGTCACCTTTTAAAAATAAAAACGTATTATTATAGTCTAAATGCTTCAGTTCAACCGATGAAATAATTTAACAAAAATGGACTGAAACAATAAAAACACGATAACACAAAACATATCAAGTATATAATAGAATATTAACAACAATCTAGGCTCAAAAACAAGAACAGTACGAATTATGAATACATACAAATCGGAAAAGACTTTTTACACAGATCCAAAAATTCGAATCACACAATCAAGAATTATTATTGGTTCCAAAACTTATACCTTAAGCAATGTATCATCGGTCCAGAGTGAAATAAGGAAAAAGAGTAAAATAAGCTACATTTCTATGATTATTCTGGGAATCGTTTCCTTCCCTTTCTTAAGTTTAATTTCTTTATTGCTCATTATTGTAGGCATCCTATTATTAATACTAAGAAAGAAACATTACACCATCCGGATTCATACAAACTCAGGCGAGGTTAATTTATTAAGCTCTAAAGATGAATCATATATTAAAAATATTGTAAATGCAATAAACGATGCCATTGTTTTTAGAGGGTAGGACTCCAATTACAGAAGAACTAAAGCCTGTTCTGTATAAATAGAAGTAACAAATACTCATAAATTACAAATCTATTGTCTTCAATTATATATGAAGCTGTTAAATATTCAATACATAGATAAATCATATTGCCTAAGTCTATCAAATAATCAATATAATTTGCAATCTTATTCTCATATTTCGCAATCTTATCGCCATAGTTCGCAATCTTATTGCTATAGTTTGTAATCTTATCACCATAGTTCGCAATCTTATTCCCATAGGTCGCAATCTTATCGCCATAGTTCGCAATCTTATTCCCATAGTTCGCAATCTTATCGCCATAGTTCGCAATCTTATTGCTATTGTTTGTAATATTTGCATCATAGTTTATCTATTCAGAGCAAAGAATAATTTAAATAACGTGAGTTCGATGTAAGAATATGAAACATCTCGATACATTTTTATTACTTTTCTCTTCATAAAAAACACTCCCGAATAGTCGGGACAGGTCGAACGGACAAATAATGGAAGTGAAACTCATAAATCCAAACAAATGACAATCCACACATTACATAATTGCAAAATTGAGAATGAATTTTATAACTAAAAGGAGCAAAGTTTGCACTTGGACTTTCGCTCAGCAACAATTGAGAATGATTTTTTGACGTAAAGATTTCTTACATCGAACTCACACTAAATAATATATAAAACAGAGAAAATACCCAGTAAAATAAATATATGTTCATCCGCATGTTTCCCCTGACTAAAATGTAATTCAAAATAAAGGGGTTATTATTTTAGATTATCAGAACTTCTGGATCCCCAATTTCTCGGGGAAGGTATCTGCGGTGTGAAAACGTTGAGTTTGTTTCCCTAATCAAATTTGGGTACAAGATAAAATCTCAAAACTAAGCACTGAAATCTCAAAACTAAAAGAAACCACCTCGTCAACTTCGTTGCCACTCCTCCACGGGAGGAGAATTCTTTATCAGTTGTAAAAGTTCGAAACAAACGGAATTAGTGTTGAACGTTGAGATGTGTGTGTGATGAGTTTTTTTTTAGATTTAAAACTCTGTACTCAAAACTAAAAGCAACCACCTCGTCAACTTCGTTGCCACTCCTCCACAGG
>JBMYWP010000060.1:0-25432 GCA_049607525.1 Flavobacteriales bacterium
GCGTGTTTGGATTTACATCTACACTTCCATCAGCATTTAAAACCAAGTTTGGATTTCCGATTGTTTCTGTCAATGTCACTTCTGAAGGAATTACAGAAACTCCATTTAAACTATCGTTATCGAATACTGTTAAAACTCCAGTTGCTCCGTCTTTTCCGTTTATTCCAGTTGCAGAATCGTCTGTCGCAACCATTGGTGCAGCTTCAACCTCTACAGTCACAACAGCTGTTTCACAATTCATTGGATTTAAATTCTCACAAATCGAGTAAGTCAACTCGTAAGTCCCAGCTGGCGTGTTCGGATTTACATCTACACTTCCGTCGGCATTTAAAACCAAGTTTGGATTCCCGATTGTTTCGGTCAAAGTCACTTCTGAAGGAATTACAGAAACTCCGTTTAATGAATCGTTATCGAATACTGTTAAAACTCCGGTTGCGCCGTCCTTTCCGTTTATTCCTGTTGCCGAATCGTCTGTAGCTACAATTGGTGCAGCTTCAACTTCTACTGTTACAACAGCTGTTTCACAGTTTGTTGGATTTAAATTCTCACAAATTGAATAAGTCAATTCATAAGTTCCAGCTGGAGTGTTTGGTTTAACATCTACACTTCCATCAGCATTTAAAACTAAGTTTGGATTTGAAACGGTTTCTGTTAATTCTACTTTAGACGAATCCGTTAATGATCCATTTAAGCTATCGTTTGTAAACACATTTATTGCATTTGTTAAACCATCAATTCCATTGACATTTTGAACAGAATCGTTGGTTGCCACTAGTGGTGCTTCATCAACCTCAACAACAACCGTTGCGTCATCACAATTGGTTGGATTTAATTTTTCACAAATTTTATAGTCAATTTTATATATACCTGCTGGTGTATTTGGATTTACATCTACACTTCCGTTTGGATTTAAAACCAAGTTCGGATTTGAAGTCGTTTCTGTTAATTCTACTTTCGAGGAATCCGTTAAAGAACCATTTAAGCTATCGTTAGCAAACACGTTTAAAGCATTTGTTAAACCATCAATTCCCTTAACGTTTTGAATAGAATCGTTGTTTGCCACAAGTGGTGCTTCAACAACCTCAACAACAACCGTTGCGTCATCACAATTGGTTGGATTTAATTTTTCACAAATCTTATAATCTAAAGTATAAGTCCCAGCAGGTGTATTTGGATTTACATCTACACTTCCGTTTGGATTTAAAACCAAATTTGGATTTGAAGTCGTTTCTGTTAATTCTACTTTCGAGATATCCGTTAAAGATCCATTCAAACTATCGTTGGCAAATACATTTAGAGCGTTTGTTAAACCATCTATTCCATTTACGTTTTGAATAGAATCGTTGGTTGCCACAAGTGGTGCTTCATCAACCTCAACTACAACCGTTGCATCGTCACAATTAGTTGGATTTAATTTTTCACAAATCTTATAGTCGATCGTATGAATTCCTGCTGGTGTATTTGGTTTTACATCTACACTTCCATCTGGATTTAAAACCAAGTTCGGATTTGAAGTCGTTTCGGTTAATTCTACTTTCGAGGTATCCGTTAAAGATCCATTCAAACTATCGTTGGCAAATACGTTTAAAGCATTTGTTAATCCGTCAATTCCATTTACGTTTTGAATAGAATCGTTGAAAGCCTTGATCATTGAAGTTTCTACGTTAACGGTAACCGTTGCTGTATCACAAGCGCTTTCTATTTCGTTAGAACAAATTGTATACTCTAAAATGTAAGTTCCAGAAGGTGTATTAGGATTTACATCAACATATCCGTTAGGGTTTAATTCAATAAATCCATTTGGATCTGTTGTTACAACAGTTAAAGTAACTTTAGAAGTATCCAAAACAAGACCGTTTAGAGAATCGTTTTCAAACACAAATAAAGCGGAATCAACTCCTGAAAATCCATTAACATTCAATACACTATCATCAACAGCAAGTAGAACAGGATCACATGGATCTGCAATTCCATCGTTATCATAATCAGCATCTGCAACTGTCGGATTCGGATCATCAACATTTAAACAACCATCACAATCTAAATCGAATGGTGGACAAGCCGTTGGACATGAGGCTCCATCATTTTGGTTTGTTGGTTCGGAAGCAATCAAGAAATCAGCAGTTATTACAGCATTAGAATTCGAAATATTTTGAAAACCATTAACTCTATATACGCCACCATCATTTGCTGAGATATACAAATTATGCTCATTATCGGTATAAGATGCTCCAAAAGCAGTTGGTAAGTTAGGTAAAGGATTATTTGAGTTTGGATTTAAAGAAATAATTTTCTTAACGAGTAAAACAGGATTTGTACTTATATCAAACTGAAATAGGAAAGAATCTCTTACGCCGTAAAAATCGCCATCAATAAAAACGATATCCGCAACATTACCATCAGAAGGCGAAACTGAAATTAATTCAAAACTTGGAGGGTTTTGAGACACATCAATTTTATTTATCTCACCAGTTTCGAAAGACCTCGTCCACAAGAATCCTTGATCATCAAAATCTCCTGCTTTTTGAGTAAAATTACCTACATCTAATTTTATTCCTGATGCATTTTCAGGAACACCTAATAAGTCTATTGTCCCGTCACTGTACAATCTAAATACATTGAATTCGTCTGGCTCGTTTTCTGCAACAATACCGTACATAAAACTATCGACAGGATTAAATCCTAATGCGTTAATTTTCTGATGAGCAATACCTATATTGGTATAATTTCCAGATATTGGATCTAATTTCTTTAATTGACCTGAAATAACTTGGTAAAATTCAGATTCACACTCAAATTTTGGACCACCACAGCCTTTTTGAACACTTGCATTTATATAATCTAAATTAGTTCCTATAGGATATGAAGAAGCATTTACTTTTCCCTGAGCATCAACGTCTGTAGATGTTAGTAAACCTCCATAAGTTCCATCTTGATTGACATCTATTGATGAATTATCATAAAACTCAGAAACATCCGAACAACCATCATTATCACTATCTATATTAATAAAGTTAGGAGATGTAGCAGAAATTGTATTAACCACAGTCAAACCAGAACCTGCAGTTGAAGGTATTCCATTGTTATTTGAAGAATTTCCATCAGAATCATCTGCTTTACCATCATTATTGGCATCTGTTCCATTATTTTCAACAACATCATAAATTCCGTCGTTGTCTGAATCTAAATCTACATAATCAGGAATACCATCATTATCAGAATCAACATCACCAAACAAAGATTGAGGACAAGATGCACCATCGTTTGCCAAAGTTACTTGAGTGGTGCCGATTAATATAGCTGATGCAGAATTGGAGGTAAAGTCTTCTATACGGTATAATTTCCCATTATTATTTGCCGTATAAAATTGATTTCCATTTTGAATAAAACTTGCACCATAACCACCATTAGCCGTTGCTAATGTCTGTGTTGTAATTGCACCAGTTGATAAATTTACAGCAGATAGGGTTTGGTCTTTTACCGCATAAGCCACATTATTATAGATACTGAAATCGTTTGCAAAGAAACCCGCAGAAATTATTTCATTTATAGTATTTGAAGCTAAATCATATGAAATTAGTTTTCCTTGAACTGCATCTGAAACATAAAGTTTCCCATCATAAACATCACCTGAAATTGGAGAAATATTTGTGTTTAAGGAACCTATTTTTTTAGTAGTCCCTGTAAATGGATTTACAGTAATAATATCTTTATTCACTACAGATGTTCCTTCTGAATCCGAACCTGGCCCTCTTACAATTGCATAGAACAACCCATCGTTTTCATTGAATCCCATAGCATTGTAATTAAATCCTGTAGGTACGCCTATTGGAATATAAATTTCTCCCGAAGGGAAATAAATATTCAATTGGTCAGATAAAACTTGAAATAAACCATTGGGACAATTGGGATCACCTCCCATAAGTTCGTATGCATTAGAGACACCATCATTATCTGCATCATGATCACAAACATCATTGATTCCATCACCATCCGTATCAACACCAGATGCATCTGTACATGGATCTGAAAAACAAACTGAGGCGTTAAAATCATTATTGGTAAATTCTGCATTTACTGGAGCTTGATAAATTAATCCTGAAACAGTTCCGTTTACATTAACTTCTGAGTCAGACAACAGCAAAGGATCACCTGTTCCGTATTGTCCTCCATCTCCTCCATCACTATTTTGATCGTCGTAAGCTTCATTGGCATCCGAACAACCATCAGCATCACTGTCTAAATTTAAAAAATTAGCTGGCGTTGAAGTATTTGTATTTACGATAGATAATCCTGAGCCTGCTGTAGATGGAATTCCATTATTATTTGATGAATTCCCATCAGTATCATCGGCTTTTCCATCATTGTTGCCATCTGTTCCGTTATTTTCTACAACATCATAAATTCCGTCGTTGTCAGAATCTAAATCCTGATAATCTAAAACACCATCTCCATCTGTATCTAAAGCACAATAGTTTCTTAAAATTAATCGTAAAGAACCACCGTGGGTATAATTAGAAATAATTTTAATTTTTGATATGGGTGCTGTGTGAAAAATTTGAATGGTTCCTAAAGGATCATCCGAAAAACTATTTCCATCAATATTTGTTTCTTGTGAACCTGGAAAATGATTTCCTATTCTACTGTGAACAAGTGATCCAATTTCCAAGGCATCAACATCATCTAAACTCATTGGTGAAGTTGCACCCGCTAAGTATAATTCTACTGTAATAGCCTCGTCTTGATCGTAATCGGTAATTTTAAAATCCAATTCTTTAATTGGGGTGGAAAAATTATATTCAACATACCCTCCATTTGAGGTATTTCTCATTCTAACAGCTTCACCATGATCTTCTGCATCATAAGCTTTAAAACCAGATGGATTATTTGTTTTTAACGTAAGGTTTGTACCAGATAATGAATAAGTCGTACTATTAGGAAGGTTTTGTCCTTCTGTCAATTCATCAAAAACATTTAAGGCACCACATCCATCATCATGGTTTTTTACACCATCATTATCGACATCATTATCACAGAAATTAGACAAACCATCAAGGTCTGTATCATCTCCAATCAAACATGGGTCTGTGGTAATTCCTAAAGTAAAAACATCGTTGGTATTAAATTCAACATTATGAAATTCAATTTTCCCGTTGTTGATTAAGCTTGCTGGAATAACATCAATGTTTCCATTTCCAAAATTTCCATTCCCATCTCTATCAATCAATAATTTTAATTGACCAACATTTAATGTTGAAAGCGTAATGGATGATAGATCCATTTGAATATTTACTGAAGAAATATCGGAACCATCTGTATTTGACAATTGCACCTTCCATTCTCTGTCAATTCGAGAAGAAACGCTTCCACCTAATTCAGAAGAGGTTTCTTGAATATTATTGTTGTTATCTCGATCACTAGCCCAAATTAAGAAGTCTCCTTGCTCAATTGTTGTACGAGCATCATTCAAGTTGTTTGAATTAAAATCAACATCAGAAGACATTCTCACAATTGTATTTGGGTTAATACTTTGAGAGATTCTTTGGTCTAAATCCCATAGTGTAGATGTTCCAATTCCTGCAATATCATATTTATATTGAGTATTGGACGCCCAAATAACATCGCCATGGTCATTTACATAATTAAAATTCCCATTCCCTACCTGCAATCCATAGTTGTCAAAACCATCGGTTAGGGTTATACCATACTTAATTGCTAAGTAAGATTCTATTTTACGTCTTTCAGATTGTGAAAGCACACCATTAAAAACAATAACTTCGGCAACAGATCCATTTAATTCTGCTGCAGTGTTATTGTCCGCCTGTGCCGAAAAGTGTTTTCCTATTCTTACTTTGGAAGCCGTTTGAAGACCTGCTCCATTTGCTGAAGGCGTAATATCTAATGCATTTATATTGGTTTCATCAGTAGTTCCATTGGCATACATACTATAAGAAACACTATTATTAGAAATCACATCCCTTGAAAGTACACCTATACTTGGAAATCCAAGTAAATTAAAATCTCCTAGATTAAAATAATCTCCTGAAAACCCACCTCCAAAAGAAAGGCGATTTCCTGAAGCAATACCAAAGGACATGTCAGATCTATTTCCTCCTTCTCCTGTAGATGGGCTAGAAATATCACCTCCATATAATAAACCTTGGTTATACTGTCCATTTCCACTACCTCTTGCTTTAAAAACAACGAATATGGTCTGATCCAAACCTGCTGGATTTTGAAAACCTAAAGCATCACCTAAACCGTCATTACTAAAATCGATGACTGGATTAAAATTAATAAACTTGTTTAAACTTGAATTATAAGTTGGTAATCCAGGTAATTGAGTTTCTGATTGCCCAGCATGAGCTGTTGCTTGGACTCCATTTTGAATACCATCTGCGGTAGATTGATCATACCAAGTTGTAACTTGCGTTCCTGAAGAAGGCACTGTTGTTGAATTATTAACTCCTTTATCCGCTCTAAACCAAAGGGTTTGGGTTTGAGCAATTCCTGTACTACTTAAAAGTACAAATACAATAAAACAAAGGCTTGTTTTCATAAAAACAGAACCAATAAAAGGTAAGGAGTTACAACCAAAAACTAAATTTATTTTTGATTTAATCATAATAGATAGGTTTTAAGGGATTAAGAACCTTAAAAGCACACGGTGTTATTTATTGAAATGTAAGAAATATAATATTTGAATATTATATGCAAATACAAAACATTTCATATCTAATCATCTACTGATAATTAAACACCAATTGCTTTCTAAAAAAAGTTTTTTACATTATTTAGGATGTATCCTAAATTTTACAATACGTTATTTTTGAAAAGATAAATAAAGATGATTATTCATCTGAAAAACATTAAATAATCTATATATGAAATTTAATGTTAGAAGTGAAATACCGAATGGAAATAAGATTAACCAATTGAGTAAAACTTTTGGTTAATACATTTTCAACTTCTTTGGGTGTATTTGTTGATTTGTTCATAATGGGGTAGGTTGATTTGTTACGGCAAATTAACGCAATATCATAACAATCTCCAAACCAATAAACTACAAAACCTAACCTTTAAACGAACTAGAAAAATATTCACAACAAACGATATATTTAATTATTTCTACACGGCGCTTACAACCTTAATAAATTCGCATTCTAAAGCCTATTTCTAACATTAAAAACAATTCTTATTATATTGATTATCGCGAAAAAAATAATTTGAAAAAAAATATAAAAAAGAGTTAAATAAACTACAAAACATATAAAACACAACTTTTTTTCACCATTTATTTGAATGAAATGGAATTTAATTCCACAAAAAAAGGTGAGTCATAATAATACAACTCACCTTTTCAGTTTCAAAACAACGCTCTATTTTAAGAACTCGTGTGCCTTGTCCATTTTATTAGAAGATCCGACAAAAAACGGAACTCTTTGGTGTATTTCAGTAGGTTGAATATCCAAAATAGAAACCTTACCATCACTCGATTTTCCACCTGCTTGTTCAGCGATCATGGCCATTGGATTACATTCATAAATTAAACGTAATTTTCCAGCTGGTTTAGTTTTTGTTCCAGGATAGATAAAGATTCCACCTTTTAACATGTTTCTATGGAAATCGGCAACTAAAGATCCCATAAAACGACCCGTATGGCTTCTTTCTCCGTCTGCCTTTAATTCTTTACAATAGTTGATGTAATTCACAACACCATCCTCATATAAATTGAAATTCCCTTCGTTTATAGAATAGATAGAACCATCTTTAGGAATTTGAATGTTTGGATGAGATAAACAGAAAATTCCGATAGTTGAATCTAAAGTAAATCCGTTTACTCCATGTCCAGTTGTATAAACCATCATTGTAGACGATCCGTATATAACATATCCTGCACAAGCTTGTTCTTTTCCTGGACGTAAAAATTCATCCTTAGTTACTTTTCCAGTTTTTTCTCTTTTAAAGATAGAAAAAATGGTTCCAACAGGAATGTTTACATCAATATTAGAAGAACCATCTAATGGATCGAATGCGATGATGTAATTCGCATCTTCACGATCATCAAAACAAAAAATATCATCTTGTTCTTCAGACGCCACGGCAGCAATTTGCCCTCCTAAATGCATGGCTCTAATAAATTGTTCATCGGCAAAAACATCTAATTTCTGTTGTTCTTCTCCTTGAACATTAATATTTTCGGCTTTACCAAGTAAATCTCCTAAACCTGCCGAGTTAATGTCTCTATGAATAATTTTTGATGCTAATGCAATATCATTCATTATTCTAGAAAATGAACCCGTTGCATTTTGGTGTTCAGTTTGTCTACTTAAAATAAAATCGGTTAATGTTGTTACTTGTCCTTGTGCCATGATTAGTATTCTTGTTAAACAAATAAATTTGTTTTGAGTTTATAATTATATCAAAATTCCGACAATAGCTGCTGTAAACAAACAGGCTAAAGTTCCACCTATTAAAGCTTTAACACCTAATTTAGAAAGCATTCCTTTTTTGTTTGGAGCCAATACTCCAATACCACCTATTTGTATTCCGATAGATGCAAAATTGGCAAATCCACATAAAACATAGGTTGCAATAATAATTGATCTTTCGTAACTAAAGGCAGCCGAATCTTTCATTCCACCTAAGGTTTTGTAGGCATAAAATTCATTCAATATGGTTTTTTCTCCCAAAAGTTGACCTACTAATAATACATCATCAGCTGGTACACCAACCAACCATGCTATTGGAGCTCCAATATATCCTAAGATCATTTGAAAGCTTAAGTTATCAAAAGGCGTGTTCATTACAATAAGATCATTCAAACCAGTATAATGTCCTATAATATCACCTAAAACATAGTTTCCTAATGCCATTAATGCTGTAAATACAAGAAGCATGGCTCCAACGTTTACAGCTAATTTTATACCGTCACTTGTTCCGTTACTTACAGCTTCTAAAGCGTTTTCTCCAATATTTTCTTTAGAGATTTCCATTACCTCATTAATCCCTTCTGTTTCTGGAACCAAAATTTTAGCGGCTACAATTGCAGCTGGAGCTGACATTACAGAAGCGGCCAATAAATGTTTCGCAAAAAACACTTCTGCTTGAGGATCTCCACCACCTAAAAATCCAATATAGGCAGCCAAAACACCACCAGCAATAGTTGCCATTCCTCCAACCATTAAACACATGGTTTCGGATTTGGTCATTCCGGCGATATATGGTTTTACTAAAAATGGTGATTCTGTTTGTCCTAGAAATATATTTCCTGCTGCCGATAAAGATTCGGCTCCAGAAAGTCCCATGGCTTTTTTCATGATCCAAGCCAAAACAAAAACAATTTTTTGCAGAATTCCCCAATAATACAATAACGAAGAAAGTGCTGAGAAAAAGATAATGGTCGGTAATACTTTTATGGCAAAGTTGATTAATGGCACTTCTAAATTACCCGTTACAAACGAATTAAATAAGAAAGCTGTTCCTTCATGAGTAAAGTTAATTACGGTGACAAAAAACTGACTCAATACATCAAAAACATAAGCTACTTCATCAACTTTTATTACCAAAACAGCAAATACAAATTGAATAACAATTCCTTTTATCACCAATTTCCAGTCAATGGCCTTTCGGTTAGAACTTGCCATAAAAGCAATTCCTATTAACACCAAAATTCCAATAAAACCTTTTAACAAGTTTATTCCAAAACTAGAATCTTCTGTTTCTAAACTAACCAAGCCTGTTTTCTTACGAAATTTATAAACAGTACCGTCTTCTATTAATTTAAATACACTTCCAGCTTCTACCATTTTATATACACGAACCGTATCTTTAGGGTGTGTATATACGAATTTCATGGTATTATTATTTTCAATACTCCAACTTCCTCTTGCAACTAAATTATTTTTTGCCTCAACATTATAGAAAAAGGTTTTATTTTGGGTATCGAAATGTATAGAATCTGATTTACTTATTGGTAAATCGATTTTTTTAGTGTCATTTTTTATAGAAATAAATGACCAGTCCCCTTCAATTTGGGTATTTGCATGGCAAAATACATTTGCCAACAATGCAAATACAAGTATCAATAGAGTACGTAGCATAAGGGAGTTTTATTTTTCAGGATTATTTTTTTTCTCGATAAGATCTCTTAATCGAGCTGCCTCTTCATAATTTTCATCTTGAATGGCTTTATTCATAAGAGCATTTAACTCTTCCGATGAAAATAGATTTTGATCATCATCGAAAAATTCCAATTTCAAATCTGTAATTGGTTCTTCTTTTGAAATGGGAGATTTAGTCTCTTCCTCAGAAAATAAATCTTCAACTTCATAGGTTTTATCCTCAACATCATTTTCCAATTTCGGAACAATTTGATCCATTAATTCTTGAAGTTGAGATTCTAATTCTTCAGAATTAATATCATCCTCCTCTTCATCTAACTCTATAGGGTCATCTGAAAGAATTAAACTCGTTTGATCTAAAATATTTCCGTAAGTATAAATTGGAACATTTGCTCTTATGGCAACTGCAACAGCATCAGACGTACGAGAATCCATTTCTAATATCTCATCCTTATTTTTTAAAATAAGTTTCGAATAAAAGATATTGTCTTGATAACTGTGGATTAATACCTCAACAACTTCAATTCCAAAACCAAGTAGAATGTTATTTAACAAATCGTGTGTTAAAGGTCTTGGTGTCATCATTTCGGAGTCTAATGCGATGGCTATAGACTGTGCTTCAAAAGACCCAATTACAATTGGTAATTTTCTTTTTCCATCTATCTCTCGGAGTATTAAGGCAAAGGCTCCGTTTTGAGACTGACTTGTTGAAATGGATTCTATAAGTAATGGGACTTTAGTCATAGGTATTAAAAAATAAAATTCCTGCTAGAATTATAACCTAGCAGGAACAAAGATAACTATTTTTGGTAATCTAGTTTTGAGCTTTAAATTGCTTAATAGCCGCTGTCAATTTTGGCAATACTTCAAAAGCATCTCCAACAATTCCGTAATCGGCAGCCTTAAAGAAAGGCGCTTCAGCATCTGTGTTGATTACAACAATATTTTTTGATGAAGAAACTCCAGCTAAATGCTGAATTGCACCAGAAATTCCTATGGCAATATATAATTCAGGGTTAATTGCTAATCCTGTTTGTCCAACGTGCTCATGGTGAGGACGCCAACCCATGTCTGCAACAGGCTTAGAACAAGCTGTTCCTGCAGTTAATGCTTGGGCTAAATCTTCAACTAAGTTCCAATTTTCGGCACCTTTTAATCCACGACCTCCAGATACTACTAATTCTGCTTCTGGTAATGGAATTGCTCCACTTGCTTTTTCAATCTTCTCAGAAGTTAATCTTGAAGATGAAGCCGTTTTAGATACTTCTTCTACTCCAGCAGTTTTTGCATTTTCTTTTACACCATAAGAATTTGGCATAACAGAAAGTACATTATTTTCATTTGATGAACTGTAGTTTACAAATGCTTTATTTGAAAATGCTTTACGCTTTACAACTAAAGGAGAAACCGATGTTGGCGCCTCGATTACATTTGAAATAATAGATGCGTTTTGTTTTACAGCCACTAAAGGCGCAATCATTTTACCATTGTTCGTGTTAGACACTACAATTGTATTTGCACCTTGCTCTCCTGCAACTTCAGAAATTACATTCGAAAATATTTGGTTGTTAAACGCAGAGAATCCACCTTTTACGTGTAAAACTTTATCTGCACCGTAATTTCCTAATACAGAAACGTCATCTGTTGCATCTAAAACTAAAGCTACACAGTCTGTTCCTTTTTTACTTGCTAATTCAGAAGCATAACTCACTGCTTCATAAGATGCTTTCTTAAAAGCACCATCCCAATTTTCAACGTATACTAATACTGACATGTTTGTTCTTTTTTTAGATGAGAATTATATTACTTTAGCTTCTTCGTGAAGTAATTTCACCAATTCATCCATGTTATTTGGATCAATCATTTTACAAGCCGCTTTAGCAGCAAGAGTTTCATAAGAGTCTACTGAAACATTTGTTTCTGCAGCTCCATCAACAACTTGAAGTTGTTTTTTTCTTGCCATCATAATTCCTCTCATTGAAGGGATTTTTAAATCTTTCTCTTCAACTAGTCCTTTTTGACCTGCCAATAATACAGGAGTTTCTGCCGAAAGAATTTCTTTTCCTCCATCAATCTCTCTTGTCATTACGGCTTTGTTACCATCAACATCTAAACCTACACAAGCGTTTACAAATGGATAATCCATCATACCTGCAACTAAACCAGGAACAACTCCCCCGTTATAGTCAATAGATTCTCTTCCCATAAAGATCATATCATACGATTCAGACCCTAAATACGAAGCAATAGCTTTAGCTACCGAAAACGAATCTTCAGACTCTTGGTTGATACGAACAGCATTATCGGCTCCAATGGCTAAAGCTTTTCTTAATGTTGGTTCTGTTGTAGCGTTTCCAACATGTAAAACCGTTACCGAACCTCCATTGCTTTCTTTAAGTTGAATAGCACGAGTTAAACAAAATTCATCGTAAGGGTTAATTACGAATTGTAATCCATTATTGTCAAACTCTTTATTATCGTTCTTAAACGATATTTTTGATGTTGTATCTGGCACATGACTGATACATACTAATATTTTCATCGCAGTATATGTTTAAAATATCCAAAAAAAGGACATATATTTTTAAAAAGTTGCACAAAAATAAGAAAATATCCCCATTAATTTAAAGATTTTACGACCTAAATTGATCCCGTATTTATGTTAAATTCAATGATAATCATCCACCTATAATTAATATTAGAAAAATATGAAGATTCTATTTTGATTCTTTCCAGCCAAATGATAATGTTTTGTCGTTTTTTCACCTCCCTCATGCTTATAATATCTACATTTTTATTTGATTTACATCAAAAAATGAAATAATATATATGCTTTTTTTTGTGAAAAATTCATATCATGAAATCTATCTCATCAATTTATTCTGTATTTATCCTTGGAATATCACTAAATTGCTACTCTCAAGTGGGCATAGGAACATCTAACCCTAACCCGTCTTCTATTTTAGATGTATCAAGCACTAGCAAAGGTATGCTAATCCCACGAATAGATAATCCTACATCAATTTCTAACCCATCTAAGGGTTTGATGATTTATAATAAAACTCTTAAATGTATTCAAGTAAACAACGGAACACCTAGTTCTCCTCTTTGGGAATGTTTAGGCGGAGTAACTAATCCCATTGCACCAGGTCCTATTTCGCAAGCTGACTGTGAACAAACCTTTAATAACAATTATACTTTTACTAGCCAAGCAGAATGGACTGATGGAGCAAGAGTTGTTGAAATTGTAAATATCAATGGTACTACAACTTATGACGATGACCTTCTAGCACCTCCTACAGACAATTGGACTCCTCAAGGTGGTATTTATTCCATAGCCGATCGAGATAAGCCATGTTATTCAACTAAAGTAAATGATCATTCAGCAATCACCTGGACAAACTCTAATTCAGCAAGTGGATCTGGAGGTATGGTAATTGATGCTCAAGCTCCTAAAGAGGTAAATTTTATTTCTGTTTTTAACACGCCTTCTGATGGTACTGTGACCCATATAGAAATGAAATATCATCCTTCCGAAAGTAATACTCCTCCTACTTATTCTGATCCAGGTTGGATTACAGTGTTTACAAAGACTCCTGTAGAATATTACGAATTGGACTCCACGTATACAACCTCCTTTCAAGGAAGTAGCTATAACGTAAATCGATTCACATCTGGAATGACTTATTCTTTACCCGAAACAATAAAAGCAAGATATTGGCGTGCTGAAGCTTGGAATGACAACTCATTAGCTCCTGCCCCACTTGATTATATTGAAGTAAGACAAATAAAGCTAATGAAATTTCAGTAAATACCTCAAATTAAACATCAAATTTTAACTGAATAACATAAACTATATCAGTTATCAAAATCAGAGTTGATTATAATCAACTCTGATTTTTTTTTATAAAAGTTAATCATTAACTATCAATGATGAAAAAGGATAATTTATTAACTATTCTTAATTGTGGATATTTCATATTTTATCCATTTAAAACGCAGTAAGTCCCTATACTTGTTTACTGTACTCCACTGTTTCAATTAATTTTTGCCCTATTGGTCATTTTGGGTATATTCCGAGAAATAAATAATACCTTAATGATCCATCAACTACAACACAACCTACACAAAACTAATAATTCGAAAAAACTCAAGTTGTATTCATTAAAATGTACCTTTGAATACAAACTATCTGCTCAAAAAAATCCAATGGACAAACCATTAACCGTAGGTCTTTATCAAATGAATATAGATTGGGAAAACCCAGATCAAAACATCATCCAAATTGAAAAGACTCTAAACGCACTTTCTACACCAATAAACCTTCTTGTTCTTCCTGAAATGTTTACAACGGGTTTTTCGGCAACAGCAAAACACTTGGCTTGGAAATCTACATCCGATGGGTTCATAAAAATGAAAACCTTATCCAAAACCTATCAATGTTCAATTATTGGTTCTGTTTTATTTCAAGAAAAGGATCAATATTACAACCGATGTTTTCATTGGCTTCCTGATGGCACTACAGAACACTATGACAAAGTCCATTTATTCTCTTTGGCGAAAGAAGGTGATTGGGTAAGCCCTGGAAAAGAACAAACTCATTTTACGCTTAATAACTGGAAAATAAAACCACAAATTTGTTACGATTTACGTTTTCCGACAAACAGCTACAATCAAAAACAAAATCCTTATGACATTCTGTTATACGTTGCTAATTGGCCAAAACCAAGAATTAAAGCATGGCAAACCTTACTAAAAGCTAGAGCAATAGAAAACCAGTCCTATGTTATAGGCGTGAATAGAGTTGGTGAAGAACCAAACACTATTATGTATAATGGACAATCGGCACTTATCGATTTTTTTGGGAATGACATACTTCAATTTCAAGAAAACAAGGCCGAAATTTTAGTGAAAACCATCGACAAAAAGGCTTTATTAGATTTCCGAAAACGATTTCCTTTTATAAACGATGAAATTTGAAACACTGATTTCATGGAATTATAGAATAATAAATTTAAATTTGTCAAAACCTAAAGTAAATTAAAAGATGACTGAGTCTTTGCATCACGAATGCGGTATAGCGATGCTTCGCTTACTAAAGCCCTTAGATTACTATATTGAAAAATATAATGATCCGTTTTGGGCGCTCCAGAAAATGTCTATGCTTATGCAAAAGCAAGTAAACAGAGGACAAGATGGGGCTGGAATTGCCAATATAAAATTCGATTTACCACCTGGTTATAGATACATAAGCCGTAAACGTGCTGTAGGATCTAGCTCTGTAAGTGAAATCATGACTTCTATTGAAGATAGATTCGATGGACTTAGAGATAAGTTTGGCGATGACAAAATGATGGATCCTGAATGGTTAAAATTAAACGCTCCGTTTACAGGAGAATTGTTTTTAGCACATTTAAGATACGGAACATACGGAGGTAATAGCATAGAACAATGTCACCCGTTTTTAAGACAAAATAACTGGAAAAGTAGAAACCTAGTTTTAGCAGGTAATTTTAACATGACCAATGTTAATGAACTTTTTCAACAACTTGTAGACTTAGGGCAACATCCAAAAGAAAAAGCCGACACCATTACAATTTTAGAGAAAATTGGTCACTTTTTAGATGAACAAGTAAACGAGTTATACTACGATTACAAAGAGCAAGGACTATCTAAAAAAGACATCTCTAAAAAAATTGAACAACACTTAAGCGTTGAAGATATTTTAGTGAACTCAGCAAAAAAATGGGATGGTGGTTATGTCATTTCAGGTATGTTTGGACATGGAGATTCTTTCGTATTGAGAGATTCTAACGGAATTAGACCTGCATTTTACTACCAAGATGAAGAAATTTTTGCTGTAGCTTCTGAACGTCCAGTTTTACAAACGACGTTTAATATAGATGCAAATAAAATTCAACAAGTTGAACCAGGACAAGCCATTATTGTAAAACGTAATGGAGACATCCATAAAGTTCAAATTACACCAAAAGGAAAAAAACAATCCTGTTCTTTCGAGCGTATCTACTTTTCTAGAGGAAACGACGCCGAAATATATAAAGAGCGTAAAGCTTTAGGTCAATTGGTTGTTCCTAAAATTCTAGAAAGTGTAAACAACGACATTAGAAATACTGTATTTTCTTTTATACCAAACACTGCAGAAACATGTTTCTATGGTATGGTTAAAGAGGTTGAGTCTACTCTAAAAAGCAAACAATTGAAAGAATTGATGGCTTTAGGTAATTCGGCAACAGAAGAGCAAATTAAAAACATTATTCAAACCACTACGCGTATTGAAAAAATTGTTTTGAAAGATGCCAAATTAAGAACATTTATTACCAACGACAACAGTAGAGATAATTTAGTTGGTCAGGTTTACGACATTACTTACGGAGAAGTTAAACCTACAGATAATTTGGTTGTTATTGATGATAGTATTGTTCGAGGTACTACATTAAAAAGATCGGTTTTACGTATTTTAGATCGACTTCAAGCTAAGAAGATTGTCATTGTATCATCGGCTCCTCAGATTAGATACCCAGATTGTTATGGAATTGACATGGCTAAACTAGGAGATTTTATCGCTTTTAGAGCAGCAATTACTCTTTTAAAAGAAAGAGGTATGGCTCACATTATAGATGAGGTTTACGAAAAATGTAAAAAGCAAGCCAATTTAGATGATAATGACATTGTAAACTACGTAAAAGACATTTATGCACCGTTTACCGAGGTTGAAATATCAAATAAAATTACTGAACTTCTTAAACCAAATGGAATGAACTCAGATGTTGAAATCATATTCCAATCGGTTAATGAATTAAGAACGGCATGTCCTGATGATACTGGAGATTGGTATTTTACAGGAAACTATCCTACCCCAGGTGGTAAACGTGTTGTAAACCGTGCTCTTATCAACTATTATGAAGGTAAAAACGTAAGAGCTTACTAGATCTTACTATCAAGTATAAATTAAAAGGCAACTGAAATTTTCAGTTGCTTTTTTTTGTGCAATATTTTTATAGAAAATAAAGATTAACATTATGTTTGTAATAGATTTTTTTTTTGATATAAATTTGAATGAGCAGACTACATTTTCACACATTTGATGCCTTAAGGTTTTCATCTTTTTTATTGGTTTTTCTAATTCATTTACCAAAAACAGGCATAAAATACATCGATGTTTTTCTGAACAGTGGTGTTGTTGGTGTAAATTTCTTTTTTGTATTAAGTGGTTTTTTAATCACCTACATTTTAATTTATGAAAAACAGCAAAGGCAAACTATATCACTAAAAAACTTTTTTTCAAGGCGAATTTTAAGGATATGGCCATTGTTTTATTTGATGATTGCTTTTGCTTATTTATCACCTTACATCCTCAATTTACTCAATCTTCCATCCAACAATGAAGGTTATACACCAGATTTAGTTACGTCTTTACTTTTTGCTGAAAATTACAAAATGATGATAACGCATTCTTTTCCGGATGGAGCTCCACTTCGAGTGATGTGGTCTTTATGTATAGAAGAACACTTTTACATTATTTGGGGAATTATTCTCTATTATATTAAGATCAAAAATATTCCAAATCTGATCGTATTTAGCGTTATAATTGCCAATATTACTCGGTTTGTTTATACCTCTTGGGGTGTAGAGTATATTGATATTTTTTCGCATCTAGATTTTTTTGCCTACGGCGCCATTCCAGCTTATATTTTAATGTGTAAATCTCATTATCTGAAAATTGTAGAACGTATTCCGAAACCAATAAAATATGCTTTTCTTACCTTAACGTTAATCATCGTGTTTATACTCCCAAACTACCCATCAACTGTTATGGATTTTATTGCTCCATCAATTTTTGGAATCTTATTTTCTGTAGTTATTCTGTTTACCTTAGGAAAACAATCTATACATATAAAAGATAGCCTTTGGTATAGTAAATTAGGTGTTTACACTTATGGATTATATTTATATCATACCATCGTTATTCTATTACTCATGCAGGTGTTTAAAATGTTATCGATATCGAATTGGTATTTGTTAACGTCTACGTCTTTGTTGCTTACAATTTTTCTGAGCATGGCGTCTTATCATTTATTTGAAAAGCAATTTCTTAAACTTAAGAAACATTTCAGAAACAATCCAAACAAGTCTTAAACCTAAAAATGCCTGATCTTTCAATCAAGCATTTCCTTTTACGGAGAGTGAGGGATTTTAATAAATCAACATCCCAAAAAAGAATCCAGAGCAAACATAGAAATGCTTTCGACTACGTCGAATGGCCTTTTTTGGTTTTATCCAATCCTCAAACTGCGTTTGGTATTGTCCAAAACCAAAAAATGCCCAATCTTTCGATTGAGCATTTCCTTTTGCGGAGAGTGAGGGATTCGAACCCCCGGTACCTCGCGGTACAATGGTTTTCAAGACCACCGCATTCGACCACTCTGCCAACTCTCCAAAAACAAACCTTTTGTTTGTCTTAGCGGTGGCAAATATAAAAATCTTTTTAACAAATTACACAACTTTTTTCAACAATTTACTCTAGCAAGATACTAACAATTCAAAGCTGACAGAAAATCAAATATTTACATCTTAAAAAAAAAATCCTAAAAATTAAGAATCGTGTCTTAAAGCTTCAACAGGTTGAAGGCTTGCGGCCCGTTTAGCCGGATAGTATCCCGAAATAACACCCATAATAATACATAACACAAAGGCTAAAGACACCCAAAACCATGGAACAAAAAACGGATTATCCATAAAGAAAGCAACAATATTCCCAATGCAAATCCCAAAAATAATCCCGAATATTCCTCCCAATACAGAAATAATAATGGCTTCCATTAGAAATTGAGTCATAACCATTTTAGAACTGGCTCCTAAAGACTTTCTTACGCCAATTTCTCTGGTTCGTTCTGTTACGGAAACCAACATAATATTCATGAGGGCAACAATGGCCCCTATCAAGGTAAGAATTCCAATCGAACTTGTTCCTGCACTGACATTGTTTAGCATATTTGTAAGTGATTCCAACATAGAATTACTATTCTCAACAACAAAATTATTTTCTTCAAGCGGTTTTAAACGTCTAATCTTCCTAAAACTCAACATAGATTCTTCCATAGCCTGAGGAATTGGAATACCTTCAATAGATTTTGATTTTATACGCATTGATCGTTCATTAAAAACAAAATGTTGTTTCGCCAATAACATTGGTAAAAACACATTATTGTTCACAGAAAATCCTCTACCTTCCGAACTCTCTTTTAATACTCCAATTACAGTATATGTATTGGACCCGATCTTAACTTGTTTATCAAGTGCATTTTTGGAGGTCTTAAATAATTTTTTCGCAATTCCAAAACCTATAACGGCAATAGGAATGGCTGTATGGGTTTCGGTTTTAGAAAATACTCGACCAATTTCTATTTCTTTTCCCTCAACATCGAAATAATTTTCATCACACCCTAAAACAGAAATATTTGGAGACGTTTCTTTCTCTCCATATTTCATCGTTTGAGCTGAAGCACCATAAAAGAAAATCGTTGTTTTTGCAGTATTCGCAGTAAAGTCTTTATATTTTGATGCCTCTTTGTAAGTGATAATCGGATAATATTTTCGTTTTGAACCTCCAAAATTAACACCACGAGAACGGTAACTTAATGAATAAGATGTAGCCCCAACATTTGAAAAATTAGAATTTATTGACCGTTTCAATGCATCTGTAGCCGTTAATATACTTACCAAAGCTGTAATACCAAAAGAAATAATAAGCATGGTTAATATACTTCTAGGCTTATTTCCTTTAATGTTTCGTAGAGCTATTTTTATGTTCTCTATATATATTTTCATCTACTTTCAAATTCTTACTTCAAGTATAGTTAATTATTCTCAGGTAAAATTGGTTTTTAAGCAGATTTAACAACACACTAAATTTTTACCTAAAATAAAAAAATGTTTGTTCCACATTCTTTCATTCATTTAGTCCAATATTATACAAGAAATTAGATTTTGACAACATGCCTAGAGGTTTAGAAAAACCACTAAGCATTTCCTTTTGCGGAGTGTGAGGGATTTCAATAAATCAAGATCCAAAAAAAGAATCCAAGGCAAGCATAGAAAGGCTCACGACTTCGTCGAATGACCTTTTTTGGTTTTATCCAATCTTCAAACTACGTTTGGAATTGTCCAAAACCAAAAAATGCCCAATCTTTCGATTGAGCATTTCCTTTTGCGGAGAGTGAGGGATTCGAACCCCCGGTACCTCGCGGTACAATGGTTTTCAAGACCACCGCATTCGACCACTCTGCCAACTCTCCAAAAACAAACCTTTTGTTTGTCTTAGCGGTGGCAAATATAGTAATCTTTTTCATCAATAAACAAGTATTTTCTATTTAAAAACCACAATTTATCATAAAACACTGACATACAAAATGTAATACACTATACCTTTTATTGAAAAACAGTAAACTCATTAATTCGACTCTAATGAACAGAAGTGTGAAATGAAAATAATACTTTCTAGGAATGTATTATTTGATTAACACATTGCTTATCTTTGCAATTCTTTAAGACAAATACTATGGCAACAGAAACAAAACGTAATATTTCTGAGAACTCAAGTAATTTAATGAAACGCAAACCGAAATGGCTCCGTGTTAAATTACCTACAGGTAAAAGTTATAAAAATGTAAGAGGTCTAGTTTCCAAACATAAGCTACATACCATTTGCGAAAGTGGTAATTGCCCAAACATGGGAGAATGTTGGGGTGCTGGAACAGCAACATTTATGATTTTAGGAAATATTTGTACACGTTCTTGTGGTTTCTGTGCAGTGTCTACAGGTAGACCTAAACCTGTGGTTTGGAGTGAACCTGAGAAAGTAGCACGTTCTGTTAAATTAATGAACGTGAAACATGCCGTTATAACATCTGTAGATAGAGATGACTTAAAAGACGGTGGTTCTATTATTTGGGCCGAAACGGTTAAAGCCATAAGACGTGTTAGTCCTCAAACGACTATGGAAACGCTTATACCCGATTTTCAAGGTAATCCAGATCAGATTCAAAAAATTATTGACGTAGCCCCTGAAGTTGTTTCTCACAATATGGAAACGGTTGAAAGATTGACAAGAGAGGTTCGTATTCAGGCGAGATACAGAAGAAGCTTAGAAGTATTACGCATGTTAAAAGAAGGTGGAATAAACCGTACTAAATCGGGTATTATGCTAGGATTAGGAGAAACTGAAGAAGAAGTAATCCAAACCTTAAAAGATTTAAAAGAAGCTAAAGTAGATGTTATTACCCTCGGGCAATATTTACAACCTACACCAAAACATTTACCAGTAGATCGTTTTGTAACTCCAGAAGAATTTGACCGTTACAAAGAAATTGGAAAAGAAATGGGCTTTATTCACTTTGAAAGTTCACCGTTGGTTCGTTCTTCATACCATGCCGAAAAACACATCCATTAATTACTACACACCATATGAGAATTGCCATTAATGGATTTGGTCGTATTGGAAGAGTTCTATTCAGATTATTATCCGACATAAAAGACATCGAAGTTGTTGCCATAAACGACCTAGGATCACCTGATGTTTTAACACACCTTCTTAAATATGACTCTGTACATCGTGGAATCAATAAAGAAGTCATTTTAGAAAATAATATTCTAATTGTTGGGATTCAAAAAACTCAATTTTTATCTGAGAAAAATCCAGAAGATTTACCTTGGTCAAAACTAAACATTGACGTTGTTGTAGAATCTACAGGAATGTTTTTAACCTCTACTCTAGCCAAAATGCATATTAAAGCTGGAGCAAAACGAGTTATTCTTTCCGCACCTCCAAAAAGCACAGACATACCAATGGTTGTTATGGGTATTAACCATCAAAACATTACTTCGGAAGATCTCATTGTATCTAATGCGTCTTGCACCACAAACTGTGCTGCTCCAATGGTACAAGTTATGGATAAGTTTTTCGACATTGAAAGTGCTTATATTACAACCGTACATTCTTATACCGGAGATCAAAGGTTGCATGACCGGCCACATAAAGATTTTAGAAGAGCTAGAGCTGGAGCAGTTTCTATTGTTCCTACAACCACTGGAGCGGCAAAAGCAGTCACAAAACTGTTTCCACACTTAGAATTGGGTGGATGTGGTATCCGAGTGCCCGTGCCTGATGGCTCCTTAACAGATATTTCTTTTGTGGTAAAAGAAAAGATTACACCTCAAGAAGTGAATGAAGTATTTAAAAATGCTGCAGAACAAGAATTAAAAGGCATTCTTTCTTATATTACAGACCCTATTGTTTCTAATGATATAATAGGAAATCCCTTCTCTTGTATATTCGATTCGGAACTTACTTCTGTGGTTGGTAAAATGGTGAAAATTGTTGGATGGTACGACAATGAAATGGGGTATTCTAATCGCTTGATTGATCTTTTATATCACACTAAATCTCTTTTAGCTTCGGAATAAATATTGTTACCCTTGTACCAGACGGTTGCTTATTTTCATCAACTAAATCTTCTATTTCGAATCGTGTTTTCAACTTGCTGGAATATTCCAACATGTTTAGTCGTTCGCGTGTTAAATTTATACCACTTGATTTTTGTTTTCGAATGACCGTTTTTTGCATCATTTTTTGCTGAATGGCTCTACCTACTCCATTATCTTCAACAATAATGGAAATACAAGTCGTTGTTTCTAAAAAGGAAAGATATATTTTTTTATCTCCATGTTTCTTTGACAATAGACCATGCCAAATGGCATTTTCAAGTATAGGCTGAACCAATAAAGATGGAATTGAATAATTTCCACTTTCTCCTAATTCATTAATAATCTCATATTGGAAGACATAATTATGCCTCAATTTCTCTAATTCTAAATACAAAGTTATCGCCTCTATTTCATCTTCAATAGAAATATATAACTGTTTAGAATTCTCAAATACATAACGCATTAACTTAGAGAACATACTCAAATATTCGCTCGATAATTGCGGTTTGTTTGTTAGTATAAAGTTTTGAATAGAATTTAGAGAATTAAAAATGAAGTGAGGATTTAATTGAGCATTCAACGTTTTTTGGCGGGTAATATTTAACTCTTCAGACAAAATTTGTTTTTCATCAGACAACCTCTTTTCGTTTTTTATATTTCTGATATAATAATAGATTACCCCACCCAAAACAAATATGACAATTAAAGAAAGAAGGGTAATGAACCACCATGATTTCCAGTAAGGCGTTAGAATTTTAAACGAAATCATTTTACTATTAGATTGCCATTTTCCAAAATCATTCTTCACCTGAAGTTCAAACAAATAATCCTTACCTTCCAAATTCAAAAAATTTGCTTTCCTTTCTTTGGTATAAAACCAATCTTCTGATAAACCATTAAGACGGAATCTATATTCTAAATTCCCAAAGGTTTTATAAGAAATACCAGTATAATAAATATCAATATTATTTTGTTCATAATTCAATATTATTGTATTACTATCGAATTCTACATCTTCATTATTAACCTTGAAATCATCAATATAAATTGGAATATTTTCCATTTTCAATTGTTCAAGCTCCCTTAAATCAACTTCATTTAATCCATTATCTGTTCCCAAAAAAAGAACACTATCTTTTTCTACAATTTGAAGAACATTTGGCGAACTTAAGACTTTAGAATTCGTAAAAACAGTTTTTAGGTTAAACGTCCCTTTTTTATTAAAACGCAATACACTAACACCTTTGTTTGTGGCAATCCAATATTTATTTTGAGTATTACTGAGTTGGTTCACTGTATTTCCCGCAAGCCCATTTTCTTCGGTAAAATGATGTAATTTTTTATTATTGTCATAAATATAAAGTCCTTCTCCCCAGACTGTAAAAATTATAGCCTTATACGTTTTATTAACAAAAATATCTCGAATTCGTTTATTAATTTTTATTTCATGTGGCTCTATCGTTTGATTATAATATTTAAAGATTCCAGTTTCTGTAGCCATTAAACACGAATCTTCTTTTAAACAAAAAAGAGATTCCAATTTTCCTGTAATATTCTCGTTTCTCCAAATTTCATGTATAAATGTTTCCTTAGAGTTTTTATAATATTTAAGAACTTTATTATGACTCCATGAGTATATTATTGAATCATTTATATTATGAAGTCCTTTGGCATACCATTGATTATTATGTGCTATACCTTTTCCAACCTCATCAAAGACACTACCTTCGAAACTAACAAGAATAGCTCCGAAAAATAATTGTTTTTGATTTAATTTGGATTTTTGTAATGCATATTTTTTTTCTTCTACAATACCACTTTCGGTTTTTCTAAAGTATTTTTTCTTAACACCTTTTTCATACAAAACATCTTCTTGAGTTGGATAAATACTATAAATGAGTTCATTTCTTTCAATAATAGTAGATGTTAAGTTCGGTAGGTATTTTAAACCATGTTTTAATGTAGATAGCCACAATCCACCAGAATTATCAAGCATAATTGAGGACAATCTAATTTCATCAAAAATAATACTTCTTGGAGCTGTAGAATTTGCTGATTGTGAAACATAAACCGTTTCTTTTTGGGATGTTTTTGAATAGGATGAGAAGATGAATAAATCATCTCTAACTTTAAAAACCTTTTCCTTTCTACCTAAATATTTAGATTTGACTTGAGAGTTTGAAAATATATATTGATATAGGCCATCATACACAAAAGTTGAATCGTTTTGACAGGCTATACTCGGTTTACAATACCTTTTTTCTCTAAAATGATTTGTAACAATAGTATCATTATTTAAAATAAACTCTTCTAAAACAACTCTATTTACACCAGAAACATAACAATAAATTGTTGGCTTATTATTTAAAATTGTTGTGAAATATTGCTTTTTATTTGGGTAAAATGGAAATGTAGATTCTACAACATCATTTATATATATTTTAATACTCCCATAGTTTCCATTGACTAAATGAACGGTATCATTTTTCACTTCAATCTCATTAAAATGAATAGATTTTGTATCTATAATTTTATGTTTCGAATTGATTTTATTATTGATATTTCCCCTTATTAATTCGTAAACATCTTTTGTTATAAACTCTGACTTGGGTGTAATATATCCTAAACTAAAATTATTTAAACCTACATACCATATATTTCCTTTTTCGTCTTCAGTTACATTTAATATTACATTATCTGCTAGCCCATCAAGAGTTGTGTATGTTTCAAATGTATAACCATCATATTTCACTAAACCACGATCTGTTCCAATCCAAATATATCCTTTACTGTCTTGAAAAACA
>JBMYWP010000061.1:0-24857 GCA_049607525.1 Flavobacteriales bacterium
AGGCATTAATGTGTAAAAGAGGAAGATTGGAAGTTTGAGCCATTCCAATTCCAGAGTAGAATAGAAGTGCTAGGGCAAATAGATTTGTTTTCATAATAATGAAAATATTTATTTAATAAATTAAGGGGAGTGTATCTTGGAATTGTTGTAAATATACAATGTTGTAAAGTTTTAAATCTTAATCATGATTAAGATTTAAAAATAAAAGAGCCATTCAAACGAATGAATGGCTCTTTTATTTAGGTTAATGAAAGTTGTTTTCTAAGACCCAATTATTGTACTTTAATTACTTTTTAACCACCTTTATTCTTTGTAAATGCTGATTATCGTTGGTAATTTCTAAAAAGTACATTCCGGGTTCGTAATAAAACGGAATAATAATTTTAGAATCAGAGAAATTGAAATGATCTATTTTTTGTCCTAATTGATTGATGATATCAATATTGATATTTTGATAATACTGATCAAATTCAATAAAAAGTTGATTGTTAACTGGATTAGGGTATACTTTCAAAATAGAGTTTAATTCTGCATATCCTACATTATCAAATACATTTATTTGAATGGTTGTATCTACAGAACAAAGATCATTGGTTAAACGAATGTTTAAATTATGAATGCCTGGTGTAGTTAACTGTTGGGTTAAAGAGGTTAGATCCGATGAAATATTTGTTCCATCTAAAGTCCATTGAGCTGAATTAATAAATGATTCATTTAAATCAACTTGAAGAGGTATTCCAGCAAGAAGATAAAATTCATTGTTGTTTATGGCAATGTGTTGCCCAAGATTATCACAATCGTAAATTAGGTTTGACGTTGAATTTGTAATAATTGGTGGGTTTTCATCGAAATAAATATAAGCTTCGTTTGTTATTTCGGTATTAACCACAATGGTGTCTTCTGTTTTTATTCTATATTTCACAAATCCATGAGATCCTGGTTCATCTGTAATGGTATCCGTAAGGTTTATGTCTTCAAATAAAAATGAAATTTCTCTGGAGTCAGGTTGAATTGTAAATTGTATAGGATGCGAATAGGACACCAGTTCAAAAGAAGAAAGGTCTAATGAAGTATCTAAAGTATCTAAGATATTTACAATAAATGCAGTATCGTTACCCGTGTTTTGAAAACGAATAAGATATTCTAAACTTGTGTTTGGAAGCACATATCCAGAATCGCCATAATAAGGAAAGACTTGTTTGTCGTTAGGATCATAACTACATCTTACAAGTTCCTCAAAGTCTTTTGTGTTTATTAATTCTATCAAATTTAGTCCAGTATCTGCCTTGGTAAACAATTCATGTTCTAAAGTATCAATGCTCAAAGGCAGTTTGATGTTTACATTTACAATTTTGTCTTGGGCCGTCTGTAAGTCATTGAATCCAAAGAACAATTGGTTTCCATTTACACTGTCGGGACTAGGAGATGCCGAAACAAATTCGGATAAACTATCTAAATTATACTGAACATATCCGGTGTCGAGCATATTTCCTAAATTACGGACTTTTATTTGGTGAGCAATAGTGTCATTACAACGAGGCCATTGACCTGTGATGTCTGTTGATGTTAATACACTGTGTTTATTTCGATAACCGATATAAATTGTGCTGTCTATGGGTTGTATTGAATCTATCGAAATATGTCTGTTAAATGAATCAGTCGGAATCCAGAGGTTGGTGTCTAAATTCAGAGTGATATCAAAGTCTTGAGCGATATCTAGGTATAAATGATTTTCTATAACACCTGATCCTTGAATAATATTATTTGGTTGAATAATTAATTCTATATTATCAGTGGTGTATTCATTAGAATCCAAAACATTATTTGAATTATTATCAATAAAAGGCGCATATTCTAGGTGTAAGTAGTTATTGATATGTAAATTTTCTAAAAAACTAGTTACATAATATGGTGAATTATGATTTTTTGCAATCAAATCTGCGTCACCATCATTATCAAAATCTCCTGAAATAAATAATAAATAATTATTTTTTGTGATTGGATTTGAAGAATATCCATTTATACTATCGTTGATGAGTATGTTTATTTCTACATTAGTACTTGTAGATGTATAATAAATTAAATCTTTATAATTATCTTGATTGAGATCTGCGAATGTAATATTTGTTGGTATATTATTGGTAATTATCTCGGATGACGTGAATATTTGGCTTCCATTGTTTTCGTATAAGGTAATATTGTCAGCTCCAACTTTTCTCATGAATAAGTCGATATCTCCATCGTTATCATAATCAAGTGAAATAGGTGGTCGATATCCTACAGAAACACTTTGAATTATATGTAAGGTGAAATTTTGATTACCATCATTTTCTAGCCATCTTAATTCATTTGTTGCGGACGAGAAGGTTGTTAAGATGTCAAAGTCATTGTCTAAATCTAAATCAACAATGGCAAACTGGGAAGATCCAGACAGATCCATAATTTCTGTTTCTGTAAAGTTTTGAAAGCCATCGTTTTTAAGCCATATTAATTTATTTGGTGTTATTCCAAATCCTATAAAATCTTTATCTCCATCTTGATCAAAGTCTAATATTTTTATCCTATTAAAGTATGTTGTTGAAAATACAATAGGATGACTAATATATTTTTGATTACTATCCTGCTCGTGCCAATAAACTTCTCCTGTACCATTTGATACTGAAACGAAGTCATAATCGCCATCATCATCAATATCATCAGTTATCAATTGATTATAGGAATTATCGCCATGAAAGTTTAAAATATTACGGTTGAATTTACCATTTGATAAGTTTTCATGCCAAACTGAGTTTCTTGTGATGTAATCTAAATCTTCATCGTAATCAAAGTCTAAAACAGTTGATTCATTATTAATTATTTGTCCAGAACCTAATAAATTTCTTCCAAAATAATTTTGATTAGAATCAGATAGGAAAACTCTTATTTCCCATTTAGATTGTTCAAATAAAACCACATCCAAAAGACTGTCATTGTTCAAGTCGTCTGAGGCAATAAGTTTTGCCGATTTATTTATATCCTTTAAGCTATCTAAAACATAAATTTGAGGACTTGCCTGTTTGTATACTATGGGTAAATCGTAATTTACCGCATTTCCAAAAATATCCATATCACCATCTAAGTCAAAATCAATTACTTTAGCGGTTTTAAGAGCAGTTGTTCCGATTAAAGAATCTGTAAAATTGTTTGTTCCATCATTTATTAAACAATATAGACCAAAATTTCTACAGTTAAGGATATCTAAATCCGCATCAGCGTCATAATCGAATAAGATTATATCGTGAGATTCACTAAGGGAATTATAAGTTGTTAGATTGTGGTAGGTGTGATTTTGGCTTCCATCATTTTCATACCAATCAACTCGTCCATTTGCAAGGCCAATAATATCAAGATGTCCATCTAAATTCAAATCTTCTACTATTATCTTTTTAAATGCTTTTGTACTATCAATGGTTTCTATCGTGAAGTTTTGACCTCCATCATTGTTAAACCATAAAACTTTTGAATCCTCTGCGGTATGCGTAATAATATCCATATCGCCATCTTGATCATAGTCCTTTATTACAATGTTTTCAATGTCATTAAATGTATTTGAAATTGTTGTTGAGTCAAAATTTTGGTTTCCATCGTTTTTGTACCAAATTAACTTGTCATTAATGTCTGATGCCACAAGGATGTCAGCGTCACCATCTAAGTCCAAATCACCAACTTTAAAATGTGCATGAATAAACCCATCTTCTATGACATGGTAATCGAAATAATCACCATGATTTATATTTTCGAACCAAGCTATATTCCCGAAATAAGTTCCTGCAATGGTTGTATTAATTGCTAAAATATCTTTATCTCCATCGTTATCTAAATCATATGTAAGTAAATCTTTTGATAATAACCTCTGGTTAGACACATCTTTCACCAAAAAATTCAAAGAATCCTGGGCCTTAACCGAAGTTGAAAACAAAGCAAAAATAAGAGCAATGAATAATGCGAGTCTTGATTGTTGAATTATTTTCTTTATCATATTTAAAGTGTTGAAGTTTTGAATTGTATGATTAATATTTTCGGTAAATATACAAAAAAAAGAAACCCTTTCCTTAGATAATTCAACAACTAATTTCATAATCCTTAAACAAGTCGTATTTTTGGGCTATTAAATTTGTATACCATGTTGTACTCAATGACGGGCTTTGGAAAAAGCGAAGGGACTTTTCAAGATAAAAAAATCCAAATTCAATTAAAAACATTGAATAGTAAACAAACAGATGTTTACGCAAAAATACCTCAAGCTTATAAAAGTTTTGAAGTGAAAATGCGCGCGCAAGTCGCAAAATTATTGCACAGAGGTAAAATTGAATTGGCCATCCAAACGGAGAGTCTTTCTGGAGATACAAATACTGTAATAAATCATACGGCGGTTGCAAATTATTTGGAGCAACTTAAGCAATACAATACAGAAGATGCTTTGGGTATTGTAATGAAATTACCAGAAGTTCTTATTTCTAATAAAACAGAAGTTGGGAATGATGAGTGGGAATTTATTTCGGGAATGATAAATGATGCTGCTGCAGAACTTGAAGAATACCGAAGAATAGAAGGGGAGCGAACTGGAGAAGAATTGAAAGGTTATATTAATAATATTGTTCAATTACTTACAGAAGTTGAGCCTTTCGAGAAACCTAGAACCGATAAAATTAAGGAGCGCATGCAATCGCATTTAGAAGAGCGCTTACTTAAAGAAAATATAGATGTAGATCGTTTTGAGCAAGAAATGATTTTTTACATTGAAAAATTGGATATTACCGAAGAAAAAGTGAGATTGTCTAGTAATTGTAAATACTTTTTTGAAGTGATGGATGCCGATTCTCCAACAAAAGGTAAAAAACTTGGATTTGTTTGTCAAGAAATTGGTCGAGAAATAAATACTTTAGGTTCTAAAGCCAACAATTCGGATATGCAAAGACTTGTTATTCGTATGAAAGATGAACTGGAAAAAGTAAAAGAACAAGTGCTTAATATTTTGTAATGGAAAACGGTAAGTTAATCATATTTTCGGCGCCATCTGGCGCTGGTAAATCAACTATTGTATCTCATTTGTTGCAATGTTATCCGAGTATGGAATTTTCTATTTCGGCCTGTAGTAGAGATCCTCGTGGCGAAGAAGTACATGGAAAAGAATATTATTTCTTAGGTGTGGACGGATTTAAAGCCAAAATAAAGGAAGACGCTTTTGTGGAATGGGAAGAGGTTTACGAAAACAATTTCTATGGAACGTTAAAATCGGAATTGGAGCGTATTTGGTCTAAAAATGGTATTGCCGTTTTTGATATTGATGTTGTTGGTGGAGTTAACCTTAAGAAACAGTTTGGCGAAAACGCATTGTCGGTATTTGTTAAGCCTCCATCTATCCAAGAGTTGGAAAACCGTTTGAGAAATAGGCAAACCGAAACCGAAGAGAAATTACAAATGCGTTTGGCTAAAGCCGAAGAAGAAATGACCTACGCCACCAGATTTGATGTGGTTTTGGAAAATGATATCTTAGAACGCGCCTTGAGAAAATCGGAATACATTATCGAAGAATTTTTATCGAAATAACATGAAAATCGGATTGTACTTTGGGTCTTTTAATCCAATTCATATGGGGCATCTTATTATTGCGCATCATATGGTTGAATTTTCAGATCTTGATAAAATATGGTTTGTGGTTACGCCTCATAATCCTTTTAAAAAGAAGGAAACATTATTGGCAGATCATCATCGATTGGAATTGGTGCAGCTTGCATTGAAAGATTTTGATAACTTAGAGGCCAGTAACGTAGAGTTTGGACTAAAAAAACCTTCATACACCGTAGATACATTGGCTCATATTTCTGAAAAGTTCCCTAAACACGAATTTTCATTAATTATGGGTGGCGATAATCTGGTGAGTTTCCATAAATGGAAAAACCATGAAGCAATTTTAGAACATCACCATATATATGTTTACCCAAGAACAACAGGTAAACCAAGTCGATTCGATGATCATAAATCGGTAACGCTTGTAGAAAGTGCACCATTAATGCAATTGTCGAGTAGTTTTATTCGTAAATCTATTTTCGAAGGTAAAAATGTAAAATCTATGTTACCAAAAACCACTTGGTCATTTATAGATGAGATGAATTTTTATAGGCCAAAGCCGAAATTATAAAATAAAAAATACAGAATATGTCGTTATCAAAAGATCAAATAGCAAAACGAATAGCAAGAGAGCTAAAGGATGGATACTACGTGAATTTAGGAATTGGAATACCAACGTTGGTGGCCAATCACATTCCTGAAGGTATTAATGTGGTGTTACAATCGGAAAACGGATTGTTAGGTATGGGACCATTTCCTACCAAAGCCAATGTAGATGCCGATATGATAAATGCAGGAAAACAAACCATAACGACTTTAGATGGTTCTTCTATTTTTAGTTCGGCAGAGAGTTTTGCAATGATTAGAGGACAACATGTTGATTTAACTGTTTTAGGTGCTATGGAAGTGGCCGAAAATGGAGATATCGCCAATTGGAAAATTCCTGGTAAAATGGTAAAAGGAATGGGAGGTGCTATGGATTTAGTGGCGTCTGCTCAGAATATTATTGTTGCCATGATGCATGCCAATAAAAAAGGTCAATCTAAATTGTTAAAAGCTTGTAGTTTACCTTTAACAGGAATAAACTGCGTAACCAAAGTTGTTACTAACTTGGCAGTACTAGAAATTAAAGATGGCGCATTCCATTTATTAGAGCGTGCTCCTGGTGTTTCTGTAGAAGACATTAAAGCGGTAACAGAAGGAAAGTTAGTTGTGTCTGGAGATATTCCAGAAATGGATGTATAAACATAGAAAGAAAAAAAAATGAGTTCAAAAAAATATAATGCAGATAAAGCACCAGAGCCAGTAGGAGCATATCCTCATGCGCGAAAAGTTGGAAATTTATTGTTTCTTTCTGGTGTTGGACCTCGTGAAAAGGGAACAAAAGTAATTCCAGGAGTGGAATTAGATGAAAATGGTGAGATTTTATCTTACGACATCGAAAAACAATGTCATTCTGTGTTTAAAAACATAAGAACAATTGTAGAAGCTTCGGGAAGTTCTTGGATGAATATTGTTGATGTTACCGTATTTCTAACCAATATGAAAGACGATTTTAAGACATATAACCGTATTTACGCAGAGTATTTTGCCGACAATCAACCTTGTCGTACTACTATTGAAATAAAAAGTTTACCAACACCAATTGGTATCGAACTAAAATGTATTGCTACAATAGAAGATTAAATTTTAGATCTTATTAAAAAGCCTATTCAAATTTTTGAATAGGCTTTTTTTTGTGTTAAATTGTTTGATATCAGTATTGTTTGTATATTTAGTTTTTTAAAATAATAAGAATTATGAAATGTTTTATCAGTCTTTTCCTTTTTTTAATCGCCTTAAATGGCTTTTCTCAATCAAGAAATAATATTAAATCAGGGTTCGAAATAGAATTGAGTTACCCCATGAATACACCATTAGAAGAAAACACCTCTTTCGGAAATATCGGTTTAAACTACAACAGAACGAATGCATTTAATTTTACATATGGTATAAAATTAAATGCGTCTCAATATCATAAAAAAACAGAGGCTATTTATTCTACATTTTTTTTTAAATTTAAAGATACTCCCATCTTTTATTATTACGATTTAAATATACATTCTACCTTGGTTCAGTCAACCTTGTTTTTGAGGTACTCGATTTTTAAATCTTTAAGTCTTGAATATGGAGCAGGAGCAAGTGGATTAATTTCAGTATTTCGACATAAAGAAAGAAGCAATTATGGGAGTGATATTGACCGAAATAAAACAGATGTTGTTTATGGGTTTTCGAATTATTTGATGTTAAGACACAAAATATCTAAACGCACTTACGCTTTTGCTAACTATAACCTATCTGTTTACAAAGATTTAAATGTAAGTCAGTTTAACTTAGGTTTTGGCTATCGATGGTAATTTGTTAAGAATCGTTTGAGAATTATGATTTAAAAAGCCTTAAGTAAACTTATATTTTAAGGGCAATACACTGTAATTCTTCAAATTTACACTCCATTTATTGTGAGAAGAGATGTCTCAAAACACAATCAAATTTAGATTGGTTTTAACCATTCTGGAATTATTTATATTTCATTATCTAAAAACATTCTAAATAAGTGTATTTTTATTAACAAAAAACAACAATTAGTCGGTTAATTACTCAGAATATTTATCTTTGACGTTTGAAAAATAGGGTCCTTTAATATAGGATTTTCAACAAACTATAAACCAATAATTTACTTATGTCTACTCAAGCGACTGTGAAAACAAGTATTTGGGGCGGTGGTAATAGACCGATGGATGCGAGCTACGGAAAATTAATGATGTGGTTCTTTATCTTAACCGATGCATTAACATTCAGCGGATTTTTGGCTGCTTACGGATTTGCACGTTTTAAATATGGAGACATCTGGCCAGTAGCCGAAGATGTGTTTACGCATTTCCCAGGTCTAGATGGTCATCATCCACTATTATTCGTTGCCTTAATGACGTTTATTCTTATTATGTCTTCTGTTACTATGGTACTAGCTGTACATCATGGTAAACGAATGGAGAAAAATAAGGTCGTTCTTTGGATGGCTTTAACCATTGTAGGTGGTGTTATCTTCTTAGGGTCTCAAGCTTGGGAATGGTCTCACTTTATCTTTGGAACAGCAGATGGATCTTTCTTATTAGCTGATGGTTCTGTAGCTCATTTATTTAAAGCTGGAGAAGAAATAGTAGGAAGGAATTTAAATATCTTCACTGAAGCTAATTTAATTAACAACGGTGTTTTATCTACTGATGTACTGAAAATCGGAGAAGAGGTTTTAGTTTCTGCACCAGATAAAGTTAAAGCTTTATTGGCTTCGTCAGAGCATATTTACGGGGCAAACCTTCATGTAAATGAATACGGTCATCCATTATTTGCAGATTTCTTCTTCTTTATTACAGGTTTCCACGGATTCCACGTATTTACTGGAGTAATGATTAATGTTATTATCTTTGTAAACGTTCTTAGAGATACTTACGAGAAAAGAGGTCATTATGAAATGATTGAAAAAGTTGGTCTTTATTGGCACTTTGTCGATTTAGTTTGGGTATTCGTATTTACATTCTTCTACTTAGTTTAAGTAGAACGTTAGAAGATAATCTTTTTAAAGAAAAATATAATGGGAGCACATACAGAAGGATCTACTAAAAAAATATGGATCGTGTTTTTTATTCTATTGGTTGTTACAGCTGTAGAAGTTGGATTGGGTATTTACAATTCTGAAAACCCAGGCGTAATAAACTGGACATTCTTAAAATGGACATTTATTGTCTTAACTTTATTTAAAGCATACTATATTGTAGCTGAGTTCATGCACTTAGGTCACGAACGTAAAAGCTTAAATTGGTCTTTAGCATTACCAATCGTTATTTTGGTACCATACTTATTATTTATCTTGTTAAATGAAGCAAGTTACATTTACGAGTTAATGCACGCGTAAACGAAACGTTATAAAACAATGCAAGAAAATAATAACAAAGCATTAAAGAGGGTAGTACTATTAGTTGTAATAGTGCTACCCTCTGTGTTTTATCTATTAATGACAATGGGTAAACACAATTTTATCTATTTACCGAATGTGGTTTATGTAAACAACAATTTCGATGTAGATAGAAACGGGAAAGAGTTTGATGATAAGCTAAATTATAAGCTTAATCTGCCGGCCTCTCAAGTCAATCAACTTCAAGAAAGTAAAACTCCAGATTTACTTACAGAAGGAAAGAAAATTTACGCCGTTCAGTTTTTCGAAAAAGATTCTGCCAATATCCTAGATGCTTCTTTGTTTTACAAGGCGCAGACTCAATTAGCCGAAAAAGTAAGAGGTTTTGATGTTCAACTTTTAACATTTTATCGTTCAAAAAACGGAATTGAAATCTTTAATAAGGTTCGTGAAAAAATCGATAAAAAGTTCACCAATTGGTCTCATGTACAATTGTCAACATCAGATTTCGATTTCTTGAAAAATCAAGTATTTATTGAACCTGTTAAAAGCATTGGTATAGAAGATTCTCGTAAGTTTGTAATCTTTGATAAGAATTGGCAAATGCGTACAGGGTATGATAAGCAAAATGAGAATAAATACATTTTTGCCTATGATGCCGGACGAGAATACGACTTGAAACTGATTGTGGAGGATCTTAAATTGCTGGTTGCAGAATATCAGAGGGAACTAAAAAACAAAAAAGAAAATGAGAAATAATATTTTCCTTTTACTCGGTATTTTGGGATTATTTGTTACATCATGTGAACAACCAAAAAAAAGTAAACTGGCTTATGTTGGGGTTAAAATAGAAACATCTTATGATGATGATGGAAAACTTCAAATAGATACCCTAAAGCATAAAGTGCCTGACTTTTCTTTGATGAATCAAGATGGCAAGCTTGTCACTCAAACCGATTTGATGGGTCAAGTTTATGTTGCTGATTTCTTTTTTACAACTTGTCCTTCTATTTGTAAAACAATGACTGGGAATATGGTTGAATTGCAACGTATGTTACAAGGTCAAGAAGGATTCAGAATTTTATCTCATTCTGTAAATCCAGAATACGATACTCCAGAAGTGTTAAAAGACTATGCCGATAGAATGGGCGCAAGCACTGCTAACTGGGATTTGCTAACGGGAGAGCGTGATGTTATTTACAGTTTAGGATTAAAAGGATACTTTTCTGAAGCCGAAGAGAGCGAATTGGCTCCAGGAGGATTTCTACATACCGAAAACTTTGTTTTGGTAGACCGTCACGGTTACATAAGATCTCGTTTAGATGAGTTTGGAAACATAAAAGCTGTGTATAACGGAACCGATATTGAAGAGGTAAAACTATTATACAAGGATATTAAAACACTATTAAAAGAGAAATAATGGAATTTAACAAACTCAAAAAGTTAATTTGGATTGTATCTGGTGTTGTAGCCTTATTGGTTGTTATTTTACATGAAATACCAAAAGTTGATACACCTCCCGTGTTTACGGAGTATTTACCTTTATTTCATGCTTTTTTAAACGGAACATGTTTTGTATTGCTAATTGCAGCCTTAGTTGCTGTTAAGAAAAAAAACATCGAAGTGCATAAACGATTGGTTAGTTTCGCAATGGTGCTTTCAATTGTTTTTTTGTTGAGTTACGTGGTTTATCACTTCTTTCAAGCTAGTACGCCTTATGGTGGAGGGAGTAAAGGACTATATTACTTTATTCTTATTACTCACGTTATTTTGGCTGGAGTTTCGTTGCCTTTTATTTTGCTTTCTTTTGCAAAAGGATATTACAACAGGGTTGAAGAGCACCGAAAAATGGTTAGATTTGTTTATCCTGTTTGGTTATATGTAACCTTTACAGGTGTTATCGTTTATTTAATGTTAGCTCCATATTATAACTTTTAAGTATGAAAACGTTATCTATTTTTATCGGATTAGTCTTGTTTTTGACCTTTGGTAATGAATTATTTGCCCAAGGCTGTTCAATGTGTAAGGCCGTTGTTGAAAGTAATATTGAAGGTGGTGGAGAAGAAGCATCTGGATTAAACGCAGGAATTTTATACATTCTATTTTTTCCATATATTCTTTTTACGCTATTTGTTTGGTATTGGCGTAAGCATCAAAAAGAAATTAGCAAAGACCAAACCGTATAATTCTGCTTATGTACACTTCATTCCCATATCTCTTTAATTTTTTAGGAACCCAAGAATTCGTTCTCGTAATTCTAGCTATTCTTCTCTTATTCGGACCACATAAAATTCCGGAATTGGCACGTGGTTTTGGTAAAATGATGCGAAAGGTAAAAGATGCTCGAGAAGATGTAATGTCTGAAATTCGTAAAGGAGGGCTCGATATTGATGACACAAAAGAAACATTTCATAAGCAAATAAAAAGTGCGCAAGACGAAGTTTCTGACATTAAACTAAAAGTAGAAGAAGAATTTAAAAGAGTTAATAACACCATATCTAGAGAAAAGTGATTCCATTTCTATTAATAGCATTATCTATAGTAATACTTATTGTTGCTGGAGACTATTTAGTGAAAGGTGCCGTTTCCATTGCATTGAGATCTAATATTTCCATGATGATTGTTGGACTCACCGTAGTTTCTTTTGCTACATCTGCGCCAGAACTATTTGTGAGTTTAATGTCGGCACTAAAAGGAAATAGCGATATTGCTTTGGGTAATGTAATTGGTTCTAATATTGCCAATATCACCTTAGTTTTAGGGCCAACTGCTCTTATTTTTCCTATAGTTGTACAAAAGCGTGTTTATCGTTTTGATTGGGCTGTAATGGCAATCTTTTCGGTATTGTTTGGTTTATTTATGTACACAAACAATGCAATTGCATTTTGGGAAGGTTCTGTGCTTTTCGTTGGACTTTTAGCTTATGTGTATTCAATGATCGTTTCGGTTAAACGAGATAAGAAACAAGGCCTAAACGTTGAAGATGCCAATGATGATGACGAGGATGCTATCATTCCAAATTGGAAATCTGCATTGTTTATTATTCTTGGTGTTATAGGTTTATGGTACGGGTCGAAATTACTAATTGAACAAGTGGAGATATTTGCCAAACAATTAGGCGTAACTGATCGTGTTATTTCATTAACAGTGGTGGCATTTGGAACATCCATACCTGAGCTTACAGCATCGCTTATGGCAGCTTATAAGGGGCGTAAAGATTTATCGGTAGGGAATTTAATAGGGTCAAATATTTTTAACATCGCATCGGTCATTGGAATAACCTCTATGATAAAACCTATTCAACTGACATCTGTAGATCAATTGTTTGATTGGGCTTGGATGTTTGGAGGTGCGGTTCTGTTGTTGTTCTTAATATTGATGAATAGAGAAAACAAAATAACTAGGTTTGCAGGTGGTATATTACTCTTATTTTATATCGTTTATGTATTATCCTTAATCTTATAAAAAAAAGCCTGTGTTAATTTCTTACACAGGCTTTTTTAAATTATACTATCCCCCAATATTATTTTATCCAACAAATTATCAGAAAGTTTTATTTTCTTATTCGTATTCAATGTTTAGTGTTCTTTTGATTGAAAAGTAAACATGGTTTTGTTAAATTATTTTTATAAAACAAATGTGTTTTATTTAACTTGCATAAAACTAAGGTGTAAGGTGTTGGTTGAAGCTTGTTTTTTATTCTAAAAAAAACCTGAAGTCTATCAGCAAAAAGACTTCAGGTAAATTTTTAATCCCCAACTATTTTATATGATCATTATTTGATTCGATGAATTTTTTATTGAATTCACTACTTAGTGTCACATTGGATAAAAGGTAAACACAATATTTTGTTTTTTTTCAAAAAAAAAATAATTCCATCATTTAAGCTCGCTAAATCATAATTCATATCTTTAACAAAAAAATATATAATGAGTAGAAAATTAAGAATAAACGGACATTCGCATTTACTTCCATATCCTGAGGATATTCCATCTTTTATGAAAGAGAAAGAAATTTTTTGGATAGATGATGAGCGAAAGTACATGTTGCAAAAAGGTTGGAAACGTCCAGTGACCGATTCTAGTTTTTTCTTGAATGAAAAACTTGAATGGATGGAGAAAAATAAACTCGACCATGCTGTTGTTCTTAATTTATCTCAATTATATGGAAACGGACTTCGTTTAGAGCAAATGAAAAAAGCGTTGCGTTTCCAAAATGATTTCAACGCAAAAGTTCAACATGATAACCCAAGTAAGTTTACATGTGGTTTTGTTATCCATCCAGGATTTATTCAAGGTGCGCTTTGGGAAATTAAACGTTGTGTTGAAGAACTAGGGTTAAGCGTACTTTGTTTACCAACCCATTTTATGGATTCAATTGGTCAGTGGCGTTGTATTTTTGATGAAGAAAATGCACCTATCTTTGAATTGGCAAATGAATATAAACTTGCCATTGAGATTCATCCTTATGATGGAGATAAAATGATTAAGCTAGAGAATACTGCTTGGCGTTTTCATTTGGTTTGGATGTTAGCTCAATGTGGTGATGCTTATCATTTTTATACCTTAAATGGTATGCAAGAGAAGTATCCGAATATTAGAACTTGTTTTGCACATGGTGGGCAGTTGGCTCAAATGAACCTAGGAAGACGTATTCAAGGATTTGATGGTCGCCCAGATTTATTCGAAGGTAAAACCCATCCGCGTAAAGCTGTTGGGCATAAGAACATCTATTTTGATACACTAGTACACGATACTGATTCATTAAAGCTGATGATAGATCGACAGGGAAGTGATCAAGTTATTATGGGGTTAGATGATCCTTATCCGTTAGGAGAGATGGAGAGTGATGCTCAATCGTCTTATCCTGGTAAATTGTTAGATTTGGCCAAGGATAGAAAAATTATTGACGAAAATCAATACCAAGACATTTGGGAAGACAATGTGATTCGTTGGCTTTATGGAGATGATGAGAAGGCAAAAGAAGCTTTTGTAAAAAGAGTATTAGGAGAATAAATAAAAAAAAAGCAATCTGTGAGGATTGCTTTTTTATGGTTTAAATTATAACGTTTAATTTAATGTTTCTTTAAAAACTTTATGGAAAAATTATTTTTTGGAGATGAAAAATTAATAAAATAGATTCCTTCTGGATACTTGTAAGTATCAATATTATCTTGTAAACGTCCTGAATAATAGATTTTCCCATTGCCATTAGCGATGCGTATATTGTAATCCATTGCGTTTTTGGAAATATTGAATCGAAGTGTGTTTGTAATGACGTTCTCTTTTAAAATATTGTTGGGATTTATGTGATTTTCGGAGGTAAGTAGAAAATCACATGGCATATTTGTTCTGTTGGTATCTATAATGCTATTTGTAAAACAGCGAAGCGGACCATATGAATGATCAAGTGTTTCGGGTGGTCTCGGATGAAACCATGACATGCCTCCAATATAATCGTAAAAATATGCGTCGCTAAAAAAATACTCCGCGGTTCCTGGAAGCGCTCTGTATCTCTTCACTATCTGATTCGAAATTGTTACCGTGTCTACAATAGAAATTCGGAGTTGAGTTATGGTGTCTTCAGGAAATAGTCGTTAAATTGGAGAAAAGTTTATAGTGTCACCTGTTTTTAAGTTGAAAACGAGGAATACGCTGTCTTTGTTATATTCAGTATCGTACCAAAAAAGTCGTATCATTTGAGTTGCGGATGTATACAGGCTCCAATGGCTCTATAATTCCAGTGTTTATGCTAATTTGTCTTTCTAATTTGTGATAAGTATTTATATTGATTGTGGTGTCTTTTGTACTCTTTACTTTTAAAAATTCATTGTAGCTAGGTGTTGCAGCTGAGTAATACCCTTTATAATACCATGTTGATCCAAGTTCTCCATATTCTTGTGAAAATAAAGGAAGGCAAGCTAAAAAGAAAATTAAGTTTAATACGTTTTTCATAATTCTAGATATTTATTATTGTTATGTATTATTGTGGTGAGTTATTGTATTTGCAATATACAGAATTTTGATCAAGAAAAGGTTAATGGGTGTTTCTGAAAGACATATGAATGACGAGTATTTTGTTTATTTTGTAACTATAAATTACTATGAAGATATTCAGTGAAATAGTTCAACCCAAGAAATATTATTACTTCAAGTATGAGTAGGCTGAGTACTTTGAATTTATGTTTTGCGATAATTTTTTTTTGAAAAAGTGTCTGTATTATTGTTTGATGATCATATTTCTTAATTAAATAGAATGAGGTAGGAAAAATAATCAAAAGGTCTATATTGAAAACATATGTCCAATCTAATGTCCATTCATTATACTCATGGTAATTGAGATATAGTATCAGTCCAATTTTTAATGTAATGATTTGATAAAATAAAACCCTTTGAAGAGCGGGTATTGGATGTGTTTTTGAAATTTGTATTCCTATAATTAAATAAATTATTCCAAAAATAATTCGGTTGTTTAAAGCATGTTCGGGAAACCAAAAGAATCTCAAAACAGACGAATCGGTATAAATTATCTTATGTGAAATCCCGAAGTAGATGCTCCAAATTCCCAAAATGATCTAAAATACTTTTAAAAATTTTAGTTGTTTGCTCATAATCCACCATATATATTAAATAAATCTTGTTGAATTTAAAGATATAATTTGGCTAAATGTCAATCTTTTTAATTTCTTGAAAAATAATCATTTAGAAATGTAAAAAACCGGATTTATTTTGTACATTTGCAGACCCTTTTAATTGAAGGGGCGGTATGCTTAATTGTTTAATTAACCTAAAAGAAACGAATGCCTACTATTCAACAGTTGGTTCGTAAAGGACGTAAGACGTTTGTAACAAAGTCAAAATCAGCGGCTTTGAACTCTTGCCCTCAGCGACGTGGAGTATGTACGAGAGTATATACTACGACACCAAAGAAGCCTAACTCGGCTATGCGTAAAGTTGCGCGTGTTAGATTAACAAATGGAAATGAAGTTAATGCTTACATTCCAGGAGAAGGTCACAACTTACAAGAACACTCGATCGTATTAGTACGTGGAGGAAGAGTAAAAGATTTACCTGGTGTACGTTATCATATCGTTCGTGGAGCGCTTGATACTGCAGGAGTTGAAGGAAGAACACAGCGTCGTTCTAAGTACGGAGCTAAAAGACCTAAGAAATAATATTTCTTTAAAGTAAAAAAATGAGAAAAGGAAAAGCCAAAAAAAGAGTCTTGTTGCCAGATCCAAAGTTTAACGATACTTTGGTAACACGTTTTGTGAATAACTTAATGTTAGATGGTAAGAAGAGTACTGCATTTAAAATCTTTTATGATGCAATTGCATTAGTAGAAGAGAAAAGTGGTGAAGATGAGAACGGGTTAGACGTGTTTAAAAAAGCGCTTAACAACGTGACACCTCAGGTAGAAGTTAGAAGTAGACGTGTTGGAGGGGCAACTTTCCAAGTACCTATGATGATTCGTCCTGACAGGAAGACCTCAATGGGGATGAAATGGATGATTGGATACGCTAGAAAGCGTAATGAAAAGTCTATGAGTCAACGTCTAGGATTTGAGATTCTTGCTGCATACCGTGAAGAAGGAGCTACAATCAAGAAGAAGACTGACGTTCATAGAATGGCAGAAGCTAACAAAGCATTCTCACACTTCAAATTCTAATCGCATAACATCATGGCAAAAAGAGATTTAAAATATACGCGTAACATAGGAATTATGGCACACGTAGATGCTGGTAAAACAACAACTACAGAGCGTATTCTTTATTACACAGGGATTACTCACAAAATTGGTGAGGTTCACGATGGTGCAGCAACTATGGACTGGATGGAGCAAGAGCAAGAAAGAGGTATTACCATTACTTCGGCTGCTACTACTACACACTGGAACTATAGAGGTGAAGAGTTCAAGATGAATATCATTGATACTCCTGGTCACGTTGATTTTACAGTAGAAGTTGAGCGTTCACTTCGTGTATTAGATGGTGCTGTAGCATTATTCTGTGCATCTTCAGGAGTTGAACCACAATCGGAAACTGTTTGGAGACAAGCTGACCGTTATGGTGTACCACGTATTTGTTTCGTAAACAAAATGGACCGTATTGGTGCAGATTTCTTTGATACAATCAAACAAATCAAAGAGCGTTTAGGAGCAAATGCAATTCCATTACAAGTACCAATTGGTGCAGAAGATGACTTTAAAGGTGTGGTTGACTTAATCACAATGAAAGGAATCGTATGGAATGAAGCTGATCAAGGAATGACTTTTACGGAAGTTCCAATTCCTGATGATTTAGTTGATGACGTTGAAGAATGGAGAAATAACTTAATCGAAGCTGTAGCTGAATCTGATGATGCTTTAATGGAGAAATTCTTTGAAGATCCAGAATCTATTACTGTTGAAGAGGTTGAGAAAGCAATCCGTACTGCAACATTAAATATGTCTGTATTCCCAGTTATGTGTGGTTCTGCCTTTAAAAACAAAGGTGTTCAAACTATGCTTGATGCTGTTATGGAATTTATGCCTTCACCATTAGATATTGGAGCAATTGAAGGTGTAAACCCAAAAACAGAAGAAACTGAGAAGCGTGAGCCTACAAACAGCGATCCAATGGCAGCTTTAGCGTTTAAAATTGCTACAGATCCTTTCGTTGGACGTTTATGTTTTTTCCGTATGTATTCAGGTGTCTTAGATGCAGGATCGTATGTTAAAAATACACGTACAGATAAAAAAGAACGTATTTCGCGTATTTTCCAAATGCACTCTAATAAGCAAAACTCTATCGATCGTATTGAAGCGGGAGATATAGGTGCAGCTGTTGGTTTTAAAGATATCCGTACTGGAGATACTTTATGTGCTATGGATAGCCCAATTGTTCTTGAGAAGATGGATTTCCCAGATCCAGTTATCGGTATTGCTATCGAACCAAAAACGAAAGCAGATATGGATAAACTAGGAGTAGGTCTTGGTAAATTATCTGAAGAAGATCCAACGTTTACAGTTCAATCTAATGAAGATACTGGTCAAACAGTAATTTCAGGAATGGGAGAACTACACTTAGAAGTATTAATTGACCGTTTAAGACGTGAATTTAATGTTGAAGTAAACGAAGGAGCTCCTCAAGTATCTTACAAAGAAGCTATTCGCGGATCATTTACTCACCGTGAAGTTTATAAGAAGCAGTCTGGTGGTCGTGGTAAATTTGCAGATATTCAAGTTACTATCGAGCCTCAAACTGATGAAGAAAAAACTGGTTTAGAGTTTATCAATACGATCAAAGGTGGATCAATTCCTCGTGAATTTGTTCCTTCTGTAGAAAAAGGATTCAAAGAATCTATGAGTAATGGTGCTTTAGCAGGTTTCCCAATGGATAGCTTAAAAGTAACTTTATTTGATGGTTCTTTCCACGCAGTCGATTCAGATCAATTATCATTTGAATTAGCAGCACGTATGGCTTTTAAAGAGGCAATTCCAAAGTGTAAGCCAATGATCTTAGAACCTATAATGAAATTAGAGGTTGTAACACCAGAGGAAAACATGGGTGATGTTATTGGAGATCTTAACAAACGAAGAGGTCAAGTAGCTGGAATGGATGATAGAAATGGAGCAAAAGTTGTTAAAGCAACAGTACCATTATCAGAAATGTTCGGATATGTAACAACATTACGTACAATTAGTTCAGGACGAGCTTCAAGTACAATGGAATTTTCTCACTTCGATCAAGCTCCTAAAGGAGTACAAGAAGAGATCGTAGCTAAAGTAAAGAACGCCTAATTTAAATAAGATGAGCCAAAAAATTAGAATAAAGCTTAAATCTTACGATTATAACTTAGTTGATAAATCAGCTGAGAAAATCGTTAAAACTGTAAAAGCTACAGGTGCTGTTGTTAATGGACCAATTCCATTACCTACACATAAAAGAATTTATACTGTTCTTCGTTCACCACACGTTAACAAAAAGTCGCGTGAGCAATTTCAATTATCTAATTACAAGAGATTAATTGATATTTACAGTTCTTCAGCGAAGACTGTAGATGCTTTAATGCGTTTAGAGTTACCAAGTGGTATCGAAGTAGAGATAAAAGTTTGATAGAAATCAAGTAATTTTTAAAATTCCAGAAAAATGCCGGGAATTATTGGAAAAAAGGTAGGGATGACTAGCTTATTTGACGAGAATGGAAAAAACATTCCATGTACTGTTATTCAAGCAGGTCCTTGCCAAGTAACACAAATTAGAACCCTCGAAACAGATGGTTACGAGGCTATTCAATTAGCTTTTGACGAAAAGAAAGAGCACAGAGAAACAAAACCTATGGTTGGTCACTTCAAGAAAGCTGGAGTAGCACCAAAGTACATTGTTAAAGAATTCAAAGATTTTGAAGAGGATTTAGCATTAGGTGGTGAAGTTAATGTAACTCTTTTCGAAGAAGGTGAATACGTTGATGTAACCGGTACATCTAAAGGTAAAGGGTTCCAAGGGGTAGTAAAACGTCACAATTTCCGTGGAGTTGGTGATGCTACTCACGGTCAACACAACCGATTAAGAGCTCCAGGTTCTATCGGTGCAGCTTCTTATCCAGCACGTGTATTTAAAGGTATGCGTATGGCAGGAAGAATGGGTGGAGATCAAGTTAAGGTTCAAAACCTACAGGTTATTAAAGTGGATACTGAGCACAATTTAATTGTTGTTAAAGGTTCAGTACCAGGGGCAAAAAACTCTTACCTAACTATTCAGAAGTAATGGAATTAGCAGTTTTAGACATCAACGGAAAAGATACTGGGAAAAAAGTAACTCTTAACGAGTCTGTTTTCGGTATTGAGCCAAACAACCACGTTTTATATTTAGATGTAAAACAATATTTGGCAAATCAAAGACAAGGGACGCACAAAGCTAAAGAAAGAGCCGAAATAGCTGGAAGTACGCGTAAGATTAAAAAACAAAAGGGAACAGGTACTGCACGTGCCGGATCTATGAAGAACCCATTGTTTAAAGGTGGAGGACGTGTTTTCGGACCAAGACCAAGATCTTACAGCTTCAAGTTAAACAAAAAAGTAAAAACTTTAGCACGTAAATCAGCACTTTCAACAAAGGCGATTGAAAACAATATTGTTGTTATTGATCAAATTTCAATGGAGAAGGCAAACACAAAGCAGTACAAGGAAATCCTTGTAAATCTTGGTGTTGCCAATGAAAAATCTCTATTGGTAGTAGAAAGTGAAAATAAAAACGTATATTTGTCAGCCCGAAATATTCAAAAGACGAATGTTTCACTTGCTTCAGACCTAAATACTTACTCTATTATGAATGGAGGAAAGATCATTATGACTGAAGGGGCGATAAAGAGCATTGAAAATCAATTAAGCTAGTTTTAATTATGAGCATTCTAATTAAACCAATTATCACAGAAAAAATGAGCCTAGCAGAGGAAGTAAATAACTGCTATGGTTTCGTTGTTGCAAAAGGTGCCAATAAGATTCAAGTTAAAACGGCTGTTGAAAAAGCTTATAACGTAACAGTTGAATCTGTTCGAACAATGAACACACCCGTTAAACGAAAAGCGCGTAATACACGTGCAGGTATGGTTATCGGGAAAATCGGTTCTTATAAAAAGGCAATTGTAAAACTTGCAGAAGGAGATAGTATCGACTTCTACAATATTTAAGACTGAAAATGGCAGTAAGAAAGTTTAAACCTACTACTCCTGGTCAAAGATTTAAGGTAATCAGTGCTTTTGATGAAATTACAACATCAAAACCAGAGAAAAGTTTATTAGCACCTAAGAAGAAATCAGGTGGTCGTAACAACACTGGTAAAATGACTATGCGCTACATTGGTGGTGGTCATAAGCAACGTTACCGTATTATTGACTTTAAGAGAGAAAAGCATGGTATGGCTGCTACGGTAAAGACGATCGAATATGATCCGAACCGTACTGCACGTATCGCTCTAGTAGAGTACAGTGATGGTGAAAAACGCTATATCATCGCACCTAACGGATTAAAAGTTGGGACAGAAATTAAATCTGGAGAAGGCGTAGCTCCAGAAGTTGGAAATGCTCTTTTCTTATCGGAGATTCCATTGGGTACAATAATTCATAACATTGAATTACACCCTGGTGGAGGAGCTGTAATGGCGAGAAGTGCTGGAACATTTGCTCAACTTGTAGCGAGAGAAGGTAAATATGCAATCATCAAACTTCCTTCAGGGGAAACAAGAATGGTTCTTATTACTTGTTTGGCAACAGTTGGTACGGTTTCTAACTCAGAGCATGCACTTCATAGATCAGGTAAAGCTGGTCGTTCAAGATGGCAAGGTAGACGTCCTAGAACAAGAGGTGTTGCAATGAACCCTGTCGATCACCCAATGGGTGGTGGTGAAGGTAGATCTTCTGGAGGACATCCAAGATCTAGAACCGGAGTTCCTGCTAAAGGTTATAAGACGAGATCGAAGAAGAAAGCTTCGAATCGTTATATCGTTGAACGTAGAAAGAAGTAATAAGCTATGGCTCGATCACTAAAAAAAGGACCTTATATCCATTTTAAACTTGAAAAGAAAGTTTTAGCGAATGTTGAGGCGAACAGAAAAGATGTAATCAAGACTTGGTCTAGAGCATCTATGATTTCACCAGACTTCGTAGGACAAACTATTGCAGTTCATAATGGACGCCAATTCATACCTGTTTTCGTAACAGAAAACATGGTAGGGCACAAATTAGGTGAATTCTCTCCAACAAGAACCTATAGAGGTCACGGAGGGAAGAAGAAAGATAAGAGAAGATAATTGTTAATTTCCAGAACATGTCAGTAGTAAAGGAAAATAGACGAATGAAAAAAAGCGATAGAGCAGCTGCCAGAAAGGAAGCAAAAGGCTCTGTTGCTTTAGCTAAGCTAAACAATTGTCCTACATCTCCACGAAAAATGAGACTTGTTGCAGATATGATTAGAGGATTAGAAGTGAATAAAGCTTTAGGTCTTTTAAAATTCAGCAAAAAAGAAGCTTCGGAAAGATTAGGAAAATTGGTGTTATCAGCAGTTGATAACTGGCAAGCTAAAAATGAAGATAAGCGTTTAGAAGACGAGACTTTATACATTAAAGAAATTTCTGTAGACAGTGCTCGTATGTTAAAACGTCTTCAAACAGCCCCTCAAGGGCGTGCGCACAGAATTAGAAAGCGCTCGAATCACGTTACATTAGTAGTAGCAACTCAAGAATAATTAGACGAATATGGGACAAAAAACGAATCCAATCGGAAATAGACTTGGGATCATCAGAGGATGGGACTCAGCATGGTACGGAGGAAACGATTACGGTGATAGATTAGCAGAAGATAATAAGATCCGTAAATACATTTCTGCTCGTCTTGCAAGAGCATCTGTATCTAAGGTAATCATCGAACGTACTCTTAAGTTAGTAACTATTACTATTTGTTCGGCAAGACCAGGGATTATTATTGGTAAACAAGGATCAGAAGTTGATAAGCTTAAAGAAGAGCTTAAAAAACTAACTGGTAAAGAAGTTCAAGTGAATATCTTCGAAATTAGAAGACCAGAACTTGATGCTAAACTTGTTGCTAACTCAATCGCTCGTCAAATCGAAGGAAGAGTATCTTTCCGTAGAGCAATAAAAATGGCTATTGCAGCTGCAATGAGAATGGGAGCAGAAGGTATTAAAGTACAAGCTGCTGGACGTTTAAATGGTGCTGAAATGGCTCGTACAGAAATGTATAGTGAAGGAAGAACTCCATTACATACTTTCCGTGCAGATATTGACTACGCTTTATCAGAAGCTTTAACAACTTATGGATTAATAGGTATTAAAGTATGGATCTGTAAAGGTGAAGTATATGGAAAGAGAGATTTAACTCCTGTTGAAACTGTTGCAAAACAGAAGAAAGGAAGAGGAGGAAATAATCAACGTCGTAAGAAAAGAAAATAAGGAGTCTGCAAAGACTCCCTTAAGTCTTGTAAAATATTATGTTACAGCCAAAAAGAACAAAATTCCGTAGAGTTCAAAAAGGACGTATGAAGGGTAACGCTGAGCGCGGTAACCAAATTGCTTACGGTTCTTTTGGAATTAAATCTCTACAAACATGTTGGATAACGGCACGTCAAATCGAGGCAGCTCGTATTGCGGCAACCCGTTATATGAAACGTGAAGGTCAATTATGGATCAGAATCTTTCCAGACAAGCCTATCACAAAGAAACCAGCAGAAGTACGTATGGGTAAAGGTAAGGGTGCTCCAGAATACTGGGCAGCTCCTGTAAGTCCTGGACGTATGCTTTTCGAATTAGAAGGAGTATCTTTCGAAATCGCAAAAGAAGCGTTAAGACTAGCCGCACAAAAATTACCAGTTACTACTAAGTTTGTTGTTCGTAGAGATTACGAATTATAGTAGAATAGTAATAATTTCATAAAGCGTTAAGCATGAAGTTTTCAGAATTAACAAATCTTTCAACTGAACAGTTGAATGAAAAATTAGTGGAAAGTAAAGCGAAGTTAGCACAGTTAAAAGTAACTCACGCTATATCTCCATTAGAAAACCCAATGGAAATTCGCCAATTACGACGTGATGTTGCTCGTATTTTAACAGCAATAACTGCGAAGTAAAAATTTTTTTGTATTATGGAAAGAAATTTAAGAAAAGAAAGAATTGGGGTTGTTGTAAGTGATAAGATGAATAAATCGATCACTGTAAACATCGAAAGAAGAGTGAAGCACCCTATGTACGGTAAGTTCGTTAAGACGAGTAAGAAATTTATTGCTCACGATGAAAATAACGACTGCAATATCGGAGATACGGTAAGCATCATGGAAACGCGTCCTTTAAGTAAAAGAAAGCGTTGGAGATTGATTGAAATCCTAGAAAGAGCGAAGTAAGATGTTACAACAAGAATCTAGACTAAGAGTAGCAGACAACACAGGAGCCAAAGAAGTATTAGTTATCCGTGTACTAGGTGGTACAAAGAGACGTTACGCTTCAGTAGGTGACCAAATTGTCGTTACTGTAAAATCAGCACTTCCATCAGGAAGTGTTAAGAAAGGACAAGTTTCAAGAGCTGTAGTAGTTCGTACTAAGAAAGAAGTACGTAGAGCCGATGGTTCATACATCAGATTCAATGAAAATGCTTGTGTATTATTAAACACAGCAGGAGAAATTAGAGGTACTCGTGTATTCGGTCCTGTAGCTCGTGAGTTACGTGATAAAGAATTCATGAAGATTGTTTCTCTTGCACCAGAGGTACTTTAAAATTAAAGAACAAGATGGGTAAATTACATGTAAAATCAGGTGA
>JBMYWP010000062.1:0-24460 GCA_049607525.1 Flavobacteriales bacterium
GCAACCCTCAGCTTGGAAGGCTGACGCTCTACCAATTGAGCTATTCTCGCAGTTACTTAAAAAGTGGTGGGAGCAGGATTCGAACCTGCGAAGGTGAAACCAGCGGATTTACAGTCCGCCCTCGTTGGCCGCTTGAGTATCCCACCATTGTGTTTAAGTAAATCAAAATTTCAAAAGAGCCGATGAAGGGACTCGAACCCCCGACCTGCTGATTACAAATCAGCTGCTCTAGCCAGCTGAGCTACATCGGCATAATTTCGTTCTTGCGGTTGCAAATATAGGACAAGTTTTTCTTTAACCACAAACTTTTTATAAACTTTTTTACAACAAAATAATTACACATTTGATATTCTGCAATTTATCTATTGTTTTTTTTATTACAGATGTTCTCAATCCCACATAACAACTGAATTTTCAACGAAAATTACAATCTACTTTACCTTCCTTTTGTATTATAAACCTAGAAAAGTTTAGTATCTTAGAATTTTTAAAACAATAGAAAACTATGAAAATTTTTATCGATACAGCCCATTTAAATGATATTAAAGAAGCCGAACAAATGGGAATTTTAGATGGGGTAACTACAAATCCATCTTTAATGGCCAAAGAAGGCATTTCTGGAAAGACTAATATTCATGAACATTACAAAAACATTTGTAACATTTGCCCAGGAAAACCCGTAAGTGCAGAAGTCCTTTCGACTTCTTATGAAGACATGATTTTGGAAGGGGAAGAATTATATCATTTGAACCCTAAACAAATTGTTGTAAAAATTCCGATGACCGAAGATGGGATAAAGGCCATTCATTATTTCGCCTCAAAAAACATTCCTACCAATTGCACTTTGGTGTTTTCGGCGGGTCAGGCATTTTTAGCAGCCAAAGCTGGAGCCACTTATGTATCGCCATTTTTAGGCCGTTTAGATGACATTTCGAATCGTGGAATTGACTTGGTTAAACAAATTCGATTAATCTTTGACAATTACAACATTAAAACAAATATTTTGGCTGCTTCTATTCGCCATACAGAACATATTGTATCTTGCGCCGAAATTGGATCGGATGTAATCACTTCGCCTTTAAAATCTATTAAAGGGTTGCTTAATCATCCATTAACAGACATAGGATTGGCAAAGTTTATTGCCGATGGAAAAAAACTAGAATAGAATGTTTATAAAACTATACAACGACAACCCAAACGAAAAAGAAATTCGAAAAATAGTTGAGCATTTAAGAAAAGGTGCTGTCATTATTTATCCAACAGATACGGTTTATGCCATTGGTTGCGATATAAAAAATGGAAAAGCCTTAGAACGTGTTGCCAAAATTAAAGGGGTAAAACTGGCGAAAGCTAATTTCTCTGTTATTTGCCACGATTTAAGTCACCTTTCAGATTATTGCAGACCTATAGACAATTCTACTTTCAAATTGCTTAAACGAACCCTACCTGGTGCTTTTACCTATATTTTGCAAGCCAACAATACGGTACCCAAAATTTTTAAGGCCAAAAAGAAAACCATCGGAATTCGTGTACCCGACAACAACATTTGCCGTGCCATTGTAAAAGAATTAGGTTCGCCAATTGTTACCACGTCTTTAAGAGATGATGACGAAATTATTGAATATACAACTGATCCTGAATTGATTTTTGAAAAATACCAAAACGAAGTTGATGTGGTCATTGATGGTGGATATGGTGGTAATGTTGGTTCAACAATTGTTGATCTTACAGAAGGGTATCCAGAAATAATACGAGAAGGAAAAGGTGATGTAGACTTACTTTAAACGCCAAAGAATGCAATAGTATTAACCTAAATTATCATAAAAGGAGATTGGGACATAACCATCTCCTTTTTTTGTTCTCCAAAAAAAAATTAATTTTAGATGAAATTTTTATTCACAAACAAAGACAAATAACCAAAAATTCATGGCACAAAAAGATTATATAGAAATAGATGGGTTTAAGCATTTAAAATATACACACGAAACCTACACCGAAGAAGAAATGCTTGAAAGAAGTAGAGATTTCTTATCCTTAATGAAAAAAAGAAAAAGTTTAAGGTATTTCTCATCTAAGCCAGTAGATAAAGAAATTATAGATAATGTAATAAAAACTGCGGCTACAGCACCAAGTGGGGCGAACAAACAACCTTGGACATTCTGTGTAGTATCTAGCGCCGAAGTGAAAAAAGAAATTAGAATTGCTGCCGAAGAAGAAGAAAAGAAAAGTTACGATTCTCGTATGAGCGATCGTTGGTTAAAAGATTTATTGCCTCTTGGAACGAATTGGGAAAAGCCATTTTTGGAAACAGCCCCCTATTTAATTATTGTGTTCAAAAAAAATTACGATACAGATACAGAAGGCGAAAGAATTCATACATATTATGTAAATGAATCGGTTGGATTGGCCTGTGGATTTCTAATTTCTGCCATTCACAATGCCGGATTAGTCACTCTAACTCATACTCCTACCCCAATGAAATTTCTGACCAAAATATTAAATCGTCCAAAAAACGAAGTGCCTTTTTTACTACTTCCAGTAGGCTACCAAACCGAAGAAGCTTACGTACCAGATATTCATAAAAAACCTTTTAACGAAGTGGTGGAATACTACTAAAATAGAACTGCAAAATTTTAATGTCGAATATTTATTTATTCGGCATTTTTTTTATCCAAAGCTTCATAAAGAACTAGGGTAACTACTATTCATTACGTAAAACGTAAATCATTTTTTTAATAGGAATCATATTTATGGAAAGAGCAAACAAAAAGGTCGATACAAAGAAAATTCCGGCCGAAATGGTCCAATTAGCAATGTAATAATCGCTTAAGTTTGCAATAAGATAAACACCAAGAATAAATACAATAAACTGAATATACAGAATCGGTTTTATGTTAAAATTGAATTTCTTTTTTACAATAATAATTTGGACAATAGACACAAAACCTTGGGTAATTAGACTAGCAACAGCAGATCCTAAAGCTTGCCATTTAGGTATAAAAATCAGATTAAGACCTATATTCAACACAACTGCAAATCCTGCAAGAATATTTAATACTTTTAAATTTCCGTTCGCTGTTAAAAGCGTTCCAAACACATAAGTGGTACTTATAAAAACAAAACATGTCATAAGCACTGCAAACATATCTACCGATTGAGGACTCAAACTATTGTAACGCCAATTTAAAATTTCGTCGCCAAACTGAAAACACAATGCACAGACTATAATTGCCCCCGAAAAAATAATTTTAAAGGCCATTTTCACTATGCCTCCTAAACATTCTTTTTCTTTTATCATTTTAGAAAATATTGGAAAAAGAAGAACCGAAAAGAGATAAGCTACCATATTTCCTGCCTCAAAAAATCGATAAGACTGAGCATAATAACCAGATTGGGCATTTCCGTCTGGTAGCATTTTTTCCAACATCACCGAATCGCTTCTATAATAAAAAGTCATTAGTAGAACCAAAAGGGCATAAGGAAAACTTTGCTTAAAAATAGCTAAAGAAAAAACTCGATTTAAACGAACCTTAACGTATGAAGATTTTTTCCAAACCCAATACAAAGCGAACAATAAAGTCACAGAATAAGACACTGTTTGTGCATAAATGTACCATTCTATTTGGAAAGGTTTATCTGTAATATTCCCCCAAAGTAAAGTAGAACAAATAATAATCATTAAAAAACGATCGAGTACAGATATAACACTATCTTTCATAAACATTTGAGAGCCACCTAAATTAGACCTCAAATAGAGAGTAACCGCAGCTATTCCTTGGTTTACGGCCAGTAAGGAAAGTATTTTCAAAGCTTCCATGCTATAACCCCAAACAAAACCTGCCACAGCTGTCAATAAAATATAAACAACAAACAATACAAGTTTTAAACTTAGAAGATTGGAAAAATACTTGGAAAAGAGATTTTCATTTTGAGCAATATTCTTCGTGTTGAAACTATTAATTCCTAAATCTAGAAATATTGAAAACAAAAATGAAAAATTAAACAAACTAAAATACAGCCCATAGGTATCCTCCCCTACACGATTAATTATTTCCGCGTCAATTCCTAAGATGTAAAACGGTTTTATTAAAAAGTTTAGGGTTAATAAGAAGAATAAGTTTGTAATAAATTTCTTCTGCATAAAATGGCTAATGGTTAGCTTTACATAAATGAAACGCCAAAAAAAAGAAATTCGTATTTAATGCGCAACAAAAGTGCTATTTTTGTTGCATGAATATAGGAATTAATACACGTTTACTGTTAAAAGATAAAACAGAAGGCATTGGGCGTTTTATAGAAGAGAGCGTGAAGGAGTTGGTCTTACTTAGACCTCATGACACCTTCTATTTCTTTTTTGACAGACCTTTTTCGCCTGAATTTATCTTCGAAAAAAATGTGATTCCTATTGTTGTATCACCTCCTGCCAGACACCCAATTCTTTGGTCTCTTTGGTTTGACGTTATGATTCCTTTATATTGTAAAAAACATAAGATTGATGTGTTTTTCTCGCCCGAAATGTATGTTTCCTTAACCATGAAAATACCTCAAATTTCGGTTGTACACGACATCAACTTTGTTCACAATCCTGAATTGGTTCCTGGTTGGCAAGGAAATTACATTCGAAAAAGGGTTGGTAGATATATCCAGAAATCGGAAAAAGTATTTACCGTTTCTCAATTTTGCGCTTCAGATATTTCCAAAACATTAGGTGTATATCCAAGTAAAATAGACGTATGTTACAATGGTGTAAACCATACCTTTGGTAAAAAGAATGATAAATCACCCGTTAATTATCCATTTTTCTTAGTGTTTGGAGCAATAAATCCACGAAAAAACATAGTGAATATTTTAAAAGCATTTGATGTTTACAAATCGCAATCCAAAACGTTGGATCGTTTGATATTTATTGGAGAAAAAATGCTTTGGAATTCAGAAATGGAAAACACATTACAACACATGGAACACCAATCTGACGTAGTCTTTTTAGGACGAAAATCTGACGAAGAAGTCTGTTTGTATTTCAATCATGCCCAGGCATTATTATATACCTCTTTGTTTGAAGGTTTCGGATTACCCATCATAGAAGCCCAAAAAAGCGGTTGCCCTGTAATTACATCCAACGTAAGTTGTATGCCCGAAATTGCAGGAAATGGCGCTTTGTTTGTAACACCAGTAAATGTGTTCGAAATTGTGGAAGCCATGAAAACAGTACAACACAAAACCCAAAGAGACGACCTCATAGCAAAAGGATTTACCAATGCATCACGTTTTAATTGGAAAGAAGTTGCTCTTAAAATAAACAAAGAAATAGAAACAATTTTATGTTAAAATCATTTTATATAAAAAACGGAATTGAAGTTGGATGTGATGAAGCTGGAAGAGGCTGTTTATCAGGTCCAGTTGTAGCTGCAGCTGTCATTTTACCAACAGACTTAAATTTAGAGCTACTAAACGATTCTAAAAAGATTTCTGAGAAAAAGAGACTAATATTGAGGCAACAATTGATAAAAGCAAAAGTTAGTTATGGAATTGGGGTTGTGAGCGAAAAAGAAATTGATGAGATAAATATCTTAAATGCATCTTTTTTGGCCATGCACCGTGCATTGGATGCCATAAATGATTCATTTGACAGAATTTTGGTTGATGGAAACCGCTTTAATGCTTACAATGACGTAGAACATCATTGTATTATTAAAGGCGATGGAAAATATCAATCCATTGCTGCGGCATCCATTTTTGCCAAAACACATCGAGATTTTCTCATGCAAAATTTAGATGAAGAATTCCCTATGTACGATTGGAAAAAAAACAAAGGATATCCAACCAAAAAACATAGAGAGGCAATAGAAAAACATGGATCTTGTAAATACCATCGCCAATCTTTCACTTTGCTCAAAAAATAAACAAAGCCAGATTTATAGTCTCATGAAACGCATTTTTCTTTATATTTTCTCCATATTATTTATTGTTTTACTAAACTCATGTTCTGGAGACAAAGAGTTTTCTAAAACAGAAAACATACAAGTTATTCCTAAAAACGCTGCCATAATTATTGAAGGTCGCGATTTAAGAAAAACCTATGAAGTGATTCAAGAAGTAGAGTTCAGTAAACTTTTCACAGAATCGAATGAATTTAACACCCTCTTTCAATCCATAAACAACCTCAACAATACTCTAAAAAATAATGGAGCTTCGGTTTGGATGGACAAAGGATACAGTTTGTCTTTACACACAACGGGATCTACAGATTTTGGACATCTTTTTATTATTGATGACATAAGACAAGATGCTTTAAAATCGATAAAAAAGGCCTTTGACGATTCTAAATTTAGAAAGGAAGCTTATGAAAATCAAACGATTTATCATTTATCATCTCCAGAGTTGTCTTTTGTGCAAATAGAACAATTTTTTATTCTTAGTAATGAAGATATATTGGTAAAAGATGCCATTAGGCAACATGCCGCCAAAACGGATCTACCTTCGGATGAACATTTTCAAAATGCTTTTAAGTCGGCAGATCGTTCAGAATTATTGAATATTTACATTCAAACCAAAGAATTGATGGCGCTTTTTGGTATGACATACAATACATCAAAATCTTTTCTTCATTCCATTAACGAATGGCTGGCCTTAGATGTAAATATTGACAACGATAGAATTTTGATGAGTGGAATTTGTACAGCCAAAGATAACAATAGGTTGCATAAATTGATGTTTGGTACCAATGGTAAGAAAACAGATGTATTTGAATATCTGCCATCGAACACCAACTTTTTCCTTTCAAAATTATTCCCGAGTTTCGATCAATACATGTCTTCTCGTTTAAAAACATTAGAACATGAACAACGATTAGAAGATTGGAAAAAATATAAGAAAAACAGTCCGTTCAATGTAGAGGATTTCTTAAAAACATTGGGCGATGAATACACATATGCCATGTGTGGTTCCGAAATTGAATCCAAAAACGCCATTGGAGTCATTAAATTAGCAGATGTTGATGATGCCAAACGTTTTCTAAAGGTTTCTGACCTTCCGAATTACAGATCTTTTGAATTTCGAAAACTTCCAAATGCCGAAATTTTAAATTTTATTTTAGGCGATTTCTTTAAGCCATTTTTAGATCCAAAGTGTATTATTATTGATGATTATGCCATTTTCGCAAATTCATTAAGCAATTTAAAGTCTATTATAAACGATTATAAAAGCGAAAATACACTAGATCATCAAGACGCTTTTAACAACCTAAAAGACGAATTATCTTCTCGATCTAATGTTTTGATGTACATTTCTGAAGATGCTTTAGAAAAATATCCAGCGCAAATGGCACGAAAAAAGAATATTGATCAACAAAAAGAAGTTGGTAAAGGCTTATTAAATTTAGGGAAAGTTTTTGCGCAGGTAAAAATTGAAGATGACTATTTCCAAATTAATCTTGTAAGTAAAAATCCAAAGAAAAAATGGAAAGCTCCAAATATGAAATCGGATTGGTCGATAGAATTGGAAAATGGTTTTAGCAGCAAACCTGTTAAACTTTGGAATCATGTGGATAAAACTTACGAAATAGCGATTCAAGATCACGGACATATTTTGTATTTGATTTCGGATTTAGGAAAAGTCATCTGGAAAAAGCAATTGACAGGTAAAATTATTGGAGACATAAAGCAAATCGATATTTACAAAAACAACAGATATCAAATGCTGGTTCAAACCAAAACCGAAATTTTACTTTTAGATAGAAATGGAGACCTTGTAGATGGATACCCTATTGCGTTACCATCGCCTTCAAGTGCAGAAATGGCTGTTTTTGATTATGAAAACAATAAGACCTTTCGTTTATTGGTGCCTTGCGAGCAACATTTGGCCATGTATGATCAGAAAGGGAATTTGGTTACGGGCTGGAAATCTTACAACCAGGATATTTCCGTAATAAGACAACCTCGACATGATATGTATGATGGTAAAGATTACATTTCTGTACTCAACGAACAAAATGAAATATTGATGTTAAAAAGGAATGGTGAATTGAGAGTAAAAAAGGCAATACCACAAACGCCACATCATCAATCCAATTTATTTCGAGTAAATCATGAAAATGGATTTCACCTCGGAATAATTGCAGAAAGTAATGATGAATTTTACATTTCTAATGAAGGGGAATTAAATTCTAAACCAGGAATAAAAGGGAATATTCTATCTATGTTGTGTACATCGCAAAATAAAACCTTTATACTGAAAGACGAGATTATTTTACAAACTACAGACGACGAATTTTCTTATGACTTTGACATAGATAATTCGGAAGTGTTTTTAAATAGAGACAAAAAAAATAACATGACTTGCTTGGTTGACAATAATAAAGAAAAAGTCTATGTTTTTGATGCTGAATTGAAACCTTTAAAGGATTTCCCAATTTATGGTTCTACATCGGCTTTGCTTACTGATATGAATAACAAAACGTATGTAAAACTTTTTGTTGGAGGTAGCGATGGAACTTTATACAGTTATCAGATTTCTAAATAACTCGAAATTGTTTTAATAAAAAAAAGAGCTTAGAATTTTCCTAAGCTCTTTTTATTGATATACTAGAATTAAGACGAAATACAAGGGGGAAATGGTAAAATGAACAGGGAGGATCTAATTTACTTCGGCGTTTCACTTTGACATTATTTTTTTCTTGATAAAAAAACAATTAAAAAAAAATCAAGACTAACATTTAAACAAAATCCCTTCCATTGCATACCTTAAGTTCAGTGAGGTGATTTTCAAACAAGTTCTCAACTTCCTCATTTCACTAAAGGTTTGCTTCGAAAACCATTTCAATTAAATGAAAGTCCATCCAATCCAAAAATTGAATACAGTATCATTAAAAATATCGTTTTAAACTTATCCTAAATCCACTCAATTAATCCATATAAAAAAAATGACTTATTCTTTCAATAAAGATTCTATTGTTTGTGTCATTTTTGCAGTGTAGTTTGTGTATAAATCACCAGTACTTGGGCCATTAAAACCTGTATGTATTTGAACAACTTCTCCTTTTTTGTTTAGCAAAATACTTGTTGGATAAGAAGATATTTTATTAAACATATTCCACTGTTCTGAAGTTGTTGACTTTTTTGCCGGACCGGCATAACGAATGTTGTAAGGAATATGATTTGAAGAAATAAACTTATTTAAGGACTTCATGGCCTCTTCTTTAGAACGACTAGATTCATAACTCAATCCAAGAATTCGTAATCCTTTTGAATGATATTTCTCGTGTAATTCTTTAAAAAACAAAGCTTCGTCGTAACAATTTGCACACCAAGATCCCATTATTTGAATTAAAACCACCTCATCGTGATACTGACTAAAATTAACTGGTGTTTTCTTTCCTTTTATATCTTCTAAATTTACAACAAGCGAATCTATTTTTTTTGTTAAATAAGTCATCCCATATGGATCTTTCATTTTAATTTCATCGGTTTTTACACCTTTAAAATCTACTTTGTAATGTTTAGAAGAATAAAACTGTCCAAAGATTGAATCGTCCACAATTTTTGCCTTCACCATATATGAGTGAGAACCTACAAAAGAGCTTAAAATCATAGAATCGGCATTCACTTGACCTTCTAAAAATCTATAATCACCAGTATTAGATAAAAACGTACCTTCTACATGGTTTCTTACTTGTGAAAACTTTCCAACAATGTGCGTATTATTTTTGTCGTTTAAATGCACATTCCACAATCCATCAAAATTTACTTTGGCTTCAGGTTTTTCAAAAACTCTATATCCCGAATATGGTTTAGCTTCTACATCTACAAAATACCCATTTTTATTTCGAACAACCCATTTACCTTTTAACATTTCTCCAGATTTTGTCAAATCAAAATAAGAATTAAAAGACGGTAATTCAATCATAAAATGATCGCCATGTTGATCTATGGTTCCACCTTCAATTTTTTCTTTTCCGTTTATTAAAGAAACTGTATTGTTGTTATTTATCTCAAAAACAAAAGGAATAGATTCTGTTGGAGATATCTTTAAAATAGCATGCCATTTTTTAGAAAGTGCCTTAACACTCGATGTATTGGAATGGTGAGATACCTGATTATGAGTCGAAGGTGTATCACAGCTCCAAAATATTTGCATAATGGCCAAGAAGCCTATGAAAAAAGTATTTTTCATTGAAAGGATAAAGTTTATAGTTTTGTGTACAGACTTAAATCTGCCACATTCACATTTATATCTGTTGATTTACCGTACACTTTTAGCTTAGACAAATCATTTAAAAACCCTATAAAGTTGAAATTCGCCAGCATTTCTGCATTACTATTATCAAAGGTCTCTATGTACGTATTTAAACAATCTAACTTTTTTGTGTTTAGACTAGAGTTCTGATTTAGTGTATAATTGGCATGGTTACTATGACCAGAGAGGGTGAGTTTAGAATTTGTTGATTGATGGGCAATTATTTTTTTTGTCTCCACCAACATATTCATGGACGAACCTCCATTCAACTTTACAGATAACGTGTCAAAAGTACAAAGTAATTCATTCTCCAAATGGACTAATCCAAAAAGCTCAACACTTTTTAACATGTTATAATGTAGATATAGGTGACAAGAACTCCCTTCTACTTGGTTCAAATCTTTAATCACTAACTTATCTGCTACCGATTTTATTTCGATATCTGACACATGATTTTCATCGGTTACAACCTTTAATGAAGGTACAGAATCTTGTCTTAAAACGATATTGAATTCACCAAAAGCTTCAATTCTATGAAAGTTAGGAATAAAAACATTCTGTTCTACCATATTTCTATTGCCATATGTTTTGTCTTGTGAAAACAGTTGAATAGAAAGTGATAAAAAACAAAGAGAGAGTATGATTTTGTACATTTAAATAAGTCTAATTTCTTTAATTGAATCCGTTTCAAGATACGTATTTATTTTTATTAAAAGATCGTCTAAATGACCGCGCATATTAAAACGAATGGCTGGAGATTTAATGACTACATACAAAACACCACTTTTTATAAACACACGTTCGGTGTTAGATGCTAACTTTTGTCCGGCAACCACATCCCATGCCGAAGAAGCTCTCGTACCAAGACTCTTCTCGTCCCAACCGTAACGTTTATACATTTCTTCCAGAACAGATCCTATTCCGTTAGAACGCCCAAATCGTGGTTTTTGCTTTTTCATGATAATTCAACAAGGTTAGACTCTACTTTGAGTTGAGATAATAAATTCTCAATACGATCTTTGTGGGTGTCTGTAACAAAAATCTGACCAAAATAATCTGAATTCACTAAATCGATAATGGCCTTAACTCTATATTCATCTAATTTATCAAAAACATCATCCAAAAGCAAAATAGGTTTTGTTTTATTCACATTTTTTAGATAATCATATTGTGCCAATTTTAAAGCAATCAGTAAACTTTTTTGTTGGCCTTGAGAACCAAAACGTTTTATTGGATTTCCATTAATAGTAAAAACCAAATCATCTCTATGAATTCCAGTACTGGTGTGTTGCAATAGACGATCCTTATCGACATTTTGATCTAACAACACAGCTAATTCTCCATTAAAAAGCTGACTTTTATAAGTCATATCCACCTCTTCCGAAGCGTTAGAAATATATTTATATTGTTCTTTAAAACGATTTTTTATTTCCTCGACATAGGCTTTTCTATGATGAAAAATATATTGAGCATATTCACTTAATTGCACATTGTAAACCTCTAGCTGATTTCTATCATAACATTGATTTTTTGCAAAGTACTTTAATAATGCATTTCGTTGTTGAAGAGTTTTATTGTAGGCGATTAATGTGTTTAAATAAGCTTTATTGACCTGTGATAATATGGCATCAATATATTTTCGACGCGAATCGGCACTTTCGGTAATTAAATCTCTGTCGTAAGGCGAAATCATAACCAAAGGTAAATACCCAATGTAATCGGCAATTTTTGAAACCTCGGCCTCATTTTTCTTGATTTTCTTTTTACGCCCTGTATTTACTATACAAGAAACCTTATCTAATTCGGTACCGTTGTTTATTACGGCTTCCAAAATAAAATAGTCCTTATTAAACTGAATATTGTGTTTATCCAAACTGCTTCCAAACCCTTTTGTAAGCGCTAAATAATGTATGGCTTCCAACACATTGGTTTTTCCTATTCCGTTTTTACCAACAAAACAATTGATCTTGTTCGAAAATTCGAAACTTCTATCCTCGTAGTTTTTAAATTGGTTTAATTGAAGTTTTGTTACAATCATAGTGTTTTACAGAAATTGGAAATGCGTTTTATTATTTTGTTAATGATGATGTAAATTGAATTGCTGATTAATCGGCAATACAATTTATTTTGTAAATTTTATAGCCCGAAATATATTCTAAATCGAAAGTAATTTCAACGGTTTCTGTTTTGTATTTACTTTTAAATTCAACAGTAAGTGGCGATGAGCAATTATCGAAGTTTTCTTGAGAAGATTTTCCATTTATTTTGGTAATCACATCTCCTACAGCCATTTTATTTTCATCTGCCAATCCACCTTCAATGGCTTTTACTATTTTTAATCCTTCTTTCTGTTTAACGGTCTGAACGCCTAAAATACCTGTAATCACATCTTCGTTGTCGTCCAAAATAAATGTCCAACCAAAATAATCGCAAGCCTCTAGAATACCCAATGTGTAATCTTCTGTACCGTACACATAATTTTTAATAATCTCAGAAACTTTTTCACCACCCGCGTTTATAAGTGTTTCTAATAAAAACTGCTCAGAAAATCCGTTTTGTAACACATCTAGGTTAGAATAAAGATCTTTCATCACGGTATGTAAACTTTGATTTCCTGCCGTATGTTCTAAAATAGCCGCATGAATCATAAGCATACACAATGCCCCATCTTGATATATGGAAACTTTTCGATTTGGTATTCCAATCTGATACCCATCTAACCAAGTATCAAAACTTGAATCGGCAACAGATAAATGGTTATGGCCGTGGTTAAAGTAATGTACTTTTAAGTATTTATTCAGGCAATTGTTCCATTCTTCATCCGAAAACACTTTAGACTCCCATAAAATCAAATCACCCATTAAAGTGGTTAATCCTTCGTACCAAAAACCAAGTTTTGAGTAATTTTCTTGAGATAAATTATAAGGTTTCATCACATCTGGCCTAATGGCCTTTATGTTCCAAGTATGATATAATTCGTGAGATGAGATATGCAAAAACTCCCTATACATTTCAGGTTCAAATAAATCTTTATCTGGCCCTAGGGTAATAATTGTACTTGCCGTGTGCTCTACACCATGGTAAGATTTAAATGGCGTAATTAGAAAAATAAAATCGTATTCTTTTACTGGTAAAGATCCAAAATACTCCAATTGTTTTTTTGTAAATGCTTTAAAATCCTTTAGTATTTTTTCTGTAGGAATGTCTTGAACACCTTCAAACCAAATATTAAAAACAGCATCAAATCCATCTATAGAATAACTTATTTTTTTAAGACCTTCTGAGGCTAAAAATGGCGTTTCTACAAGCTGATCAAAATTTTGAAATAAATAATTATTGTTCTTTTTTAAGTATTCTGGTAAACTGATGTTATACTGTTTAGGATACTCCAATTTCAATTCTAATGCATCATTTTCTTTACCCATTTGATACATGCAACATTGAATCGGATTCACATAAAACAAGTGATCATCTACAAAACAGGAACCTGCATTTACTTCATTGGCATAATACAAATATGTTACCGAAACAGATTGTCCCTTTATATTCGAAACAACCCAAAGGTCTTTCGATTTTTTCTTGAATGGTAATGGATTATTTTCTTCATCGACAACCTGAAAATCTCTTATGTTTTTGGCAAAATTCCCCAATTCGTATCGGCCTGGTCTCCACGATGGCAATTGCAACTCAACTTCGTTTTTGGTTAGGTTAGATAGCTGAATGTTGATCGTTAAAAAATGACGATGGGCATTTGTATAGGAAATTGTATAAAACATATCGGATTTCTATTTTAGATCCGCTAATTTACAATATTCTCATTGGAGAATTCAATCATTAACCTAAAACTATTCGCCTTTTATTCGGTTCCATAAACCAATTAGCAATGGTTTAATTTGATCGGGTCTTTTTTTATTTTCAATGGCTTTCCAAGTACCGTTTTCTTGAACAAGTTGATAGGAAAAGGCAAATTTAGCTTCCTTAGAATTTATTCCCATCTGTCCAAACCTCAAATCATTAAAAAACAACACATTTCCCTTATTTTGAATGGTATACCAGTCTTTTGAAATATGTTTCAATCGTTGAACAATTTTCTCACTTTTAATATGTTCTATTAAATTTTCATTAATATCATGTCCTTGAAAATCGATTTCTTCATTTTCATCAAAAACAGAATAATAACCAATAAATATTTGTTGTTCGGTTCTTACATTGGCTGTCCATAAAAAAGTGTTAAACGGACTAGGTTTTGTTTCAATATCTAAAAAATCAATATTTTGCTTTACAAGTGCCTCCTCGAATATTTGATAAGTGTAAAATTTCATTCCCAAACTAAAAACCATATATAAACTACTTAATCCTAAAGCCATTTTATTGTAAAACTGTCTTTTGGGATTAGCCTTTTTAAGGCGCATAAGCATAGGAAGAAAAATTAAATACGGTAAAGTATATAGTGGATCTATTACAAAAATATTTTTGAAAGCAATGCGCCATTCCAAGGGCCAAAAGAATTGTGTACCCCAAGTGGTAAACGAATCGAGAATGGGATGTGTAACCAAACCCCAAAACATTAACCACGCCCAGTTTTTCCAAGTTGTATTACTTTCTCGATTAATCTTATGAATTAAAAACCCGAAAATTGGTGCAAAAAGGACACAAAACAAGATGGAGTGAGAAAACCCTCTGTGCAATTCTATGGCTCGAATGGGATCATCGACAAAATATTTTGTCAACACATCTAAATCTGGAATTGTACCAGCAACAGCTCCCCAAAACAAGGCTTTGTTTCCCACTTTTTTACCTAAAACAGCTTCTCCAACGGCTGCCCCTAACGTTATTTGTGTTAATGAATCCATGTTGTAGTTCCTGAATTAGTTCTTAAAAGCTTCAATCTTTACTTCTCCATCGGAGTTTTTATAACCTCGAAACATTCCAGAAGTATTAAAACTGTATGCTACATGACCTAAAGTGTCCAAAACAATCATTCCTCCATCGCCTCCAAGTTTACCAATGTGATTATGGATAACATCGTCTGAAGCTTGTTGAATGGAAATGCCTTTATAATCCACTAATGACGATACATGAAAAGCCGCATTGGTTCTAATAAAAAACTCCCCAGTTCCTGTACTAGAAACACCGCAAGTTTTGTTGTTTGCATATGTACCAGCGCCAATAATAGGAGAATCGCCAATGCGACCATATTTTTTATTTGTTAAACCTCCTGTTGATGTTCCGGCCGCTATGTTACCATTTTTATCTAGAGCAACGGCTCCAACTGTTCCATATTTTTTATGTTCCCAGTAATTAGGATCGTTCTCAAAACTGAGCTGATTATGGTCCAGTTCTAATTGTTCTTTTTCTTTAACCGATTTCCAATAATCGTACCTACGTTTAGAATAAAAGTATGATGAATCTACGATTTCTAAACCTTGTTTCTGAGCAAATAATTTGGCTCCATTCCCAGAAAACATAACGTGCTTAGATTGAGTCATAACACGTTTGGCAGCTGCTATTGGATTTTTAATTCCGTTTACACCTGCTACGGCACCACAATTTAAATTTGAACCATCCATAATAGACGCATCCATTTCTTGCTGACCATAAGTATTATAAACAGCACCTTTACCTGCATTAAATAAAGGATTATTTTCCATTTCAATAATGGCTGTTTCAACAGCATCAATAGCCAAACCTCCATTTTCTAAAACCTCATACCCTTTATTCAAAGCATTCTGAAGTCCTTTTTTATATAACACCCAACGTTCTTCAGAAAGATTTTCTTTCGTAATATTCCCTGCACCACCATGAATTACCAATGTTACTTTTCTTTTTGGCAATTCGTTTTCTGTTGTCTTTTGTGGCGAACAAGACCATAAAGAAATGATTAAAATAAAATACCAGAATATTTTCATGAAATGTTGTTTCTTTTTAAATAGATCATTTCCAACTCCAAAAATCATAAATTCTTTTACAACACGTAATAATGATCGGATTCATCTTCTTGTTCTGGCAATTTTTCATCAATCAATTCTAAAAGATTGCGTTCTATGGTTTTAGAAATTGCCGAAGTTGGTGTATCCATAGGTCTATTTTCGAATGGATCTTGAATGTGATATGCCGTTTTTTCTAATAGTAAAAAAGGCAGAATAATAATTAAAACCAAAATAGAATCGAAAATCCATTTTATATGATTGGAAATAGAAACGACATCAGACATTGCAATAACCAAGGCAAAAATAAAAATATGAATAAAAAGCCTTAAGAAAAGTCTGTAAGTTATTGGAAAAACTGTATTTTTAATACGTTCGGCCTTACCCATTGATGCGACCAAATTGGTTAAAGTACTTTGTAGTTTTATTTGTTGGTAATCGCTTAATAGCTCTTTAGATTTTAGTGTTCTAAAATGTTGACTTAATAAATCTGAAATTCTTAAAGGTTTATGAAGTCCCATTTCTACTTTCACCTGATCGTTTTGGTGAATGTATTTATTATATACCAACTGATTTTTCTCTTTTCTTAACGCATTATTGAGTGTAAAACACCATGCAATTTGATTGTAAGCAATGTATTTCAGTTGATTTTCTAATTCTGGATTACTTTTTATAAATTGTTTTGACTGTAATACCAAAGATCGGCTATCATTCACAATGGCTCCCCAGATTTTTCGAGCCTCCCACCAACGTCCATAAGATTGACTGAGTTTAAAAGAAAGCACCAAAGAAATAGACGTACCAAGAAAGGCGGGGATAGCAATGGGTAAAGATAAATCGTATTGTAAAGTTTCTTCAATCAAAACCACCGAAATAATAACAATAAAAGTAATGGTCAAATCTGGACCAATCTTGTTAAATAAATATTTTAAAGGAATTCTTTTATTTAATAGCATAGTTGTTGTCTGTTTATTCTAAATTTTGTCACTAATATAATAAAACACATTAAAACCATATGTATTTCACTCTATATTCTAAAATCACAAAATTATTCTGCTTTACAAAATCAATAAAAAATGGAATGACTTTCTTTTCAATTAATATTAAAGCAAAAAAAAACGCCCTTACGGACGTTTTATATTATTTAGATTTCTTGACATAGTCGGTAATAATAACCACATCTTGGCCTTCTACCTTTCCTTCAATATACGTTGCATTATTTGGGTCCAGTCTAATTCGACGAACGTGAGTTCCTTGCTTTGCTTTAAAACTTCCTGTTCCTTTCACTTGTAAATCTTTAACTAAAGTCACAGAATCGCCATTCTCCAATATATGACCGTTTACATCTCTATGAATAACTTTTTCGGCTGGTTTCCATTGAGCCCATTCCATTGTAGATTCTTCAAGATAAATCATATCTAAAAGCGCTTGAGACCAATTTTCATTTTCGAAACGTTTTAACATGCGGTAAGCCATAACCTGAACAGCAGGCACTTCACTCCACATGCTTTCGTTTAGACACCTCCAATGGCTTGCGTCTAGTTCAATGTCTTCATTTATTTGATCGCGGCATGTTGAACAAGTTGCCACTTGATTTTGTGCAATTTCTTCGACTTGTGGTTGTACTAAATAAGCATCTAAACCTACCGTTGAAGAACATAACTCACATTTAGATCCACTTCTTTGATCTAATTCTCTTAATAGACTCATGTCTTGTAATTATTGTTTTTGAATTCAAACATGATCATATTTGAATATTTCCGCAAAATTGTATTGGCCAAAATTAATTGAAATAAATGATTAATGACTGAATTAACATCAGGTATTCACGTCGTTTTTAATTTTTCACAACTTTCTTACTTACTATTTCTTTCCCAGCGGCGAATACTTTCACCACATAAACACCAGTTGAAAGTGGCACAGTAGAAAACACGAGCTCATTTGTTCCCGGTTTAGCCGTTTGATGTACAAGTTCAGAAATAACACGTCCGTTCAGGTCATAAATATTTGCTGTCACCTTTGTTTTCTCCAAAAGTTCAAACACAACAATTAAATCCGATTGAAAAGGGTTTGGAAAAACACCAGAAGGTGTACCTTCTGGGATGTCTTGAGCAAATATAGTTCTTTGTAGATGACATCCTCTAGAATCGAGAACATCAACAATGGCTGAATCACCTTTACACAATGGTGTTGAAATATTTGTAAAATTTTCAGCATCGTTTGACCATTGAAAAGCATAAGGTGGTATTCCTCCAGAAACATTTATTTCGGCTGTTTGGTTACAAAGCGCACTTAAAGATTCATAATCTACAGAAATATTAATTTTTGAAGTATCTGGACTTATAATTTCATTCACCCAACCTGTATTACGTTTAGATTCATCTGCAAAATAACCGAATGAAAAGACTTTTCCAGGTTCGTTATATTTTCTTTGTAATCCAAAATAATCGCCCCATCGTTCATATCCTCCACTTAATTTATCCACAATATTTTCACCTTTTTTCAAGGTTGTAATTGATGAATAAGCGCCGTCATTATTGACATACAAACATGAAATTCCAGGGAATTCAACTGGAGAAGTATGGTTAAAGGCTATTATCATTTCATCATCACAGTTTTCGTTACCTGTCCAAGCAATATTTGGATATCCAAAATCTAAAGTTGGATGAGTAATTCGATTTGCTGTAATATTCAGATTGTCTAAATCATTTATTTTACCATGATAAATAGAAGACAATCCTGTTGCTGGATTAATAGAATTTGAAACAAATTGAATGGTGTTATTTAACTTAATGGCAGCCAAAACACGCGCATCATTTGTTTGTAAACCATTTGTAGGGTCCGATGTATCCGTATCTGCTTGTCTTCCGTTTGGAGGTACACCATATTTTAAATTCGAAATTGAAAAATTAACACTTAATTGAGGATCTGTTTCAGCCAAATTCCCTTCAACATCTAAAACAAAAATGGTATCGTTTTCAATGTCGAAATTTCTATTTGACAAAAAATATTGTTTATCGGCTATTCCATCGGCACCTCTTACTGCATGTAAATTTCTTATGTATTTTCCGTCGTAAGTAATGTCTTTAAACAGTTTGGTGTTTAATTCCGATTTATTTTCATAACCCGAAGATTTATCTATTTGCCAAATCACGGAACCATCAAACCCAACTTGCCAACTTACATCAGGAACAATTAAATTCCCGGTTATAAACAAATCATTTCCGGAAAGAGAAATGGCCGGAAAATCTGTCCAACGGTTATTATCCAAAGGATTCCCTGGTAATTCATAAACGTTCCAAGGATCATTGGGATTACTTGAAGTAGAGAAACAAACTATAATTTTATTGGTTGCTGGCGTTGTATTTTTTAGGAAAACCAAAATAAACTTATCTTCTTTCTCGTCGTAAATCAATTTAGGATCAAAAAAGTGAGAACCCACAGAAGATGTTTCCCCAGCCATAGCCTTTAAACTTAATTGTCCGTTTGTAAAAGCGGTAGTATCTGTATTAAGATCATAGGCATAAATTGAACTGTTTAGCGATGCCAGTAAGATTCCATCATTAGACACAGCAAGAGTATTATCATTTGGCGTTCCACCGTAAATGATTCTTTTTTTATTGGTTTTTGTATACCAAGTTAATCCAAACTCTTTACCTAATTTTGGTTCACTAACAGTGTTCTTTTGTTGAATAGAAGTTGAGCTTTGAACTGGAAATTGTTTCCTCGATTTTATTTTTTGCCTTAATAAATGGGCTTTAGCAGAATTTCCACTCGGAGATGGTGCTTCGAGGTTTTTTATATAAGAATTATAGTCGTTTTTAACTAAACTAGGATTTACTGTACATTTTTTTTGCACTTTTACCAGATCGCTTTTGTAATTTGATTGAGCAAAAGAAGAATAAGAAAAGAAGCTAAAAACAACAGCTATTTTATAGAATGTTTTCACGGGACGTTTTGGTTTAAGTTACCCGAAAATACAATATTTTTATGAACTCAAGGTTGAAAGACTGGATTTTGGATAAATTCCCAATCCGTTAAACTTTTAAGAAAATTTATTAAATCTGTTTTCTCTTGTTCCGAAAGTAAAAGCGGCTTAACAAATTCATTTTTATTTTGATGATTAAACCCTCCAGAATTATAATGTTCCACAACTGCCTCTAGCGACGGAAAAGAACCATCGTGCATATATGGTGCGGTAACCTCTACATTTCTTAAGGTAGGCACTTTAAACGTATTCAAATCTTCCGTTTTTCCTGTAAAATGATAACGTCCTTCATCTTCATATACAGATTTTAGTCCGTTATTTTTGAAGGAAAAATCAGTAAAAAAAGGTCCTGAATGACATTCAAAACAATTGGTTTTATTGCTAAAAAATAATGCATGTCCTCTTTTTTGACTTTCATTTAGGGCTGTAGGTTTGTTTTGATATTCATATTTATCAAATGCACTGTTTCCAGAAATTAAGGTTCTTTGAAAATTACTTATTGCACGGGTTATTACAAAAGGATCAATCTTTCTATTGTACGCTGTTAAACTTAAATCGACATAAGATTCGTCTTCATTTAATGCATTTGAAATGGCTACAATATTATGGTTAAATTCATTATGTTCTTGAATTGGAACCAAAATTTGCATTTCTAATGTTGGTACACTTCCTTCGAAAAGAACATGAGGTAAGTAAGCAACATTCGTTAAGGTTGGTGCATTCCTTTTCCCGGCTCTATCAAATACCCCAGGTGTTTTTGGTAGATTATCTGCAAAGGCATATTCTTGTTTATGGCAAGAGGCACAACTAACCGAAGAATCTATAGAAAGAATTGGATCGTAAAATAATTTTTTACCTAAAGTCCATCTTTCAATCGAAAAATTATTATCCGTGGGATAGGCTATTTCAGGAAAACCATCTGGAATTTTGGTTAATGTATAATCTTGTGTATTCACTTTACAGTCACAAGAAAAAAGAACAATCCCTAAACATAGAAATTGTATGATAGTAGAGATTGTTCTATTCATATTAAAAAGGATTTGAATAAGCAGGATTAGTTGCTAGTGAATTATCCGTTAATGTTTTTAGAAAAGCGATAAGATCTTTTTTATCTTGAGTATCTAAAAACAAGCCTTTTTCTTCGGTGTCTCGTAATGCCGGATGGACACTTGGAGACAATTGAATTCCAGAATTATAATGTTCAATAACCTCGTCCAATGTTTTCAGTCTTCCATCATGCATATATGGTGGAGTTAACTCAATATTTCTCAAAGAAGTCACTTTAAACTTGGCTTTATCCATAATATCCGATGTTACACCTTCGCGTCCAATATCTGTCTGATCCGCTAGTGCATCCAAACCATTGTTCATGTATTCGTTGTTTTCGAAATTAGCTCCACTATGGCAATGGGCACAATCAGCTCCAGAGGCATCTGGAAAAAACTTATTATAATCTTCAAAAAACAACTTTCGACCACGTTCTTCAGAACTTGTTAGACTAATTTCGCCTCTTTTATACTTATCATATCTACTATTATTAGAAACTATAGACAACATAAATTGCTCTAATGCCAACGAAATATTGAGTGAACTTATCTCACTTGTACCAAAAACCGAATTAAAACGATCTTTATACCCAGGTAAATCATTCAACTTTAAAATGACATTCTCTAAAGTTTCATTCATTTCTAAATGATCTTGAATAGGCATTATGGATTGATCTCTTAAAAGATTTGCACGACCATCCCAAAAAAACTGATTATTGTTCCAAGCCATATTAAAAATGGCCATGGCTTGTCGTTTTCCTTTTGCACCTCCTACTCCGGAAGAGAACTGATTGGTATCTGAAAATGCATTTGACTGAGCGTGACAAGACGCACATGAAATACTCTCGTCTTTACTCAATGCCTTTTCGTAAAACAAGCGTCGACCTAGTTCAATACCTTCTGTAGTAAGTGGATTATCTTCTGGCAGGTTTGGATTTGGTAAACCTTCAAACTCCAAAGTAACTGGCGACAATTTTGAGTTACTGGAATCATCATCATTACTACAGGATACAATAAGGCCGAGCATTGTAGAAAACAATACCCTAAATATGTATTTTGATTTCATATATCGCCTTATTTATTTACTATAAAAGATTGTCTGTTCACTTGATTGTTTCCATCATAAAGTTCAATAAAATATAAACCATTGTTTAACTGACTTACCGATATTGGCTGATCTGAAACAAATGTTGCCCCTTCTATCTGATGACCTAATACATTTGTAATCTTATAATTTAAATCTTTAGAAGACACTCCTGATGTAGAAAGGTTTATTGATTGATTTGTTGGATTTGGATATAGGTTTGATACTGTAATTTGGTCTAATTCATTTACAGAAACAGAATAATCTGGATTTTCGGCAAAAACAGATGTCTTAAAGTTATCAATTAAAGATACACATTCGGCATAATTCTCACCATGTTTTATTGGTCCATTTTCCACCGAAATATTGTTTAATGCCGATAAATAATCTGCTTTTAAAGCAATTATTAATTCACTACCGTTTACAATTCCCGAGGTTGAAACGGTTTGCGTATGAAAATTATCATCTCCAAGTGCATGGAACTGATACATTGATCCTAATCCTGGTCCACATTCGCCTTCATATGCAATAAATCTATAACCAGAAGACCATCCCCAATGCATTGAATTCAATTGAGGAGCTAAAGCATGTCCTGATGAATACGTTGATGGATCTAGATGATTTTTATCTGATGTTACTCCAATTCCAAATTCAATAGATTCTAAACTAGTAATAGCAAAATTACCTAAGGTCACTTCAGTATTATTTTCTGCATTCACCAAAATGGCAGCATCTGTAACATCCATTACTTGTCCACCATCATGTGTAAGTTTAACTCCAGTAATGTAGTATTCTAATCTTGTTATAGCAAATTCCTCAGATGTTGGACTAGATAATGTTGTGTTAAATGAAAATGGTGCATTGTCATACACATGCTCTATATTTAATTTTACATCTGTTTGAGCTAATAATATTGATGTAAAAAGTAATCCGATTGATAATAATGTCTTTTTCATATGTTGTGTGTTTTTTTTTAAATTATTTCTCATTTAATTTTGAGCTTTCGGAAGTTTATGACTTCTAAATTAAAAAAGACTGATTCCAAATGGGGATATCTTTAATAAACACATTTAGAAAATCAAGCTCAAAGTTTAAATATTCAAACTCTTTATTAATCTTATACATTTGATATTCTAATACTGGAATACCAACATCTAACTTATATTTATTCTTTTTTTGAAACTTATCTGTTATTGATAATTCTAAATTAGAATTTACACAGCACGGTTTTTTTGATAAAAAATGGTTTGAATTTGAACAGGTATTTGAAGATAACTTACCTTCAGGTGAACAACTAAGTGATTTATTTGAATAAATGTATTCTTTTAAAACAGGTTTTCCTCCACAAAAATGAGTTTGCTGAACAATTCCCATTTGAGAAAAAACGATAATAAAAGAAAGCAAAAACGACAATAAAGACCTCATAATGAGTTTTAAATAACTTATAAACCAAAAATATAAAAAATATATCTCTCATCAAAATAATATCAAAACAAAAGGTTTATAACAATAATTATTTTCCAAATCCTCATTTTTGAGGAAGTGCAAACCAATAACCTTAACATACTTTTGAACTATTAAGAAAACATGTTAACAACACCTCATTATGAAACAACTCTTTCTTCCTTTATTTGCTGTGGTTATGACCATGGTTGGATACAGTCAAAATCCAATCGATTCGTTAAGTCAACCATGCACTGCAAACTTAACATATTCTGTTTCGAATATGTCTTATGACTTCACCCTAGATGCCACGGATGGAACTTCTATTATCAATTCTGATATCAGTTGGTCTGTAAATGGCATTGAAAACAACTTAATATCCTCAGCCTCAGAAACACTAAACCTTACAAACGGAATAAACTCTATTTGTGCAACTTATAATTGCGATGGTTTATCAAATACAATATGTATTTCTGTATTAGTAGACGGAAACGGTGGCGGAAATCCATTAGACTCTATCGGGAACGGTGGTGGAAATCCATTAGACTCTATCGGGAACGGTGGCGGAAATCCATTAGACTCTATTGGTAACGGTGGTGGAAACCCATTAGACTCTATCGGGAATGGTGGTGGAAATCCATTAGACTCTATCGGTAACGGTGGTGGAAACCCATTAGACTCTATCGGAAACGGTGGCGGAAATCCATTAGACTCTATCGGGAACGGTGGTGGAAATCCA
>JBMYWP010000063.1:0-23711 GCA_049607525.1 Flavobacteriales bacterium
CTAAAGTCGTCGCCTAAAGGCGAGGGATTTCCCCCCAGAATGATACATTAAACCAAAAGAAATGGCGGTATCCGAACCAAAAACAAATTCACTCAAATCTAAGGTGAAATCAAATTGATTTGCTGAAGCTATTTTTATTTCTTTTACAAGTTTACAGACATACTCCTTCATATTTACTTGCGAAATATTTTTAGAGGAATATAACATATCATGAACTTGGGCTAAAGAAATGATCTTCCTTTCAAAACTATTTACATCAAATTTATTCTGATTTTTTATATATTCCAAGTACACTATGGAATTAACAAATTGTAAATTGTTTTTTACACGATGATGGATTTCACGAATTAGAATTTTTGATTTTTCTAAGGAAAATTCAATAATATCTTTTTGAATATTTATCTGTTCTCTAGCTTTTCGTTCTTTCTTATTGACATTGAGTGTGTAGGCAAATAAAACAATTAGAATACATAGGGCTGAAAACAATAAATATCGTGTATTTCTCTCTTTTACTAAGGCCTCTTTTGTTTGAACCAAAAGTTTATTACTGTATTTGCTATCTAATTTTCCTATTTGGGGTAAAATATTCTTGTACCAATCAAATTTTGCAGTTTTTACACTATCCAATTTATTTAACGTTCTAAAAACTTCATCCTGTTGTCCTTTTAAGGAGTGATATTTAATTTTTGAAGAATAAAAAGAAAATAATTTATTTAAATCTCGATGTGGCTTTTCATTAACAATTGAATCTAATTTGTGAAAGAAAAAATACCCTTTTTCATACTCCCCACAATCAAAGGCCAATGATGTTAAGTTTGTATAAAGCGGGTAATCGAAAACCGGTAAATTTTTCATTTTCCCATATTCATATAACTTCAAATAATTTTGAAATCTTATTTTTAAATTTGTCGGAGTTTGGGGTTCTAATTGTAACAAATTATCTTCCATAACCATAGAAAAATAAGTCTGGTAGTGCTTACTACCTAAATCTTTGTGCTCAATGGAATTCCATAAACGAATGGCTTTTTGAAAGGATAATTTGGCATTTTTATTATCTCCCATTCTAGTGTAAGACACTCCAATATTGTTATATAGTGAAGAAATTCTTTGAATGTTTTTTATAGTATTAGGTTTATGTAGATTGATTGACAGTTTCCAATGAATAATGGCCATTTCATAATCACCCTGTTTATAGTAAACGCTGGCTAAATATTTTTGAGCAATCCAATCTGAAACCCCCAAGTATTTATTATTTAGTAAATCAATCAACTCTGTTAGATCTTTACTATATTCATATACTAATACCTGAATAATATAATATTCCAAAACTTTTTCAAAATGTACACAATAAGGATGATTGTTGTTTATTATTAAATCCCTTGCAAAAGCATAGAATTCTACATTTTGATTTTCTGACAACTTTTTTCCTATTTCAATTTTTATATGATGAACTTCTTCTGGAGACAATTTATTATAGGTCGTGAAATATTCTGTCTCAAAGGTCTTTGCCTTTAGATTGGGGAAATCCGCATCAATAGAATCACAATAGTGGCTAAATTGATTGGCCAACTCGGGATATTTCGAGAATTGACAACTCTCAATTCCAAATGAATTAGAACTATAAAAAATAGCAAATAGTAAGAGGAGCCAATGGTTATTAATGGCTTTTAGAATATGCATACATGTGTTAACTATTGTGTAAAGATAGTTAATATTAGCGGATTTTCAGGAGTGATAAACCAATGCTAAACCACCGTAAAACAAATCAATAACTATAAATAGAGTTAATTTTAATAAAAATGCAATTTCTAAAAAATACAGACAAGAAAGTACTAATTAACATGTCATACTTCACAAATTTCATTTATTACATAACATTGGGGCTTTACATTTTCCTTCTGAACATTTTTTTTTCCATATTCACATTAAACTTAAATGATTCAATACGAAATGTTAAACCAAAGCGCTTTCGTTTATCATGAACCTTGGATTTATTAAAGTTTACAAAAAAAATGATATTAAAAAAAAGGAACCCCTTATCACAATCTTTTTATTAAACAGTTAAGCAAATGCTTAACTGTTTTTTTTTGATCGCAAAATTGACATCTTTGCTTTCTCAATATTTAAACCAATCATTTTTATGGCTTAAAGATCTTTATTGGTTGTACATCAATAAAAGGCAAATCGTATGACATTTTGTTGAATTAGCGAATTAAGAAATATTCTATTTATATTGGTTTATAAATTCAATGACTTTTTCAGCAAAAAGTTCTGGTTCTGTGTCATTGGGACTATGGGCCGATTTTTCAAAAATAAAAAGTTCTTTTTCTGTTGACCCTAAATGGTCGTAGGCTTCTTGGGCATCTACAAATGGAACAATAACATCATATTTCCCCCAAAGCACTAAAGAAGGGATTTTTATTTTTTCTAATTCAGATGTAAAAGATACATTTTCATAAAATCCATTATTTATAAAAATATTAAGAATTTTATTATTGTTCCACAAGGCAGTTAATACATTTAGTGGTGGTGTATAATCTCCAGCTTGCGACTTATTAATCACTTTATCATCCATCAGTGTTTTTTCCAATTCATGAGATTTTCTATTCATTTTAAATAAATCGTCAGAATTGTAATTTGGACTTACTCCATTCACCAATGTAATTACATCTTGCCAAAATGAGATACTATTGTTTTGATCTATTTGTTCTAAGGCCATCTTTTCTAAAGCCACTTTGTTTTTAGTATAAGAACCTTTGGGGTCATGATCGCCATCCAAATCAATCCAACCAGAAAATACATCCTGATTTTTCAATAAAACAGCTGGTCCAAGGGTTCCTCCCCAACTATGTCCTAGCAAAAAGAATTTTGAATCATTTCCATATTTGGTTTGTAATACTTTTACTAAAGCTAGAACATCTTCTGCCATCAAATCAACACTTACATCGGACTCTGAATAGCTACCTTGAGCACTTCCAGAACCCCGCTGATCAAAATACACAACTGCATTGTTCTTTTCTATTTCTTCTTTTATTGTACTATTTCGATATTGCAAGCCTGTTCCTCCTGGTCCGCCATGTAGAATAATGAGGAATACCTTTTCAGAGCCATTTCCATGGATATAGGCAGGCATATCAGCCTTTTTATGTCTTACCATTAAAGTATCGTTCAAATCATTTAAATTTGAACTTTCTTTGGTACAAGCCATCAAGCCAAAAAGCAGTAGGATTAATAACCTTGAGATTCTAAATATATTTTTCATTATTTTTTTGGTTTAAAATTTAATCGGTAGCCATATTCAAAAGACAATAGAGGTAAAGATCCTGCATTATAGGGCGTTCTTAAGGTATATCTTAGATTAAAATACCATCCCGACCGGATTTTATTTTTTCTTTGTTTTCCAATACCTAAAGCAATAGAAGGTGAATAATAATTTCTTCCTGGAAAGGAAACTCGATTAACCTGATTGTTCACGACTTCATAAGTTTCGGGAAGAAGGGTGCGTGTATAACCCAAAGGGTTTAATTCTAAACTCAGTTGTTTACCTTTGGTGTTGGTTCGTCGCCAAATAATTCCGTATTGAGTAGAAAAGGCACGGTCAACTTGGTTTTCAAAATTTGTAGAATATCCGAATGACCCATTTAGCAATAAGGCATTGGAAATTGTTTTTTTCTTTCCTCTTTTTGTTTTTACTTTTTCAGATATTATCCATGGATATTCAACTCCTAAACTCAGTCCATTATCCCATGCTATATTTCCAAAATAACCAATTTTATATTCGGTTTTTTGAAGAAATGATTCAGATGTGTTTTGACTTATCACGTTTAAATGAATGACAAGAAACAAAGGCATAAAAACTCTTATCAACTTCATATTTTTGAATTAATAATAATGATTGAAAACACGTAAAAAAGATGGTTTAAATTTGACTTTATGGTTGTGTGTTTTTTGTTTAAACCAGAAAACCAATCATCACATAAAAGATTGATTATACCGATTGAATAATGTTTGAGGTTTGTCATATTAAATAAATTGATTTGAAGGCAATGTTATTTAATATGAAGCATTTAAAGGTTTCAAAACCTTAAGTTTGAACAAATCGGGACTTATTGATGCTGTTTTTTGTAGGCATTGGGCGTAAGTCCTGTCATTTTTTTAAAGGTATTGTAAAATGTAGATTTAGAAGCAAAACCACATTCTAAGCCTATAGCCAAAAGACTATAGTTGGAGTAGTCAGGATTAACAATCATTTTTTTAACGGCTTCAACCCGATATTTATTAATATAAGTTGTGAAATTATCGCCAGTAATGGCATTTACTAATTGGGAAAGATATCCCGAACTAATATTCAATTCTTGCGCTATCGAGTTTCTGTCTATAGTATAGTTTCTGTATATATGTTCTTCTTTAAATAGAAATTCTAATTTAATAAAATAAGGATTATTTTTAGTGAACGTTTGATTTTCGCCATTCTTTTTTTCCTCGATATTAACTTTAGTTTTATTGGAAATTATTATCGATTCGGAGTCTCTAGAACTTCCATTCGGGTGAACATTTATCCCTTGGGCATTAAAACTGTTTCTTCTGTGTAAAAGAAGCTTTTTTATCTCATGCTGATCATTGGCAATTTTAAATTTATAGATGCCTGCATAACATAACCAATGCAATAGTATGGTAGAAATGGCTACCACAATTTTCATAAATATTGTAAAATCTTTATATACAATTAATCCAGAAAGCATCAGAACCAACCATGAACCAAAAACTAAATACTCAAATAATAACAGCCGTTTTATCCACCTTTGTTTTATGGTGGATTGTTCAGTTTTAGAAACCTGATAGGTGTAAAATAAAATTATGGGTAAGGCTATAATACTAAACAAAAAATTAACTATTTCACATATCAAAATAACAATGTCTCCACCAAGTTTAAATTCAGTAATAAAATTAAGGATCAATGTAAAAAGGTAAAGTACGGGCAATGCATAAAGAAATTTAGACTTCTTAAATTTATGATTAACCAGATGAAGAATATAAAGAAGAATAAAAATTGGAAAAATTAATGCCGAATCAAAGGTGTCTATAAATATGAGTTCAGGTATGGTTTCATAAACACCAAATTCGTCTAACACATAATTTAATAAAGAAAATGACAAAGAAAGCACGGCAAAGGCTAAAAACGCATTCGTTTTACTTTTGAATAAGGGAGATCTTAACAAGAGAATACTTAAAACAATTCCTTGGAAAATAGATATATTTAATAGGACTAAAAATAGCATTAATAAATATTTTGTATCCCAAATATATTAAAAAGTATGGAATAATAATTTAGTTGTATTTAATAAAAACGCAGATATCAACAAGAATATATACTTATCAATTTCTTAGGTTGAAAAATTCACGTGCTACCTTTTCAGGCATTAACTCCTCTCCTTTCATCATTCGATACAAGTATAGAACGTTTCAATATAACAAGTATCAGTATGAAAAATTGAGTCATGGATAGAAATGTTAAGCAAATTGATTAATTTTAGCCCTTATTCTTACTTTATCGTTTTTTAATCTCTATTTCAACTCCTTTAAAGAGTGAAGCAAGTGGGCTTATTTGGATTCACATCAACTATTTTGATGATAAAAAAATAAACTTTAAACGTTAAGAATATGTCAGAGTAAATATCTAAAATCATAAGATGAGATGCTCTAAAAGAAAAACACATGATTCAAAGCATAAAAAATATTGTTAAAGGCATTTGTATTGCCTTTAAAATAGATTTAACAAAAAACATTAAATACGACCGATTAACTTCGGAGATTTTTAAAATGTACTTATCGGAACATTCCAACACAATAGATGTAGGGTGTCACAAAGGCGAAGTCATGGACGAAATCTTAAAGTGCTCACCGTCTGGAATGCATTTTGGCTTTGAACCCATTACTCCACTTTACAATAATCTCACGGCAAAGTATACATCTCACGCTAATGTAAAAATAAGCAATGTAGCCTTGAGTAATGTAAACGAAAAAGCCGTTTTTAATTATGTTACCAACGCACCTGCATACAGTGGATTAAAAAAGAGAGAATATGCAGTTAGTAATCCTAAAATTGAAAAAATAGATGTTCAATGTAATTTGTTAGACCAAATGAACATTAATGAATCTATAGATTTAATAAAAATTGATGTTGAAGGTGCTGAACTTTTAGTTTTGCAAGGGGCTGTAAATTTCATAAAAAAGAATACACCTATTATCATTCTGGAATTTGGAAAAGGTGCAAGTGATTTTTACGGAACTTCACCAGAATTATTTTTCAATTTTGTAGATTCTGAATTAAATATGAATATCTCTACACTTGAAGGATTTATAAAGAAAAATCCACCAATAGAAATGCCTGATTTTCAAAATATGTATGAAAATAATTTGGAATACTATTTTGTAATTCACCCCTCATAATAAAGATGCTAACCAATTTTTCTGAATTACACATTTTTTTTAAGGAGTTCAGGATAAGTCTATTCACATTACAAAAAAAAAGACACGCTATAATATAGTCGTGCCTTTTCAATTGGGGAATAAAATGCGATAAAACAAAGGTTTTATATTTTTCATTCATCTCTAATTGGGAAGATTAATAAGATGAATAATTTAAATACAAATAATTGGGTTTGATTTGTTTTTGTTTAAAAAGAGTTTTGTACTTTTTTCCTTTCTTTTGTATACTACAAAGTAAAGGCATTATGATTAAATATTAATAATGGTATTTTTTGAATTGAAAAATTAAGGGTTTTCCATTACCTTCGCTTTCAAAGACATATTTCAAAGTTAATAACGTATAATTTTATGATAGTAAACCGAGACTCATAGCCTTTTTTATGAGTCCAGCTGTATTTCTACAATCAAATTTATGAAGAAGATTTCGTCTATGGGTTTCCACTGTTTTTATACTAATGAACAACGCTTCGCCTATTTCATTATTAGTATACTCTTCTGAAATATGTTTTAGTACTTCTTTTTCCCTTCTGGACAATTTTGGTACAAAAGCATTAGAACTTTGTTTTATTCCCATATCTTCATTTAGCAATTTATCCTTTAACGTTTGTGGTAAAAACACCTCTCCTTTATAAACCGTATTAATAGCCAAAATTAGCTCTTTATGGTTAGTATTTTTCAATAAATACCCCTTTGCTCCATTTCTCATCATAGTTCTAATAAAATCAGACTCATTAAAACTAGTTAGCCCAATTATTTGAGTATCCTCATATTTTCGCCTTATTTCTTTACAAAGTTGAAGGCCATTACTATCTGGTAGATTAATATCTAGCAAAATAATATCAACAGAATTATTTTGCAAATAATCCAACAGTGGTTTTCCACGATCAAAAGAAGCTAAGATATTTATGTTGGATTCATTTTCGAGCATATTTTTTATTCCATTCTGGACTAAAATGTGATCATCAACAATAATAAGATTTATCATAATAAAAATAGTTAATAAGAGAAGTTACAATGCCATAATTTTGTTTTCTCTGTATAAATTGAAATCAATAAAATAATAAGCGTTTACTCGAATGATCTAACAACATGTTCAATAGACATTCTTGTACATCGCATATAATACTTCTCCAATATAATTTAATAATTGTAAATACAAATAAATGTAATCCCTTAAACAGAAAATTACGGGTTTACCCTGATTTTTTAAATAATAGTATTTTAATCACAAATTTTGATTTATATTTAATTTTATCTCTAAAATAGAGACAATAAATTTTGTGTAATCCCTTAAAAAACACGGAATATGAAAACAATATTCATAAATTTATCTAAGATATTTTTTGGAATCTTTTTTATCATACTAAACCAACAAAGTCAGGCCCAACAAAGGGTAGAAGGTTTTATTAAAAATAACAAAAAATACGTTAGTGATGTTCTCATTTACAGTACAGCTAATAAGACAAGTGCCATATCCGATACAAATGGTTTTTTCTCTATAAACACAAAAGTAAATGATACGTTGCATTTTTCTCATGTTAGTTATCTTTCTCAATTTATTATAGTAGATAAAAACACTTCCGCTCTTCAAATTGAAATGGCGTTATTAAGCACCCAACTAGATGAAGTAATAGCAATTGGTTACGGAGAAAACCATAAAAGATTCTTAACGGATAATGTTGAAAAAATTAAAGGAAAAGCCTTACGAGAAATTCCGACGTCAAATATTTTATCAAAATTATCAAGTCAAGCAGTCGGAGTAGATGTAGATTACACCACAGCAAAATTAGAAGGAGAAGTAAATATAAGAATTAGAGGTCAAGCCAGTATTTCTGCTGGTATTGAACCCCTATATGTTGTAGATGGAATAATCGTAAATTCTTTAGATTTATCTCATAATGGATCTCCACTCAATCCACTTCTTTATTTGTCTAACAATGATATTGAATCCATTGAAATTCTTAAAGATGCCTCTTCTGCCGCTATTTATGGTTCTCGTGGTGCGAATGGTGTCGTATTAATTTCAACTAAACAAGGATATTTAGGAAAACCCAAATTCTCTATATCTACTTCTACGAGTTTATCAGAAGCATCTAACAGATTAGAATGGATGAATTCGAAGCAATACGTTTCTTATTTTCAAGAAGCAGCCAAAAATTCGCCATCTGGCGATCAAACCGGCTTTTTAGAGACTACTTTTGATCGTATTTCTGACGGTACCGATTGGAGAAACAATGCCGTGAATCATTCTTGGGAAGATGAAGCTTTTAGGTCAGCCACTTCTAGAAATATTGGATTTAATGTGAGTGGAGGAACGAAAAAGACAAAATATTATTCTGGAATTTCTTACAATAAAAACGAAGGAATATTACTGGGAAATGATCTAGATAAATGGTCGGCACGTTTAAATCTAAATCATACTTTTAACTCAAAAATATCCTTCGATTTAGGAATAAATGCTTCAGGTATGAATATAGATCGATTGAGTCAGGACATTATTTTTGTAAGTCCTTTGCAAGCTGTGGCCCAATCTCCCATTTCACCTGTTCATTCAACCAATGGAAGTTTAAATGAAAATACACTTTATACAAACTTCTTGGTCTATAATAAAAATGCCTATTATAAATCGAAAATAAATAGATACACAGGCTATTTAAAAGGTCAATATAAAATAAATTCAAAAATCAATTTTACTTCACAATTGGGTTTTGATGTTTTTAAGCAAAAAGAATATTCATTTCTGACTTGGAAATCACCTCTTCAATCAACAAATGGTGAAGCATTTGAAGCCATTGATGATTATAAAGATGTTACATTCACGAATTATTTCACTTTAAAACCTAAGTTTAAAAAAGATCATTCAATAAATTTGATCACCGGGATGGAGTTTAATAAATCGGAAGGGAATAACAATCAACGTACTGGTATTGAATATTTATCGGATGGTTTTCATAATATTAACGATGCAACAAGATTTATTAACGTTTCTAAAACAGGAAGTGAAGCCGTTTTTATTTCATATTTCACTAGACTAAATTATTCTATAAAACAAAAATATCTTTTTAATGGTAGTTTTCGATATGATGGATCTTCTCGATTTGGAGACAATAATAAATTCGGAGCCTTTGGATCTTTCTCTGCAGGTTGGATTTTGACAGAAGAGAATTTCCTATCGAAAAATAAAAATATATCATTCCTAAAACCAAGGTTAAGTTACGGAAGAGTAGGAAATTCTTCAATTTCAAATTTTGCATCAAAAACATTGTATTCAACTGTTGTTAACAACACTCAATCTGGTTTACAAACTGCCCAAGTTGGGAACGATGATCTATCTTGGGAATATACTGATCAATTTGATTTTGGTCTTGATTTTGGCCTTTTCAAAAATAGAATTGAAGGTAAAGTAAATTATTATCATAAAATGACTCATGATTTATTGTTTGAACAAGCTCTTCCGGCGAGTTCAGGCCAATCTAAAATACTTGTTAATGGAGGTGAACTTTTGAATAAAGGAATGGAATTTTCTATTGCCTCTAAAAATATAATTAAACCTAATTTTGAGTGGAATAGCCAATTCAATCTTGGTCAGAACATAAATGAAATTCAAGCCTTACCAAATGGTAACGACGTTATAAATGGAAGAACCATATTAAGGGAAGGTGAGTCTGTTCATAGCTTCTACTTAATAGAGTATGCAGGTGTTAATCCAGATAATGGAGATGCTTTATATTATTTGAATTCAAAAAATGAAGATGGAAGTTTAAATCGTACAAAAACCAATGATCCGAATAAAGCTCAAAAAGTTATTGCTGGAAATCCATTTCCAAAATGGGTAGCCAATTTATCAAATACGTTTAAGTATAAAAATTTCGATTTGAATATAAACATCCAAGCTGAATATGGAGCAAGTACCTATAATAATGCTGGACAGTATATGTCGGCCAATGCCGATTATTTTGACAATCAAACCACAGATCAACTGAATAGTTGGAAAAACCCTGGTGATATTACAGATATTCCAGAGGCCAGATTATTTGGAGGAAATGGTACTAGTCATTCTACAAGGTACCTCGAAAAGTCGGACTTTATTCGATTAAAATATTTAACCTTTGGCTATACTTTTCCTAAATCAAAACTCAAAAAACTTAAAATTGAAGGTATAAGAGTTTATTTAAGTGGAATGAACTTATTAACCTGGACAAATTATAATGGATACGATCCAGAAACCAAAGTTGATTCGGATAGACCCGGAGAAGTGTTTTATACAGCACCTGCGGCCCGAATATATTCTATAGGTGTTAACGTAAACTTTTAAACATTACAATGAAAATTCTATATATAGCATTTACCTTATTCGCCTTAACCAGTCTATCAAGTTGTCATTCTGAATTGGATAGCACGCCTGATAATGAAGTTAACTTAGAAACGGTTATTAATTCCGAAGAAAATATAAACCAATTACTCATTGGCCTATATAATCAGCTCGGAAAAATTGATAATTTCGGTGGTGGAAGTCAAATTATGTCGGATTTGTTAGGTACCACCACTCAAATAAAATGGAATGGAACTCAATCCGCATTTCGCCAGGTATTGGAAAAAAATATGCTTACCGACAATGAGATTATTACGAGACATTGGACTGGAGCCTATAGCATCATAAATCAATGTAATATCATTTTAGATCATTTACATGTAATAAAAAGTTCAGAACAAGAGAGAAATCGTATAGAAGGTGAAGCTAAATTTATTCGAGGTTTACTATATTTTGATTTAATAAAAATATACGCCGAAAATTATTCGTTAAACGGTAATCAGTCTGCACTAGGAGTACCACTCAGATTAACAGGTATTTTAAATTATGCAGATGTTAACTTAAATAAGGCCCGAAATACCGTAGAGGAAGTTTATAGCCAAATTATTGAAGATTTAAATTCAGCTGAAATTTTACTTGAAGATAATACCATTGATTATGCCGATAAATACACTGTGAAATTTCTAAAGGCAAGAGTGTTCTTACAAATGGGAGACTATAATAATGCACTAAACGAAGCCGATAAAGTTATTACAGAAAGTGGGCATGCATTAAACTCAGAATATCAATTATGTTTTAATCAATTGCAACCAACACAAGAAGATGTGTTTGTTATTTATCCTGCCAATTCATCAACGCAAATTGTTAACTTATTAAATAATTACTATTCATCAAGCCAGTTTGGCGGAACAAGTTCACTTTTAATAGACTCTAGCTATTTTTCTGTTTGGTTAAATGTTATTGAAGATGAACGATCTCAATTTTTTACTGAGGTAAATGGCAACAAATTATCTCTCAAATATCAAAAGACATTTGGAACAATAGGTCTTTTTCGTTTGGCCGAAATGTATTTAATTAGGTTAGAATGTAATTTTGAACTTGGAAGTCACATTGGTGATACACCCGAAAATGATCTATTGAAATTATACAATCGTGCAGGAGCAAGTTTTGGTGGTTCAATACCAAATATTAATTTTATTTTGCAAGAAAGACAAAGAGAACTAGGTTTTGAAGGTCTCCTGATTCATGATTTAAAACGAAGACATCAAAATGTTGGAGATTTATTATATTCGGACCCTAAATTGATCGCTCCAATACCTCAATCCGAAATGGAATCAAATAAATTAATGGTTCAAAACGATGGGTATTAATAGAATTTGATTCAAGTACATTCCTTTGGTTTATCTTGATACAACACATTTTTATATGTTTAAAACATTTTGGATTTCAGTCTTATTTTTCTTTCTTTTTTCATTTCAATCTTTTGGTTCTACCTCAATAGAATTAGAGCAAAGATTAGATGAATTGGTTGAAATTGCCAGTAAGGAAAGATTTAAAGAGGCAGATTCATTAATTATTCAATTTAATGAGGTTCTGGCAGAGTCTATTTTGTTTAAAAATAAACGAGCCCAATCTGAAGCTGGATATTGGTTAGGTAGATTGCACTATATTAATCAAAATAGAGATTTAGCAAACACATATTTTGTAAATAGTTTCAACTTAGCAAAAGAAATACCCGACACCACTTTAATAATTAAAAACTATTATGGTAAATCATTATATTATACCCTTAATAATCAGTATTTAAATTCAATTGAATTATTACTTGAATCCATAGAATACGCCACGAAACCAAGTCATAAATTAGATTTAATTACCATATATCAAGCCATTGCATATCAATTCAGCCGTCTTGGCAACGCAAACAAAAACATAGAGTTTTTAAATGAAGCATTAAGTATTGCCACAGAAATTAACGATACAAATTTTATTGTGTATTTAAATACGATGTTATATGAAGAAACCGAAAACAAGAACCGTTATGAACATATTAAGAACTTAGAACCCATAGTTAAGGAGTATAATGATGATAATACCTCCGTTATTTTTTATGACACTTATGCAAAGTTTTTGTTAGAGATAAATGAATATGATCAAGCTTTAGAATCGGTAAATAAAGCTTTTAACATAAACAAAAGGTCTCCTAGTAAAAAAATGTTACAAATTATCTACGATACGTTTGGAGATGTCTATAAAAACAAACAAGATTTATTAAATGCCGAAAAGTATTATTTAATGTCTTTTAATAAGGCAGAAGAACTGAATTTGGATTTAGAGCAAGTTCGTCTTTCTAAAAAATTATCGGAAATTTACTCAAAGAATTTAGACTATAAAAAAGCATATTTTTATTCTAATTTTTACATCAATAATAATGATAGTATCATACATATTAATAAACTAAAAGAAGTTGCCAACATTACAGAAAAATATCAGAGTGAACGTAAAAATCAAGAATTAGCAAAGCAAAAACTTACCATAAAGGAACAGGAAAATACGATGCTTAAACATCAAAAAAGTAAAATTTACCTTTCTATATTTAGTATTTCTTTGCTTCTATTAATTGTAATTATTTTACTGCTATCCAAATACCGACAAGCCCTTAAAAACAAGGAAATTGAAAAACTTAATATCAAAAATAAAGTAATTCAGTTAAATGCACTTATCGAAGGTGAAGAAAAAGAAAGAAAACGTATTGCTCAAGATTTACACGACGGAATATCTGGAGATTTATCAGCTGTGAAATATAAAATTGATGCATTTACGAAATATGAATTGAGCCAAAACAAACAAGATGAACTACAAGACTCCATCAATTTGATCGACCAAACGATTGACCAAGTTAGAAGTATTTCTCATGATTTAGCGCCTCCTATTCTCATGGATATGAAATTGAATAAAGCGTTGTGGAAATATTGTAATCGAAGGTCAAATAAAGATTTAGAAATTAATTACCAATATTTCGGTGCCGAAGACGTTCTAAATTCAAATCAAGAAACCGCAATTTACAGAATCATACAAGAGCTCATAAATAATATACACAAACACGCCCAAGCTTCATATTGTTTAGTAGAAATTCATGTATATGACGATGCTATGAATATAATGGTAGAAGATGACGGCATTGGAATATCTGAAGATAATTCCGTTTCGGGTATAGGCATGAGTAATATTAAATCTCGAGTACTTTATTTAAATGCTGTTTTGGATATTGACACAAGTCAAGAAGGGACAACTGTAACTATTGATGTTCAATTATAAGGAATTAAGTTAGTAACTTTAAATATAAGAAATCAAGGAAAAAATAATATCCAAGTGAAACGCCGAGGTGAATATACTCGGCGTTTCACTTGGACATTATTTTTTCCACACCCCAGAATTTCAATTTGATCCATTATAAGGGTTAACCCCGAATTCACAAATTAGATATTTGACCAGAGAAATTTCGTAATGGGAATTTAGAATTTTGTTATGGAGATAGAGATAGATATATCTCTTCTGCAGATACAAAAACTACCCACTATGAGACACTTATTAACTTCCCTTAAAAGCATATTCTGGAAATATGTTTTTCTTACACTCAGTCTTTGTTTTAGTTCCAATTCTCTTTTTGGACAAACCATAACTTCCAATCTCATCGATTCCGATGGAGATGGCGTATCAAATTATTTCGATTTAGATGATGACAACGATGGAATTCGAGATATTAATGAAGGATGTACCGATTTAAGAATCTTTGAAACCATTGGAGAAGGAGATTATATCCAAACCAATGATAATTTCCAATTGAATGGTACAGAAGTTACCTATACAACAAACGATAACACCAGTTTTTATGCCTATTTAGCAGGAAACAATGGTGAATCGATCCGAATGAAAAATATTAGTAGCAACGAATATTTACAATTCGAGTTTTCTAATGCTGTAGATGAACTTAGTTTTAAAATTACCGATTTTGATGAAGAAGAAGAACTTTCTATTGAAGTTTATGCCGAAGGTTCGAATACACCTTTAAATCTAAATCAGGCAGCTTACTTATATTACGGGTCTCAAATCAATAGAAACGGAAATACTTTTTCTAATCCACCAAGTAATAATGTAAACGGAAACGATAGTTCTACAGATCATTTAGGGTCTATTAAACTATATTTTACTCAAAAAATTAAGCGTGTAAAAGTTATTACAAACTACAATAACGGAGGTACTTTAAGATTAATTACTCCTTCTTTTTGTGTTTCGGATATTGACAATGATTTAACTTTAGATTATTTAGATTTAGATACAGATAACGATGGTTGCCCAGATGCTTTAGAAGGTGGACAAACCATTTCCTTTACTGATTTAGAAAACTCTACTGAGTCTATTTACTCAGGAACTGAAACAAGATTTTTAGGAAATACTGTTGCTACCACTGGTGGAAATATTGGATTACCTACAATGAGTAATAACGGACAATCTATCGGGCAAAGTCAAAATGCCAATCTTCAAGATAGCGATTGTGATCTTCCGATAGATACAGATGAAGATGGAATTGTAGATCATATAGATTTAGATGATGACAACGACGGAATATTGGATTCTTTAGAACAAGCTTTGGGAAAACCATTAAGCTGCAACGATATTGATAATTATTCTTTTAATAATTCCAATCTGATTTCTGGTGCCGATTTAAACACTGGTGCCGTATATCGTTTTCCAAATGTAAAATCTGGAGTCGATGGATTAGTTACCATTTTAAATCAAGATGCAAATGATCCTTCTAATTCACAATTTGGATTAGAGAATTTAGATGATAATGCCAATCATCAAAACTATTGGAAACCGATTATTTACAGAAACACAAAGTTTATAGAATTTAAAGTTGATTTTGTGTATTCAGGAACTTCAACACCTGTTAATATTGATGAGATGATTGTAAATCTTGTTGATATTGATGGATCTTCTTCTTATGTTGAATATTACGAGTTTACAAACTATTCAAATTATTCTACGGAGGTTAATACAAACCTTACGGTTCAAGAAAATAATGGTGCTTTAAAAATATTAGGTCACAACCAATCTTATAGTGGTGTTTCATTAACAGCTACCGATGTTTTGGCTTCTGTAAATTTCGAAAACAAAAATAGTTTTACGTTTAAAATAGGTGTTCAATACGCTAACGAATCACCAAGTAATCTTTCTGGTTATAGACTTTTTGCTTTAAGTTTTGAACCATGCGACTTTTTGAATTTCCAAAACCCATCTCAAAACTTATATGTTTCTATTGATAGCGATAACGATGGTATTCCTAATCATTTAGATTTAGACAGTGACAATGACGGTTGTTCGGATGCCAATGAAGCTTATAATTCGGATTCTGCCGATGGAAATGATGGTGGAGAATATGGAAATGGTAGTCCTTTAACATTTGCGAATAACGAAGTAGATAATTTAGGTAAAGTTGTTGCAGCTAATTATACAACTACTTCACTAAATTCTGTTGTCGATTCCTTAAACAATGCAACCTGTGCTATCGATCCATGTTTAGATCCTGCGGGAATAGATACAGATAATGATGGTTTAAACAATTTATGTGATGAAGATTCGGATAATGATGGAATCTTAGATGAAATTGAAGGATATTGCTCAATGCCTTCGGTGGCAAATTCAAATACAGGTTCTGGAGTTCATCAAGAAGAAATTTACTTTTTCAATTGGACATCTTCAGATTTTGCTGATGGTTTACACAGTGGAGATCAACAAATTTTTAATTTATCGGATGGATTAACTATTACAGCTACTTTTTCGAATGTTGTAAATGGGGGGTCTTATGTACCTACTGATATGTTAACTTGGCCTGGTGCTTATCTTCAGCAATTATATAATACACCAGGTGCCAATGAAGCATTTTACGGTCAAAACGGACAAAACTTATCCTTAACTGTAACTTTTACTGGTGTAAAAAACGGACAAGCTTTTCCTTTAGATTTATTGGCTTTAGATGCCGAATCTACCAATGCTGCAAACGAAATGTACAGAATTACAACCAATGGATCAGACTGGAAATTGGTTGAAGAAATAAATTCTGGTGGAGTTTGGATAGGTGAAGGTACCTCAACAATTGAAGCTCAAGATACAGAAGGATCTGGAGGAAACTCTATTTATTATTCTAAAAATGCAAGTGTTTTTGATATTGAATTACATGCAGGTGGTCGTCAAGCTTTTGCATTTGGTATTTGGTTGCTTTGTGATGCCGATAATGATGGTATTCCGAACAGAGAAGATTTAGATTCTGATAATGACGGAATTTACGATGTAACCGAAAATCAGGGTACAGATAGCGATAATGATGGTATGGCAGATGATACAGATGGAAATTCTTCCAATGATAATGGAATTCCTTCTAGTGCTGGAAATGGATTAACATTAACAAATACCATTCAGAATACACCACACAACTATATCAATACCGATTCGGATAACGATGGTTGTTCGGATGCAAATGAAGCCTATGGAAATACAAATGCCGATGGCGGAGATGGAGAACAATATGGTTCTGGAGATCCTTTACTAATTTCAGAAAATGAAATTAATTCTAATGGAACAGTTGTATCTGCAAGTTATGAGATTGAAAATTATTCGCCTGTTGAAGATACATTGGCTCTATCCATTTGTGTGGATCCAATAGTTGCTTTAAACGATTCTGTTTTTGGAATAAATGGTGAAAATCAAATTTTAAATCTTATTAATGTTCTCTCGAATGATACTTTAAATGGTGGGCTTGTTCAAATAAGTGAAATTACCCTAACAGAAATTTCATCCAACCCAAATTTAGTTTTAAACACGGACGGAAGCATAAACATCAATGCAAATACCCCAGCAGGTAATCATGAAATGACCTACTCTATTTGTGAGAATGCAAATCCAAATAATTGCGAAGAAGCAGTCGTTGTTGTTCAAGTAATTGAAGCAATAGATGTTTGTACAGACGAAGGTGTAGATACCGATAATGATGGAATTAATGATGTTTGTGATGATGATTCGGATAATGATGGAATTTTAAATTCTGTTGAGACTTCGATATGTGATAATCCAAATTTTTCTTTAGGTTCTTTCTTTGACGATTTTGGAACTGGAGTTGGAAGAACACAAACCCAATACATTGGAAGTGCTTATACTTTTGCATCATCAGGAAATACAGTAGACGGAAAATACTCTATTGTATCTATTCCAAGTGCTGCTGCAGATTATTCACCTTGGCAACAATTTGAAGATCACACTTCTGGAGATGTTAATGGAAAAATGTTGGTTGTAAATGCTTCATTAACACAAGGAGAATTTTACAGAAGAAGTTTAACAGGTCTATTAAAAAATGTAGATGTAGAATTATCATTTTGGGTAAGAGATGTTTGTCCAAGCTGTAATATCCGACCAGATATTACCTATGCCATTGAAGAAATGGACGGAAATGTTTTAACATCTTCAACTACGAATCCTATAAGTAATTCAATCTGGAATAAATTCACTTTAATAACAAATGCTGGACAAAATGAGGAATTACAACTTGTTTTAACCAACAACGGACCAGGTGGTGGTGGAAACGATCTAGCAATAGATGACATTTCTTTAGACCAAAAGGTTTGTGATAATGATTCCGATGGAATTCCAAACCACCTGGATTTAGATTCAGATAATGATGGTATTTCTGATGTAATAGAAAATAACGGAACCGATATAAATAATGATGGATTAGCCGACGATGCAGATGGAAATTCTTCAAATAATAATGGTATTCCTTCATCGGCAGGTAGTGGTTTAGCCATTGTAAATTCTATTGAAACAACATCTCCAAATTATATCAATTTAGATTCGGATAACGATGGGTGTTCTGATGCGAATGAAGCATACAATGCAATAAATGCAGACGGAAATGATGGTGGACAATATGGAAATGGAGATCCATTGACATTAGCTGAGTCTGAAGTATTAAATAATGGATTGGTTTCTGGATTAACTTATGTTTCTACACTATTGCCCTCTGTAACCGATTCGACTAATTCATCTTCATGTACTTTAGAATTAATTGCTTTAAACGACACTATTAATGGAATAAACGGTAAGGACGGAGCAACTGGAATATTAACAGTTTTCGATAACGACTCATTAAACGGAGTTTCTGTAATTCCAAGTGAAGTGATGTTGACCGAAACCGTTTCAAATCCAAACTTAGTTTTAAATGCCGATGGAAGTGTAGATGTAAATCCAAACACACCTGCTGGAACTTATGAGTTGACATATTCGATTTGTGAGAACTTAAACCCGACAAACTGTGAAACGGCTGTTGTAACGGTAGAAGTTGAGGCTGCACCAATTGTAGCTAATGATGATTCTGCAACCAGAATAAATGGAAAAGACGGAGCAGCTGGTGTGTTAACAATTTTCGATAACGACTCATTAAACGGAGTTGCTGTAATTCCAAGTGAAGTTACATTAACCGAAACAATCGGGAATCCAAACTTGGTTTTAAATGCCGACGGAAGTGTAGATGTAAATCCGAACACACCAGCTGGGACTTATGAATTGACATATTCAATTTGTGAGAATTTAAATCCAGCCAACTGTGAAACGGCTGTTGTAACGGTAGAAGTTGAGGCTGCACCAATTGTAGCTAATGATGATTCTGCAACCGGAATAAATGGAAAAGACGGAGCAGCTGGTGTGTTAACAATTTTCGATAACGATAGTTTAAACGGAGTTTCTGTAATTCCAAGTGAAGTTACATTGACAGAAACCGTTTCAAATCCAAACTTGGTTTTAAATACTGATGGAAGTGTAGATGTAAATCCAAACACACCTGCTGGAACTTATGAATTGACTTACTCAATTTGTGAGAATTTAAACCCAATCAATTGTGAAACGGCTGTTGTAACTGTTGAAGTTGAAACAGCACCAATTGTAGCTAATGACGATTCTGCAACTGGAATAAATGGAAAAGACGGAGCAACAGGAATATTAACTGTTTTCGATAACGATAGTTTAAACGGAGTTTCTGTAATTCCTTCAGAAGTAACGTTGACCGAAACAATCGGTAATCCAAACTTAGTTTTAAATGCCGATGGAAGTGTAGATGTAAATCCAAACACACCAGCAGGAACTTACGAGTTGACTTACTCGATTTGTGAGAATTTAAATCCAACGAATTGTGAAACAGCTGTTGTAACTGTAGAAGTTGAAGCTGCACCAATTGTAGCTAATGATGATTCTGCAACCGGAATAAATGGAAAAGACGGAGCAGCTGGAGTGTTAACTGTGTTCGATAACGATAGTTTAAATGGAGAATCAGTAATACCTTCAGAAGTGACATTGACCGAAACAATCGGGAATCCAAACTTAGTTTTAAATGCCAATGGAAGTGTAGATGTAAATCCAAACACACCTGCAGGAACGTACGAGTTGACTTATTCTATATGTGAGAATTTAAATCCAACGAATTGTGAAACAGCTGTTGTGACTGTAGAGGTTGAAGCTGCACCAATGGTTGCGACAGACGATTCGGCAACAGGAATAAACGGAAAGGACGGCGCAACCGGAGTTTTAACAGTATTCGATAACGATTCATTAAACGGAGTTTCTGTAATTCCTTCAGAAGTGACTTTGACCGAAACAATCGGGAATCCAAACTTGGTTTTAAATGCCGACGGAAGTGTAGATGTAAATCCGAACACGCCAGCTGGGACTTACGAGTTGACTTACTCAATTTGTGAGATTTTAAATCCAACAAACTGTGAAACGGCTGTTGTAACTGTAGAAGTTGAAGCTGCACCAATTGTGGCAAATGACGATTCTACAACTGGAATAAACGGAAAAGACGGAGCAACAGGAATATTAACTGTTTTCGATAACGATAGTTTAAACGGAGTTTCTGTAATTCCAAGTGAAGTGACATTGACCGAAACAATCGGTAATCCAAACTTAGTTCTAAATGCTGATGGAAGTGTAGATGTAAATCCGAACACTCCTGCAGGAACTTATGAGTTGACATATTCGATTTGTGAGAATTTAAATCCAACCAACTGTGAAACGGCTGTTGTAACGGTAGAAGTTGAAGCTGCACCAATTGTAGCGACAAACGATTCTGCAAGTGGAATAAATGGAAAAGACGGAGCAACTGGAGTATTAACCGTTTTCGATAACGATAGTTTAAACGGAGTTGCTGTAATTCCTTCAGAAGTAACGTTGACCGAAACAATCGGTAATCCAAACTTAGTTTTAAATGCTGATGGAAGTGTAGATGTAAATCCAAACACACCTGCCGGAACTTACGAGTTGACTTACTCAATTTGTGAGAATTTAAACCCAACGAACTGTGAAACGGCTGTTGTAACGGTAGAAGTTGAAGCTGCACCAATTGTAGCGACAAACGATTCTGCAACTGGAATAAACGGTAAGGACGGAGCAACTGGAGTGTTAACCGTTTTCGATAACGATAGTTTAAATGGAGTTTCTGTAATTCCTTCAGAAGTTACATTGACCGAAACAATCGGGAATCCAAACTTGGTTTTAAATACTGATGGACGTGTAGATGTAAATCCAAACACACCAGCTGGAACTTATGAACTGACATATTCAATTTGTGAGAATTTAAATCCAACAAACTGTGAAACGGCTGTTGTAACGGTAGAAGTTGAAGCTGCACCAATTGTAGCTACAGACGATTCTGCAACAGGAATAAATGGAAAAGACGGAGCGACTGGAATATTAACTGTGTTCGATAACGATTCATTAAATGGAGTTTCTGTAATTCCTTCAGAAGTAACGTTGACCGAAACCGTTTCAAATCCAAACTTAGTTTTAAATGCTGATGGAAGTGTAGATGTAAATCCAAACATACCTGCTGGAACTTATGAATTGACTTATTCAATTTGTGAGAATTTAAACCCAACCAATTGTGAAACGGCTGTTGTAACAGTAGAAGTCGAGGCTGCACCAATTGTAGCTACAGATGATTCTGCAACTGGAATAAATGGAAAAGACGGAGCAACAGGAGTGTTAACCGTTTTCGAAAACGATAGTTTAAATGGAGTTTCTGTAATTCCTTCAGAAGTGACATTGATCGAAACAATCGGTAATCCAAACTTGGTTTTAAATGCTGATGGAAGTGTAGATGTAAATCCAAACACGCCAGCTGGAACTTACGAGTTGACTTACTCAATTTGTGAGAAATTAAATCCAACCAATTGTGAAACGGGAATTGTAACGGTAGAGGTTGAAGCTGCACCAATTGTAGCTACAGACGATTCTGCAACTGGAATAAACGGAAAAGACGGAGCAACTGGAGTTTTAACAGTATTCGATAACGATAGTTTAAATGGAGTTTCTGTAATTCCTTCAGAAGTGACATTGACCGAAACAGTTTCAAATCCAAACTTGGTTTTAAATGCTGATGGAAGTGTGGATGTAAATCCGAACACGCCAGCTGGAACTTACGAGTTGACATATTCAATTTGTGAGAATTTAAATCCAACGAACTGTGAAACGGCTGTTGTAACTGTAGAGGTTGAAGCTGCACCAATTGTAGCTACAGACGATTCTGCAACTGGAATAAATGGAAAAGACGGAGCAACTGGAATATTAACCGTTTTCGATAACGATAGTTTAAATGGAGTTTCTGTAATTCCAAGTGAAGTAACATTGACCGAAACAATCGGGAATCCAAACTTAGTTTTAAATACTGATGGAAGTGTAGATGTAAATCCAAACACACCTGCTGGAACTTATGAGTTGACTTACTCAATTTGTGAGAATTTAAATCCAACAAATTGTGAAACGGGAATTGTAACGGTAGAAGTTGAAGCTGCACCAATTGTAGCGACAAACGATTCTGCAAGTGGAATAAATGGAAAAGACGGAGCAACTGGAGTATTAACCGTTTTCGATAACGATAGTTTAAACGGAGTTGCTGTAATTCCAAGTGAAGTTACATTGACCGAAAGTATTTCAAATCCAAATTTAGTTTTAAATGCTGATGGAAGTGTAGATGTAAATCCGAACACGCCAGCTGGAACTTACGAATTGACTTATTCGATTTGTGAGAATTTAAATCCAACGAATTGTGAAACGGGAATTGTAACTGTAGAAGTTGAAGCTGCACCAATTGTAGCTACAAATGATTCTGCAACAGGAATAAATGGAAAAGACGGAGCAACGGGAGTATTAACCGTTTTCGATAACGATTCATTAAACGGAGTTTCTGTAATTCCTTCAGAAGTTACATTGACCGAAACAATCGGTAATCCAAACTTAGTTTTAAATGCCAATGGAAGTGTAGATGTAAATCCAAACACACCTGCCGGAACTTACGAGTTGACTTACTCAATTTGTGAGAATTTAAACCCAACGAACTGTGAAACGGCTGTTGTAACGGTAGAAGTTGAAGCTGCACCAATTGTAGCGACAAACGATTCTGCAACTGGAATAAACGGAAAAGACGGAGCAACAGGAATATTAACTGTTTTCGATAACGATAGTTTAAACGGAGTTTCTGTAATTCCAAGTGAAGTGACATTGACCGAAACAATCGGTAATCCAAACTTAGTTCTAAATGCTGATGGAAGTGTAGATGTAAATCCGAACACTCCTGCAGGAACTTATGAGTTGACATATTCGATTTGTGAGAATTTAAATCCAACCAACTGTGAAACGGCAGTTGTAACAGTAGAAGTTGAAGCTGCACCAATAGTTGCGACAGACGATTCTGCAACTGGAATAAACGGAAAAGATGGAGCAACTGGAGTATTAACAGTATTCGAGAATGATTCATTAAACGGAGTTTCTGTAATTCCTTCAGAAGTTACATTGACCGAAACAATCGGTA
>JBMYWP010000064.1:0-22553 GCA_049607525.1 Flavobacteriales bacterium
TCTTTTCATTCCATTGAAAATATAATTACAGACACACTATTGTGGGCACTACCAAAATAACAAGTTTAAACCCTCAATATTTTATAGCGCAAAAAAAACGCCTTCAAATAAGAAGGCGTTTTATATCAAAATTAAAATGGCTTATGCCAACATAGTAACAGGATTCTCGATAAACGATCTGAACGTTTTTAAGAAAGCAGCACCAGTAGCACCATCTACAGTTCTATGATCGCAAGCTAAAGTCACTTTCATTGTATGTCCAACTACAATTGCACCATTTTTCACTACAGGTTTTTCTACAATAGCACCTACAGATAAAATAGCAGAATTTGGAGCGTTAATAATTGAAGTAAACTCTTGAATTCCGAACATTCCCAAGTTTGAAATTGTGAAAGTAGAACCTTCCATTTCTGCTGGAGTAATTTTCTTTTCACGAGCACGACCCGCTAGATCTTTCACTTCGGCACCAATTTGAGTTAAAGATTTATGATTTGTAGCCTTTACAACAGGAACAACCAATCCGTCTTCTACAGCTACAGCAACACCAACATTTATATGTTTGTTTATACGTGTAGTTGCTTCATGCCACTCAGAATTTACTTGAGGATGCTGAACCAATGCCATTGCAGCGGCTTTAACAACCATATCGTTAAACGACACTTTTGTATCTGGCAATCCATTTATCATTTTACGAGAAGCCATAGCATTCTCCATATCTAATTCGATACCTAAATAATAATGTGGAGCTGTAAATTTAGATTCACCTAAACGACGAGCAATAACTTTTCTCATTTGAGAATTAGTTACTTCTTCGTATCCTTCTTCTCCAAATACCATTGGAGCTGGAGCAGACGATCCTTGAGATGGAGTTTGATAAAAATCAATATCGCGTTTCACAATACGACCACCATCACCAGTACCATTTACAGACTGAAGATTTATCCCTTTATCTGCAGCCAATTTTTTTGCAAGTGGAGATGCCTTAACACGACCACCTTCAAATGTAGGCATTTCTACATGCTTATCTACAACAGGTGCAGGCTTTGAGGCAGGTTTAGTAGGGACAGCTGGGGCAGCTTTTTCTACTTTCTCTTCTTTAGCCACTTCTGGTGTTCCAGAATTTGCCTCATCTAATAAAGCTTGAAAATCTTCACCTTCTTCTCCTAATATTGCAATTACAGAATCTACAGGAATAGCTTGTCCTTCCTCTACACCAATATATAAAATGGTACCTTCTTGAAAAGATTCAAATTCCATTGTAGCCTTATCTGTTTCGATTTCAGCTAACAAATCACCTTCTTCAACAACATCACCAACTTTCTTGTGCCATGCAGCAACAACTCCTTCGGTCATGGTATCGCTTAAGCGAGGCATTTTTACAATTTCTGCCATGTTTATTTTTGTTTAAGTAGAGTAAGTTTATAATCCCATATTGTTGTCTGCATACACATCCTTATATAACTCATCTGGAGTTGGGAAAGGAGATTCTTCTGCAAAGTCAACACATTCTTTGATTTTCGCTTTTACACGAGCATCTATTTTCTTAATTTCTTCCTCCGACACTTTATGTTTTGTCATTAATTTTTCTTTAACAACAGTTATCGGATCTATTTTTTGGTATTCAGCAACTTCATCTTTCGTTCTGTAGTGCTGAGCATCTGACATTGAATGTCCTTTAAAACGGTAAGTTTTAGCTTCGATAAATGTAGGTCCATTTCCTGCTACTGCATTTTCATAAGCTTTATCAAACGCTTTAGCCATTTCTTCTACACTCATTCCATCTGCAGGGTAACATGGCATGTCATAACCTAAACCTAATTTCCAAATTTCGGTATGATTTGCTGTACGCTCTACAGAAGTACCCATGGCATATCCGTTGTTTTCACAAACAAATATTACAGGAAGTTTCCACAACATCGCTTGGTTAAATGCTTCGTGAACTGCTCCTTGACGAACAGCACCATCTCCCATAAAACAAAATGTCACTCCACCTGTTTCTAAATACTTATCAGCAAAAGCCAAACCAGCACCTAAAGGTACTTGTCCTCCAACAATTCCGTGACCTCCAAAGAAATTGAATTCTTTAGAAAACATGTGCATAGAACCACCTTTACCACCTGAACAACCAGTAGATTTTCCAAATAACTCAGCCATCATATACTTCGGATCCATACCCATTGCTATGGGTTGAACGTGATTACGATAAGCCGTAATCATTCTATCCTTTTTGGGATCTAAAATATGCATTGCTCCAGCTAAAACGGCCTCCTGACCATTATATAAATGAAGAAATCCACGAATTTTTTGTTGTATATATAATGCTCCGGCTTTGTCTTCTACCTTTCTCCAAAGCAACATATCTTCATACATTTTAAGATACGCCTTCTTTGTAAATTTTTTCATTGCCATAATCGTATTTTTGACTTAACATGCAAATCTAAAAAATGTTTGCATTTATCTTGTTTTTTTGATGTAAATAATTTGTCTCTTTTAGTCCTTTTTTAAAAAATCGCACTGAAAAGCAAAAGGAAGTGTATCTGCCACCGATGGAATGACATAAACTTCCTCCGAATCGGACTTTAGTATCACTTCAATTTTTTGGTTTTGTTTATGCTCATATTCCGCCATTACTTGTCTACATCCTCCACAAGGCGACAATATTCCTTCTAAAGTAAAATCTTTAGAACCAGCGACTACTGCGACAGCTTTTATTTTTGAATCGGACCCACTGGCCCCATAACTAAAAAATGCAGTTCTTTCGGCACAAAGTCCACTTGGGTAGGCTGCATTTTCTTGATTATTACCTTTTACTATTTCTCCATTGTCTAACAATAAACTTGCGCCTACTTTAAAATTAGAATATGGTGCATAAGCTTTGGTTTGAGCTTCATATGCCTCTTCTAGTAAAATTAAATAATCCGATGGTAAATCTTGTTTAGTAGCGTATCGTTTGATATCCACATTAAAATTTACAGTCGTTATTTTGTTTTCTGACATGTTGTTTTCTTAAGAAGAAGCAATTTATACTTTTTTCGTCAAGACTCGAAAACAAATATTAAAAATAAACATAAATTAAGAAACAAAACATTAACACCTCTTCTAATAATATATATAACTATCTAAATATCACAAAATATAAACTTATAACTAAATAATTAGTTTTACAACTAAGTTTTTAGTTATATTTGCAATGTAAGTTCTAAATCATTCTAAGAATGGTTCATTAATAAAAAGAGACAATAACCTAAAAACGATTATTTTTTGGCACAAATAATAGACTACATATTTCAAACTTCACTTTTGTGGATGGCTTTATTCGGAGTTTACAAATTGCTTATAGAAAAAAGCAATTGGCTAATTATTAATCGAATTATTTTGTGGTTAATGCTTACCATTCCATTATTGATGCCTATAATTGAAGTTAATGTTCAGCATATTCAGCACGTTCCGGTTGTTTTAACAGAATTACCAAAAATTACAATAAGTCAAAACATACCCATTCATTCATCTGGCTTCAATTGGTTACTCATTGTTTTTCTTGTTTATTTAGCTACGGCAGTTTGTTTAATGTATTCTAAAGTAAAATCATATTTATCAATTATTAACCACACAAAATCGGCAAAAATCTTTACTTATAATAACGAACAATTTCATGAAATTGAAGATACAATGGCTTATAATATTTTCCAATATATGTTTATCGGAAAAAATATTAAACATTTATCTTCTGTTCTAGATCATGAATTGTATCACAAAAAGGCATTCCATTCATTAGATTTACTTATTATCAATATATTAAGATGTTTATTTTGGATTTTTCCATTTTGGAATAATATAACTCACTTATTCGTAAATAACCACGAATTTTATGTTGACAAAAACATTCTAAAAACACATTCTCTTAAAGAATATATATCACAAATAGCCCAAGTTAACACCTTACAAACCGAATCTCAACTGGGCTTTTCGAATAATCAAATGTCAATTTTTAAAACCCGATTACAAATGATGCAAAACAAACACAAATCACATATATGGCGATATATGACCTTATTTCTTTTTACAGGAATTATTTTTAGTGCATGTAGCAAAAGTGAAAATAAATTAAGTGATAAAAAAGTCAATATCCATACCGAACAGAAACATACAAACTCAAATGATGACAACTGGATGAATCATACACTTCCTCCATCTTTTAAGACATGTGAAAATAGAAGTTATAGATGTTTTTCGGATGGTTTAGCAAACAGTATTAAAAAAAACCTTATTTACCCTCAAGAGGCCTTACAAAATAATTATGAAGGAACAGTTCACGTGGCTTTTGAATATTCCACTTTAGGATTTGTTCAAAATGTATCCATTGATAAACCTTCAAAATATGATGTGTTAAATAAGGAGGCTTTGCGTTTAGGAAATCTATTACCTAAAGCTTATGAACCTGCAGTTAAATACGGAAAAATAACAACCGCAGCTTACTCAATACCCATTGAATTTAAGATTCAAAAACAATAGTAATCCCAAAACAGATATTGATTCCAAACAACATATCATGAAAGAATTTACAAAAGCAGAAGAAGAAATCATGCAAGTTTTATGGTCTTTAGGTCCGAGCTTCACAAAAGATATTCATGCCGAGATACAAAAAAACAAACCTGTTGCATTTAATACGGTTTCTACACTCATCCGAATTTTAGAAAAAAAAGGAATGGTAGAACATGTAAAATTTGGCAGAAGTTACCAATATAAAGCTACGGTTGAAAAATCGGAATATAAGCGTAATATTTTCCAAAGGTTTTTGAATGGATATTTCGGAAATTCTAAAGAACAATTTCTTTCATTTTTCATGAAAGAATCGGAAATGGATATAGAAGACATTAATGAACTTATGAAACATTTGGACAATGATGATAAACGATAAAACCGAAATATTAAATTTTATCATCCAAACATTTATGATTTGGTTGGTTCTTTTTACATTTTATAAACTGCTTATTGAAAAGAGTAAATGGCTTATTATAAACCGAATCATATTATGGACCATATTAATTGTGCCATTTATTATTCCTAACATAGATTTTTCGGTTTCTAATGTTCAACAAAGCATCTTTACTACAATCCAATTGCCTTCTATAGAATTGTCAGAATCTATTGTGAAATCTTCAAATTATTGGGATTTTAATTTGATTCCTACATTATATATATGCGTAACTGTTATTCTACTTGTTCGCAAAACTTTACAGTATTATTCATTAATACAACAAAAAAAATCGAGCGAACAATTCATTTACAAAACTCATCGATTCTTTGTTATTGATGACTCCACAGCATTTAATCTATTTCATTATTTATTTGTTGGTAAAAATTTAAAAGCAATACAATCTGTATTAGATCATGAAATTGCCCATAAAAAAGCCTTTCATTCCATAGATTTACTAACACTTAATCTAATAAGATGTATATTTTGGATCTTCCCATTCTGGAATTTTGTAACTCAATTATTTATTAACAACCACGAATTTTATGTGGATAAAAAAATATTAAAAACCGTTTCACTTTCGGATTACCTTAAACAAATAGCTCTAGCCGGCCCATTCAAATTTGAAGAGCATGTTGGTTTATCAAGTAATCAAATGTCAATTTTTAAAACCCGTTTACTCATGATGAAAAAAAATCACAAATCGCAAATATGGAGATATTTGACTTTGCTCGGAATTTCTGGATTTATTTTTATTGCCTGCGATAAAAATTCAGATGAAATAAAGAATAGAGTTCATAAGGACAAAATGCAAACAAATACGCCACCTCCGCCACCACCACCCCTGCCTATTAATCCATCAGATGAAAGGTCGGTTAATTTTGAACAGCTAGATGTAGCACCAAAGTTCGAGTCTTGTCCTGACCAATCTACAAAGTGTTTTCAGAAGGTTATTATGAAGAGTATTCAAGAGAACTTTAAATATCCACCAGAGGCCAAAGCCGACGGACAAGAAGGTAAAGCATATGTTGGTTTTAACTATTCTACGAAAGGTGAGATCGTTAATGTTTCTTTACTTAGAAAAACAGATCACAAACTACTCAACGAAGAAGCTCTCCGTCTAATTCAACTCCTACCAAAATTAGAAAAACCGGGAATGAAAGATGGTAAAAACGTTGCTGTTAATTATATAATTCCTATTAACTTCAAAATTAAAAAGTAAATAGCACTAAAGCCCTTGACCTATAACGTCAAGGGTTTATTTATTAGAATATCTGCCAATCAATTGGTGATTTACCATGATTAATTAGATAATTATTGGTTTGACTAAAATGCTTATTACCGAACCAATAACCTCTATTTGCACTCAATGGTGACGGATGTCCGCTTTCTAAAACTAAGTGTTTATTTTTATCAATAAATTTTGATTTACCTTTAGCAAATCCGCCCCAAAGCAAAAAAACAACATGTTCACATTCTGCATTTATATGTTTGATTACGGCATCGGTAAATTTCATCCAACCCAAAGATTTATGTGAAGCGGCCTCACCTGCCCTAACAGTTAAACTTGCATTCAATAAAAGTACGCCCTGCTCAGCCCAAGATATTAAATCACCATGTTCGGGATAATGAAATCCCAAATCTGTACAAATTTCACGATAAATATTTACCAAAGATGGAGGGATTTTCTCTGTTTTTTCAACAGAAAAGCTTAATCCGTTAGCCTGATTCGGACCATGATACGGATCCTGACCTAAAAGCACAACTTTCACATTTTCTACAGTACAAGCGTTAAAAGCATTGAATATTTTCGATCCTGGAGGATAAATAGTTTGAGTTTGATATTCTTGTTTTACTTTTTCCGATAGGTCGGTAAAATAATCTTGTTCAAACTCATTTTTTAAGAGCTTAGCCCAAGATTTTTCTATTTTTACATTCATTTTCTTTACTTTGTATTCTGTCCTGATGCCAGATTTACAATAAAAATAGTAAAACTTGGTTTATAGAACGAGGTTAAAATCACAAAAATATACATCTATGTCGGTTATAAAAACAATTTTCATCATACTCTTTCTTTCTTCTACATTTTTAAAAGCGCAAAGCAAAACAGCAGAAGAGAATAGAAAAAAGATGAATGTTAAGTCGTTTATTGTACCGGCCGCCCTTTTTACTACAGGTGTTTTGGCTTGGAAAACAAATACAGACAAAACAATAAATGATTATAGAAACGATCATTACAGTGATTTTAACAGTAAACTAGATGATATTACGCAATTTGCACCAATGGGTCTAGTTTATGCTATGCCAGCATTAGGATTGAAACCAAAAAATGACTTTTGGAACAGAACAGTATTAGGAGGAAAATCCATTTTTATTACATTAGGAATGACATACTCACTTAAAAATATTTTAGGTAGAAAACGCCCGTATGGCGCTCCAAATGCATTTCCATCCGGACATACAGCCTTTGCATTTATGGGTGCAGAAATGTTACATCAAGAATATAAAGATTCTAAACCTTGGGTATCTTATATGGGGTATGCACTAGCGTCTCAAGTAGCGCTTTATAGAGTGTTGAATAACAAACATTGGTTTGGAGATGTTTTGGCTGGAAGTGCAATGGGTATTTTAGGAACTAAAATTGCTTATTTAACACATAAATTTAGATGGACAAAAGGTTTCGGACTAAAAGAAAATCAATTAACCATTTTACCTAATTTCTTCAATAAAGGTGTATACATTTCTTTCAGATTTTAATAAATACCATCCCTGTTTTTCATAAACTAAAAAAACGAATCTTAATTGATCCGTTTTTTTAGTTTTATTTGGTTTTGATTTACAGGTTTTCTTTTACTACGCCATCTTTAAGGAGGTAGTTTATTCCAGATTCAGGACAAGTAGCCAATCCTTGATCATCAAAATGTAATCTGTGACCAAATTCACTAATCCAACCAATTTGTCGAGATGGATTACCAACGACCAGCGCAAATGGTTTAACATCTTTTGTAACAACCGCGCCAGCGCCTATCATGGCATATTCGCCAATTGTATTACCACAAATTACGGTTGCATTTGCTCCAATACTCGCACCCTTTTTAATTAAAGTTTGTTTATATTCAGATTTTCGAACAACAGCACTTCTTGGATTTATAACATTAGTAAAAACCATAGAAGGCCCTAGAAAGACATCATCTTCACAAATAACACCAGTATAAATAGACACGTTATTTTGCACTTTAACATTTCTTCCTAAAGTTACACCTGGAGAAACAACCACATTTTGCCCCAAATTGCAAGATTCACCAAGTTCACAATTTGGCATGACATGGGAAAAGTGCCAAATTTTAGTTCCCTTTCCTATTTTACAACCTTCATCAATAACAGCGGTTTCGTGAGCAAAAAAATCTTTATTCATATAGCTACCTTATAAATGGATGTTTCTTTAATGGTTTACTTGCGAATGGGTGATAATCACCAACCAAACCAACAGGTTTTTGATGACGGATTTGATGTACAATTTCAATGGCCTTTTTTGTTTCGGAAATTCTAAAACCATTACCATCTAAAATATGTTGGTATGATTTGTTATGTAACTCTGTGAAACCACCACTAAATTCAAACTCTTCACCTTCTATGTTTATAGAACGAAACGTTCTTAAACCTTTTTCTTTTATTTCGTCGGGAATAACATCGTAATCAATACTCAAAAACCACCTTACCCGAGCTTGCTTAAACTCTAAATAACCAGATGCTCTATCATGTTCGTGCACATGAACAATATTTTCAATGACATCACCAAAAATCCAACCAAGCATATCATAAAAATGAACGCCGATATTTGTTGCAATACCTCCAGATTTGTCAACATCACCCTTCCAGCTTGTATAATACCAACTTCCTCTCGAGGTTAGATAAGTTAAGTCAACATCATAAATTTTATCTTTTGGTCCGCTTTCTATTTTCCTTTTTAATGCAGTAACACTCGGATGCAGTCTCAATTGAAGAATATTAAAAACAGATTGTCCTGTTTCTCTTTCCAATTGCTCAAGGGCGTCAATATTCCACGGATTTAATACAATTGGTTTTTCACAAATCACATCGGCTTGATGTCTTAAACCAAATCGAATATGAGCATCATGCAAGTAATTTGGAGTACATACACTTACAAAATCAATTGGGTTATTGTTTCGTTTTAACTTATCAATATGACGATCAAAACGTTCAAATTCAGTAAAAAAGGCTGTGTCTGGAAAATAACTATCCATAATACCTACCGAGTCAAATTTATCTAGTGCCGCTACAAGGTTATTTCCTGTTTCTTTTATCGCTTTTAAATGGCGTGGTGCAATATATCCTGCTGCACCGATGAGGGCAAAGTTTTTCATAATAATAAATAATGGTATGGCTAATATACAGCATTTTTAATCTATACAAATACTGATAAGTCAGTAAAACAAATTTTCATCAACATTTTGTGATTATTAACAAATATTATGATCAATAAAAAAAGCCACCTCAATGAGGTGGCTTTATCAGTATAAGAACAATTTTATCTTATTTTAAAATTGTAATTTTTTCACGAAGTGATTTTCCAGTCTTTATGTCTGTAACAGTTACATAGTAAATACCATCTGCATAAGCTGATAAATCTAACTTAGCAATTTCATTCGAGAAGTTATTTGTAAATACTTTTTGTCCGTTTGGATTATAAACATCTACAGAATAATTTTCAATAGATTCTACTACAGAAACATTTACTAATCCATTAGAAGGGTTTGGATAAATTGAAACTGCACCAGCTTCTAATTCATTTGTTCCAGTACCATCAACTAAGAAGATAGTGTAAATACATTCCGAACCATCTTGAGCTGTAACAGTAATTGTAACTGTATTACCTAAAGAAGTAATCGGGCTAATACTTACAGTTGAAGTAGGATCTTGAGGTGTAGCAGTAATAGTCCAAGTTGCACTAGAGAATACTGAAGCTTCAGTATCATCGAACCAAGCAACGTAATCATTAACTCCTGGATCAAACCCTGGATTAGTATAACTAGAAGCGTGATATAAGTCTCCATAGTTAATTTCAAGATCTAATAAAGAACAATCAGAACTTGCTGGTTCATATTCCCAAGTAATTACATAAGTTCTAGTAGAACCATCGGCAGCAGTTACAACAATTGTGGTTGTTGCAGGTGGTGTAGTACCAGATAATGCATCAGTAGCAGAAGCTCCAGCGTCAGAAGTAATGTAAGTAACATCTAATGTACTTAAATCTGTACCAAATGGTACCATAACTGTGTATTCTAATGTTGTAGAATCGAAACCAGTAATTGGGTCACCATTCACAGAAATATCAGATAAGTAGTTATTGTCAGAAAGCGGTGCTACTAAAGTAACAGTATAAACCGTTGTAGAACCATCTTGAGCTGTAACAGTAATTGTAACTACATCACCAGCATTATATGGACCTCCAACAGGAGAATAAGTAACCGTAGCATCTGAAGATGAAGCAAAACCAACTACAGAAGAAGCCATTGAAATTTCAACAGTATAATCTAATGTATCTGTATGGAAACCTGCCACATCAACACTTCCAACCTGAATATTAATCAATGCTGAATTAGTATCTGCAGGAGTTTCATAGTAGTTAATTACATAAGAATTGGTTGTTACACCATCTTGAGCTGTAACAGTAACAGTTGTTGCACCTGGCAATGTCGTTGCATAATCAACAGTATAAGTTGCTGTAGGATCTGCAACATCTGCATCAATAGCTATTGGCAATGTTGTTCCGAATGGTACAGTATCATAGTATACCATAACTAAAGAATCAAAACCGTCAACAGGTGAACCACCAGAAGATAAATCTGAAAGGTATGCATTTGTTGAAGGATCAGCTTCAATAAAGTTAATTGTATATGTACCTGTATAGTTAGTATCTTCAGCCGTTACAACTACAGTACCAGTACCTGGTAATGAAGTTGGCTGAGTAATTACCATACTTTCAAAGAAAGGCGCATTTACGATTGCAGAAATTGTGTAATTCGAAACGTTTGTATCACCGTAAGGATAAACATAGTTATAGTCGAAGATTGATGGATCGAATCCATCGATAGTATCACCTTCTACAAATAAAGCAGATAATGTAGTATCTGTATATGGTACATGTTCGAAAACTGTAAAGTTATCCATACCAAATCCTTCAGCATCTACAGAGAAACTGTTATCAATATAGAATCGGAATTTCACGTCTCCTTCTCCAGCTAAATCAAATAACTCTATTCTATTTGTCCATTCTGTAGTGTTTTGTGGCATTAAAATACTTTCACTATTTGTTGTGAAAATACTTGGCCATGTAGCACCACCATCAGTAGAAACTTGGAATCTTACATTATTTGAGCTAGGTGTTGTCCAAATGAAGTCAAATTGAACTTCGGCATCATTTGTATAACCACTAAAATCAAAACATGGAGATAAAATATACGATTCTTCATTTAAATACATATTGTCATTTAAACGAGTTACCCATGCCTTACCATCATTGTTTCCAGATCCAATCATTGGAGTAGTTGGCTCTCCCCATTCCCATGAAGGAATAGCACCATTATCAATATGAACTGTCCATCCGCTTGCTGCATCTTCAAAATCTTGAGCAGGAACAATTTCAGTATAAGTATCTACACTCTCTATATCTAATTCTAATGAATCATTAGATGCATTTTCATCTAATGCATAAACTACCATAAACTCGAAAGAATAAGTCAAAGGAGTTGACATATCTGTTGTTGGCATAGCCAATAACGTATCTGCACCAGAAGCAAAATTAGGTAATGAAGCTAATGTTGACCAACCTGCACCATTAATTTGGTATTGAACAGATACATTCATTGCAGGTGTAATGTCCATTACTCCATAATTCTGCACTAATAAATATCCTTGTTCAGATGCAGTTAAACCACAACTAGAATTGATTGAATCCATAGAAATAATTCCTAAATCATAGTCATCACATTCTTCTACAGTAAAGTATTCAAAAGATTCTAATGAAGAACCACCATTGTTTGGTAATGTTGAAGGAGATAAACCACCGTTATTGGCAACTAATACTCCACCACATTGAGTGATCTCATAGACTCCACCATTCCATCCATCTCCGAAACTATCCCATGCTTCCATCTTATAAGTCTTACCTGAGTATACACATACATCATGAGTTAATGCAGGACCATTAGTTGAATAAGTAAAAGTTGATGTACTTGCCACAGTTGTTGAAGTAGCCGTATCAATAACATTCCAAGACATTTCAGTAGCAAAGGCAGAAGGTGTAACTTCTAATTGAAGTAATTGATCTCCTAAATTCGTTATTGAAATAGAATTCGTGTCATTCATATTGTTGATTGTATCAACAGCATATGAAATCGCTATGAATAATGTCGTGTCATCTGCACTAGAGAAATCGAACATTGTAGATAAGCTATAAGCCGTATCTGTTCCAGATGATAATGTACCAGCAAAAGCACCATCAGAAGTATAAGAAACACCATCAAAACTATATTGAATGTCAAAACCTGTTGCTGGTTGAGCTCCATTATTGGTTAATGTAACAATAACTTCTTCAGTAGAAGTCAACATACAAGCGTTAGACGCAGGTGTAACAAAATTTGAAACTTCAATATCATGCGACATTAATGTTGTGAACGTAAATGGTAAAGACCAGTTTGTATCACAATGTGCTTTCACTAAAACTAAATATTGAGTATTCTGATCTAATCCAGTAAATGTAAAAGGATGAGATGTTGTAGAATCAGTTGCATCTCCAGTTACTGAACCACCAGCAGAAAGATTAACTAATTCAACATACCATGCTGTATCAGCAGAAATAGGATTCCAATCGATTTCAGCAGAAGTATCAGCAATATCGATAGCAGATAAAAGCTCAGGAGTAGCACATTCAGGTGCTTCTTCCCAAGTTACATCATCAACTCTTAAAATATCCCAATCATCAGTTGTTTTAATTCTATATGCAATGTAACTATCCGTACCTGTATATCCAACAAAACTATGGTGGAATTCAGAATAGGTAGTACTTGGCACTGGATGACTTGACAATACTGTAAATGTAGCTGGATCGTTAGGATCTGTCATAGTACCAAACTCTAATGTTGGTGTTTCATCCCATGAATTCCCTTTTCGAGCCATTAATTTTAACCAATGTGTTCCAGCAGTAATATTTGCTATTTCAGGTGAAACAGTAATAATGTCATGGTGTTCACCAGGATCTCCTTGAGATTGAGGAGTCATTGCATTGTGAAATGAACCAGCAAAGCTATTGAACGTTTGTAAATTATTTATAACTGTTGCTCCTGAATTACTTTCTGCAATTAAATTCCAACAGTGAGAACCATTTTCCCAACCTTGAACAAAGTCAGTAACAGCAGCACATTTTGTTGTAAAATCAACACTGTAAGAACTCCAAATAGATGCAGTAGAACCACATTCTGTTCTTATCTTCATTTGGTAAACACTTGAGTGATCTAGACCATCAACAAAGAATGTTGAAGTAGTAGCTGTATCTGTTGGTACACCAGTATAAACTTCACCTGTTGTTAAATTAATAACTTCCAAATGCCAAGTAGCATCCGTTGGTAAATAAGAATCTAAAGTTGCATAAACAGACGTTTGGTTTGTACTATCAACCGTTAAAGTCACAGGGAAATAACACGTTGGAATTTCTTCCCAAACCACATTATCCACTAATAATCTTCTATTCGTTCCACCATGAACACCTTTTATTGCAATTCTATCTCCTGTAAAAGAAGAATAATCAGAAGGTTTGAAACTGTATTCTGTCCAAGTTGATGTTAAGTTAATAGTATCTAATCCTTCAAAAGTATCTTCATCTGTGTAATCTGTCATGTAACCAATAATAAATTGATCACCAGTACCAGTTGTAGAAGTCGTTCTCCCCTCAAATTTCAACCAATTTGTGTTAATAGCAGAGAATTGTGGTGTAATAGCTATAAGATCTGTTGACGATTGATTTCCAGAACCACTATTAAACAATCTTAAACTTCTTGCTGAAGCACTACCTCCATTTGTTACTTCAACATCAGAAAAAGAAGATGTTGTTTCATTAATAGACATCCAACATAAAGGAATATTGTTGTTTCCAGTTGGAGTTGTTTCAAAATCTTGAACATAATATGAATTCGCACTACATTCTGTTTGGAACGTAATTTCTGATGACATTGCTGAATCTGATCCACATAATTTGTTTAGTGAAAGAGTATATTCAACCCCTGCAGACAATCCTGAAATTGTAAATGGAGTAGAAGTTGTATTCCCTGTAATTGTATCTGTAGTAGAAGTCGCAACATAATCCCATGATATTGAGTTATCACCTACAATATCAGTAAATGATACAAATGCTTCAGTTTGATTTGTTGAATCAACAACTAAGTCATATGAAGGATTACAGTCAGGTAGTCCATTTACACGAATTTCATCCAAGAAGAAGTCAGGTCCCCAATCAGAGATTCCTTCAAATCTAATAATAACATTTTCTCCAACAATAGAATCTGGTAGTAAAATGCTTTCTGTAATAAAAGAACCAGGAGAGGTATTCCCCGCACCATCATTTGAACTTAATTCTGCTCCAGTTCTATTCCAAGCTTCAGACCAGTTTACACCATCTGTAGAAAAAGAAACAATCATTTGATCTGTGTAAAAAGTACTTAAATTACTAGACCAATCAAACTCGAAAATTGCTTGTTCAGTCATAGCAATTTGTCCTGTTTCAAAAATCACTGTTCCAGACGAAAAGCTCCAAAAATTTGCTTCAATAATTCCAGTACCACCAGAATAATTTTGCCAGTTTGAACTTGTTCCACTATTCGATAAAGAATAACAATCCGAAGGCCAAGTATTTAATGAATCTACATATGGTAAAGTAAATGGTTCACATAATGTAGTAATCGATCCAGTATTAATCCAATCTGAAACATCAGATCCAGAACATTCAGCATTTACCAAAATTTGGTAAGTCGTATTAGAAAGTAATCCAGTAATAGTAAATGTAGTATCAGTAGATGTATAATCTGCTGTTCCATCTGCCGATTCACCATTATCGATATTTAACACTTCAATTCCCCATGATGTTTCATCATCATTTGAAACCCAAGAAATAGTAATTGAATTTTCTGTAATAGAATCAACTACAATATCTGTAGGAGCAATACAACTAGGAAGAGTCGTGAAAGTAACCTGATCAGACCAAGCTCCAAAACCATCTACTGGTCCACAATTAGCTCTTACTTTAAATGCATAGTCATTTTCAGGTATTAGAGAACTAAATGCATACGAAGTATCAACAATTCCAACTTCTGTTGGATTACCAGTAAATGCACCTGAAGCTGTAAGGTTTATTAATTCAATTTCCCATGCTGATTCAGTAGAGATCCATTGAGCAAATGCCGAAACATCAGTCACGTTTTCTACAATAACATCAGATACAGGGAAACACGTAGGGTCTGTTGTGAAATTGATTGGACCAACCCAAATACTAACAGGGTCAGCTCCAGAAACACAATTCGCACGAACATAAACTTCATATTCATTTTCAGGAGTTAATCCAGAAAAAGAAAATTCATGAGCTGTTAATCCTGAAGTTGTTGCTACCCCTGTAGCTGTATCTCCCGCGGTAATATCAACCAATTCGATATCCCAAAGTAGCTCTGAACCATTTGGTGTCCAGTCAAATAAAGCGGTTGTAGCCGTAATATCATCAACTGTTAATCCTCCAGGAGGATTACATGACGTAACGATATATTCAATTTCGGCTTGGAGAACCATAGTAACATTGTCTGTTGCATAATTGTCATTATCTTCAGAAACAATAGATATACTATTAACAGCATTAAGATCTGTTACGCCTAATTCATTAAGATCGTAAACCCCCTCACATAAATCGTCGGCAACCATTGCTCCGTTCACATGAACAGAAAAATCGTACCACGAGGTATTTACACCACAGTTACTTCCAATCGAACAGTCAATCGTTATACCGGTCCTGAAGGAATTGGCAACCGTATCTACACACGAAAAGTCATCCACAAGAGCTGTAGTAGCGGCACCGTCATTACCTGACTCAGTGTCACTTACAGTACAAGTGGAAACTTGAGCCTGTATAGAGGTTAAACTAAATAGAGTTGCGAATGCCGTGAGCATTCCAAATTTTTTCATCATAATAATAATATTTTAGGGTTTAGGTATCAACCTCAAATATAAAGTATTTTTTTTAATTTATTAACACTAATCTGCGATTAATTCATTTATATCTAATCATTAATCCCTAATAATAGTAAAGAATATTATCTTTGTAATCAAAAAAAACATGGAGAACAAAAAGACTGCATTACTAATTTTAGACGGCTGGGGTAAAGGATGTTCTGACCATTCAAATGCTATATTTTCTGCAAAAACAAATTATTTCGATTCCCTAGTTGAGCAATGGCCAACGTCACAATTAAGAACTGATGGATTATTTGTTGGGCTACCAGAAGGACAAATGGGTAATTCTGAAGTAGGGCACCTTAATATAGGTGCTGGACGTGTTGTTTTTCAAGATTTAGTTAGAATAAATCAATCTATTGATAAAAATACATTAATAAATAATAAAGCAATACAATCTATTCTTTCTGCATTAAAACAAAACCCAGAAAAGAATTTACATTTATTTGGGTTGGTTTCTGATGGAGGAATACATTCCCACATTAACCATTTATTAGCTCTCGTTGATATTTTTAAAACCGTTTCTAACCAAGTATATATTCATGCGTTTACTGATGGTCGAGATACTGATCCAAAAAGTGGTCTTGGACATATAAAAAACTTAGAGCAATATATAAATGAATATAGTCATGTAAATATTTCTAGTATTATTGGCCGATATTATGCAATGGACAGAGACAATAGATGGGAACGTATTTCTGAGGCATATGAATTATTAACTGCGGGAAAAGGAAATATTTCTCAAAACGTTATTCAATCTATAGAAGATTCATACAACAATAATGTTACTGACGAGTTTATTAAACCGATAAAATTAAAAAATGAAGATTACGGAATAATTCGAGATAACGATTTAGTATTAAGTTTCAATTATAGAACCGATCGTTGTAGGGAAATTAGTATCGCATTAACTCAGAAAGATTTTCCAGAATTTAACATGCGTGCCTTAAATTTGGAATATTACACGATGACCAAATATGATGCTAATTTTAAAAATGTAAATATTGTTTTCGATAAAGATAATTTAAAAAACACCTTAGGAGAAGTTTTAGCTTCTAACGGAAAGACTCAGTTAAGAACTGCCGAAACGGAAAAATATCCACATGTTACCTTTTTCTTTAGTGGAGGAAGAGAAAGTCTTTTTGATGGCGAGACCAGAATTTTAGCAAGTTCACCCAAAGTAGCAACATACGATTTGCGACCAGAAATGAGTGCTCAAGAAATTAAATCAAAGACGATTGACCACGTTAGATCAAATGAGGCATCAGATTTCATTTGCCTTAACTTTGCTAATCCTGATATGGTAGGACATACGGGTGTCTTTTCAGCGGTTCAAACCGCAATAGAAACAGTAGATAACTGTTTGAAGGAATTAGTTCCTGTACTAACGGATGAAGGTTATCAAATCATCATTATTGCGGACCATGGAAATGCTGAAATGATGGTCAATTCGGATGGAAGCTGTCATACGGCACACACTACAAATCCAGTTCCATGCATATTATTAAATTCTTGTCATAAAGAAATAAAAGATGGAAAATTAGCGGATATAGCTCCTACAATATTAAGGCTTATGAATTTGGAACAACCAATTGAAATGAATGGAGTCCCACTAATTTAACTTTTCATATTCTTTATAAAACATAAAAAAGTCCTTAATAATAAGGACTTTTTTATGTTTTATAAAGAATATAATACTATAGGTTTTTAACCAAAGTACCAACATTTTCTCCTTTGAGTACTTTTTCTAGATTTCCAGTTTTATTGATATCAAAAACAACAATTGGAATATCATTTTCTTTACACAGTGTAAATGCAGTCATATCCATGATGTTTAAGTTTTTCTCATACACCTCATCAAAGGAAATTGTATCGTATTTGGTCGCATTCGCATCTTTTTCAGGATCTGCAGAATACACACCATCAACACGTGTTCCTTTTAATATGATATCAGCTTCAACTTCTGAGGCACGTAAAGCGGCGGCCGAATCTGTTGTGAAATATGGATTACCTGTTCCTCCTGCAAAAATGATTACACGATTTTTTTCCATGTGACGTATGGCACGGCGTCTAATAAATGGCTCTGCTACTTGATTGATTTCAACAGCCGACATCACACGTGTATCAAGGCCGTTTGCTTCACAAGCACTTTGCAATGCCAATCCATTAATTACGGTTGCTAGCATACCCATATGATCACCTTGTACACGGTGAATGTCAGAACCTTCAGCACTTAAACCTCTAAAGATATTTCCACCACCTATTACAACACAAACCTGAGCACCTAAATCAACCGCTGCTTTTACTTCTAAAGCATATTGCGTTAACATTTCAGGCATGATTCCATACCCTTGCTCACCCATTAAGGATTCGCCACTTAGTTTAATTAAAACTCTTTTATATTCCATAATCTCAAAAAAAAAGCAAAAAAAAAGAGAGAAATAAATCTCTCTCTTTTCCTGTAATTATTATGATAAACTACATCTCTTAAATGCAGTAACAACTAATTCTTTATCTGCTGATTTTAAATACTTCTCTACAGACATTTTACCATCTTTGATAAAATCTTGAGAAACTAAAGTATTTTCCTTAAAGAACTTGTTTAAACGTCCAGTCGCAATTTTATCTAACATTGCTTCAGGTTTCCCTTCTTGACGAGCCAAATCTTTACCAACTTCAAATTCTCTATCAATAATATCTTGAGCGATAGAATCTTTGTTTAATGCTAATGGATTCATAGCTGCAACTTGCATAGCAACGTCTTTACCAAGTTCTGCAGCGTTATCTACAGATTTGTTTAAAGAAACGATAGTAGCAATTTTGTTTCCAGCGTGAATGTATGCAGAAACGTGATTATCTTCTAATCTTTCGAAGAATTTAACCTCTAATTTTTCTCCAATAACACCAGTTTGCTCAACCAATTTGTCAGATAAAGACATTCCGTCCATGTCAGCAGCTAAAAGCTCTTCAACATTTTTTGGATCGTTATTGATAGCTAATGCTAAAATAGATTTAGCTAAACCAACAAAATTATCGTTTTTTGCAACGAAATCAGTTTCACAGTTCAATGATACGATGAATCCAACAGTTCCTTCAGCATTTACACCAGAAACAACAGCACCTTCAACAGCATCTCTATCTGCTCTCTTTGCAGCAACCTTTTGCCCCTTCTTACGAAGAATATCAATTGCTTGTTCAAAGTTACCTTCAGCCTCAACTAAAGCTTTCTTACAGTCCATCATTCCAGCACCAGTGTGCTTTCTTAATTTATTTACTTCTGCAGCAGTAATTTTTGCCATCACTTTAATGTTTAAAAAAAGTTTTTTATTCAAAAAAATAGCCAACACTACGTTGGCTATTCACTATTTTTTAGATTAAGCCTCTTTCGCTTCGTCCTTAGCATCAGATTTAGCTTCAACTTCAGCAGGTGCTTCAGTTTTAGTTTCTTCTTGTTTTGCCTTAGCCGCTGCTTTTTCTTCTTTTTCTACTTTACGCTCGTTCAATCCAACTTTAACACCATCTAAGATATAATCTAAGATTACGTTAATAGATTTAGATGCATCATCGTTTCCTGGGATAGCATAATTTACATCGTTAGGATTTGAGTTCGTATCAACAATTGCAAAAATTGGAAGTCCTAATTTTTGAGCTTCTTTTACTGCAATGTGTTCTTTTTTGATATCAATGATAAAAAGAGCACCTGGTAATCTAGACATGTCTTTGATTGAACCAAAGTTTTTCTCCAATTTTGCTCTTTGACGATCAACATGAAGTCTTTCTTTCTTTGATAACGTTTCAAAAGTTCCGTCAGTTTTCATTCTGTCGATTGCCGACATTTTCTTAACTGTCTTACGAATTGTAACAAAGTTAGTTAATAAACCACCAGGCCATCTTTCTGTGATGTAAGGCATGTTTACTTCGCTTACTTTAGTTGCAACGAAATCTTTTGCTTGTTTTTTTGTGGCAACAAACAATACTTTTCTTCCTTGACGTGCTATAACTTGAAGTGCATTTTTTGCATCTTCTAGCTTTGCAGCAGTTTTGTTAAGGTCGATAATGTGGATACCATTACGCTCCATAAAAATATAAGGAGCCATGTTTGGATGCCATTTTCTTGTAAGGTGTCCGAAGTGTACACCTGCGTCTAATAATTTTTTTACTTCAATTGCCATAATGCAACGGGTTTACTTTCCTTTTAAACAATGTTAGTTTGCCAATTAATGAGTAGCCTATAATAAAATAGAGTCTCCTTAATTTGGATTCTAAACCGAATATTAACGTTTCGAGAATTGGAACTTCTTTCTTGCTTTCTTTTGACCAAATTTCTTACGCTCAACAACTCTAGAGTCACGAGTAAGTAATCCTTCTGGTTTAAGAAGAAGTCTATTTTCTTCATTCACTTTACATAATCCACGAGCGATTCCTAAACGAATTGCTTCTGCTTGTCCTGTTTGACCTCCTCCGAAAACATTAATTTTTACGTCGAATTGTCCTGCTACACCGGCCACGCTTTGAGCTTGCTCAAGCTTGTATTGTAAAGTACCTGTAGGGAAATAGTTCTTGTAGTCTTTTCCATTTACTGTGATCTCACCTGTACCTTCTGTTAAGAATACACGAGCCACGGCCTTTTTTCTTCTACCGATTGTGTGAATAGTTGCCATCTCTTTTCTTAGTTAAATGTAATTAATTCTGGCTTCTGAGCTTCTTGATTATGCTCAGCACCTTCATAAACATAAAGATTCTTGTATAAAGTCGAACCTAATTTGTTTTTTGGTAACATACCTTTTACAGCGATTTCCACTAAACGAATAGGACGCTTTTCCATCATCTCTCTTGCAGTTGTTGCACGTTGTCCACCAGGGTAACCTGTATGACGAAGGTAAACCTTATCAGTCATTTTCTTACCAGTTAAGACAATTTTCTCCGCGTTGATCACAACTACGTTATCTCCACAGTCAGCATGAGGCGTATAGTTCGGCTTATGCTTTCCACGAAGAACTTTTGCAATCTCAGAACTAATACGTCCTAAAGTTTGCCCTTCTGCATCAACAAGAACCCACTTTTTATTTGCAGTTTCTTTGTTCGCAGAAATTGTTTTGTAACTTAATGTATCCACTTTACAAAAATTTAAAAATTTCTTTCGTTTTTAATCTTTATACGCATACGCACATAAAAATCAGTCTGCAAATATACATTTTTTTTATTAACTTCTACACCAATACATCCAAATTATTCAAACATAAAGAAATACATTACCATTAAGCTTGTTTTTCAAGTGCAATTTTTGATTACAAAAGTCATTCAGTACTTTGTTTTTTGAACATTTTAGAAAAGAACAATCCAATTAATTTTGGAATTATACCATTAAATTTGATATAATTAATCTCAATAATATGGCTGAATATATTTTTCATGTTGTAAATACTCAGTATTAAATGTTTTATTGATACTATATGAACATATGGATCATCAATTCATTAGGACGTTTTTATATAAAATTAATTTCATCTAAATCCATTCGTATATTTTAATTAAATAAACCAATTTTGAATTTTTAACGAGAAATAATGATTTCATTCAAAATACAATATTGTCATGATGCAATATTCTCTTCATTCAACCAAAAGAAACAACATCAGCCAAAGACAGATTAATAATAATAACCGAGGAATATTTTATAAATTATTTTTTTTGCTGCAATTCACAATTCACCATCCAATGAACACCAAACTTGTCAACAAACATTCCAAAATAAGCACCCCAAAACGTTTCATTAAGTGGCATTTTTATTTTCCCTCCATTACTCAGACCAATAAATAAGCGTTCAGTTTCTTCTTTCGATGATGTATTTATTGAAACCGAAAAATTACTACCAAAAACCAATTCGGGACCAAAACCAGGAAGGAAATCAGAACCCATTAAAACAGTTCCATTTCCAATAGGTAAAGAAATATGCATGATTTTTGACTTTGCATCAGCCGACAATGGTGGCATTTCAGGGTTTTCTGGCATATCGGAGAAAGTACCTGCAAAGGTAAAGTCACCACCAAAAATAGATTGATAGAAATCAAAAGCTTCCTTACAATTTCCGCTAAAAGATAAATATGGATTAATTGTTGTCATATGTTTTTTCTCTAAAAATAATAGAATTATTCCTAAATCAAGATGATAATCAATAAAATAAATATCCGTAATCAATTCTAGTCGATCTTTATAGTGGTTAGTGGTTAGTGGTTGATACCGTCCAGAAAAGTGTGTCTGAAAAAAAAAGTTTTCAATGGAATTTACT
>JBMYWP010000065.1:0-21971 GCA_049607525.1 Flavobacteriales bacterium
ATCAATCAGATGATTTCTTGCAAAATATTAACTATCCCTTTGAAGGGACCTTAGGGATGTTTCACCAATATTATGAGACTAAAAAAAGTCTAACTCTTTCGAGTTAGACTTTTTTTTTTAGTTGGTTTCTTTAACCTTAAAGTGTACAATTGGTAAATCTACTTTATCCTTATATAGATCTACAATGTCAACATCAATATTTCTAGATTTTGCATTTACTTCAAAATCCTCAATAATTTCTACAACATCATGGTGTACAAATTTAGATTGAGAAGCATCAATTTTAATGTGGCTTCCCTTTGGAATTTGACTCAATACTTTAAGTACAGATGCCTTATTAATAAAAGTAACATCTTCTGCCAATTCTAATACATAATCATGGTGTCCTGTATCTTTATTGTTTAATGAATATGGTACCTTATAACTGTTTCTCAATAAAATTGCAACAGCTACTACCATTCCCATTCCTATACCCATTAATAAATCGGTAAACACAATTCCTAATATGGTAATGATAAATGGTAAAAACTGTCCCATTCCACCTTTAAACATCTTTGTGTACAATTGTGGTTTAGATAATTTATAACCTACTACCAAAAGAATAGCTGCTAAAGCACTTAATGGAATTAAGTTTAACACTGTTGGAATAGCAACAACACTTAACATTAAAAATACACCGTGTAAAATAGCCGACATCTTTGATTGTCCTCCAGCTTGTTGGTTTGTTGAAGAACGTACGATAACTTGTGTAACAGGTAAACCTCCTATAAAACCAGCAGTTACGTTACCAATACCTTGTGCAATAAGCTCTCTATTTGTAGGTGTAATACGTTTTTTTGGATCTTGTTTATCTGATGCTTCTACACATAAAAGTGTTTCAATACTTGCAACAACTGCAATTACAAAGGCTGTTATAATTACATCTGAATTTAAGATTTGAGAAAAATCAGGAAAAGCAAAATTTCCTTTAAACTCATCAAAACTAGTAGGTACAGGTACTTCTACCATATGTTTTGCTGGAATAGATAAAGCATCTTGACCTAAAAAGAAAGAAGCCATAGCAACTCCTGCAATTACAACCATTAAAGGTCCTTGAATAATTTTAGTAAATTTCATTGCTTTCATAAACTTAGTTTCCCAAAGTAATAAAAGCGCTAATCCCACCAATGAAATAGTAAGTATAGTTGGATTAATATGATCTAGCATCGTAATTAATGCTTCAAAAATCCCTTCTCCTTTTACTGGCTTATATCCGAATGCCAAAGGCACTTGTTTTAAGGAAATTAAAATTCCAATACCAGCTAACATTCCATGAATAACTGATGAGGGGAAGAAATATGCGATAATACCGGCCTTTGCGAAACCTAAAACGATTTGAATAACTCCGGCTAACACCACAGAAACTAAAAAGATTTCGAATCCACCTAAGTCATTAATAGCCGTTAATACAATAACCGCTAAACCAGCAGCAGGTCCACTTACACCAAGTGGAGATCCACTAAAAGCACCTACAACAATACCTCCAACGATACCACTTATAATACCAGAAAACAAAGGCGCTCCCGAAGCCAATGCAATACCTAAACATAAAGGCATCGCAACTAAAAATACAATAATACTTGCTGGTAAATCTTGTTTAATTGTTTTAAACATAAATTATTTTGTTTGTTTTGGTCGAATGGAATGATTTATCCACCGACAATAAATTGAAACGTTTTTAAATAAACATGTGATTTCTAATCAACACTGATGTATTGAACAAGAAATTCAAAAATTGATGAGATCAATTTTCCTTTAAATCAATTATTAAACAAACTCTGGAGGTGGTAGAAAGATGGTATGTAAATATTGATTCTCTAAAGCTAAAACCTGAGAAAATATTTCATTTTTCTGTTTTAAAGCATAGGAATATGTCGATATTTCGAAGAGCAATTTATTCTCCATATCGTCTTCAGATTCTTTCTTTTTACTTTCGGATTCACACGAGTTTTCACAAAGTTCAAACTTCTCGTTACAATTCAATTCACCTATGACTTGAAACAGCGTGCTCTCTGAAATATTTAAACATAACACCATGACTAAACTAATAATGAGTTTAATGCCAAAAAATTGTTTTATGTCTTTTAATAGAATCATATTTATGCTTGCTACGCAAATATAATAGAAAATATGAGTAAAGATAAGGGTTTTGACATATTTAGGCTCTTTTAACTTTAAAATAAATATCGCTTTACTGGAAATTATTTCAAGACCTTAAATTCTCTTCATCTTCAACTCTTGATCTATCCTACTCACAACTAATTTCTTACTAAAATAATAAAAATTTATAAATACAAACATTCAAATAAAGTACGTCTAAAGCAAAAAATTAAAAGATATTATTTCCTTTTATGAATAAAAAAAGAAAACCAAACAACATCTCAAAAGTGAGAAAAGTTTGGTTTTCTTTATAAATGTAACTCCTTATGGTGAATTTAAGAACAACATGAGTCTTTCTTTCCTTCTGAAACACCTAGTTTCTCCAAAATAACTTCTAATAAACACCATTTCGTGATAGAGGACTGTAATAAGTTTACACCGACAAATACAGTCATCCAAACCCAATTTGAGTGTACAAAATGTGTTAACAATAGACTTATTAATATAAAACTACCAGCTATTCCCTTTACTATTCTAAATTTCATACGTTTTGTTTTTCAAATTTTTATATCAACTTCTAATAACTAAGACTCGTGTTTATGCTTCTCAGTCATATAATACACCAAAGGAACCACCAACAGGGTTAAAAAAGTTGAAGCTATTGTCCCGCCCATTAGCGAAATGGCTAATCCTTGAAATATTGGATCAAACAAGATGACAAATGCACCGATAACCACGGTTCCTGCTGTCAATAATATTGGAGTTGTTCTTACTGCTCCCGCTTCAATAACTGCTTGTTTCAATGGAACCCCTTCTGCAAGTCTCAATTCTATAAAATCGACAAGAAGAACAGAATTCCTAACCATTATTCCCGCCAAGGCAATTAAACCGATCATAGAAGTTGCCGTAAAAAAGGCATCTAATAGCCAGTGTCCAACTACAATTCCAACTAAAGAAAGTGGAACTGCTACTAACATAACAATTGGTGCTTTAAAATTCTGGAACCATCCTACAATTAGAATGTAAATAATAAGGATAACCACGGCGAAGGCTGTACCTAAATCTCTAAAGACCTCTAATGTAATTTGCCATTCACCATCCCATTTTACAGAAAAATCGCTTTCATTTTTGGGGTGATCCATGTACAACTCATTAATTTCATAACCTTCTGGGAGTTTAATGGTTTTAAGCTTCTCTTCCATACCAAGAATCGCATATACCGGACTTTCTAACTTCCCAGCCATATCTGCTGTTACATAAACTACAGGTCTTTGATTTTTTCTGAAAATACTTTTTGGAAGAACCGTTTCTTTTATTTTCACCAAATCAGAAATAGGAATGGCCTCTCCCATTTTTGAAATGACCTTAATATTAGAAATTGCCTCTATAGAAGATTTTTCCTTCTCATCTAAAGCCAAAACAACACCTGTTTGGTTGTATGAATTTTCATCATACAAATGTGTAAACGGTCTGTTACTTAATCCCAATTGTAAGTTTGCCAAAATTTGCTGAGGTGCAACACCATAAAGCATGGCTTTTTCCTTATCAATTTCGAACTGATATTTGACTTGAGCAGATTCAACCATCCAATCAACATCTACAACATCTTGAGTTTCATTTAATATATCTTTTACCTGTTGAGCTACTTTTATTTGCTCTTCGTAATTTGGACCATAAACCTCAGCAACAATTGTTGACAAAACTGGAGGCCCAGGTGGAACTTCAACCACTTTTACATTTGCATTGTACTTTAGTCCTATTTTCTGTAATTGAGGTCTTATGTTTCTTGCCAACTCATGAGATTGAATAGAACGATTATGTTTATCGGTTAAATTGACTTGAATATCAGCCATATTCGAACCTCCTCTCAAATCGTATTGACGAACTAAACCATTGAATGTTATTGGCGCCGAAGTTCCAATGTAAGATTGATAACTGACTATTTCCTTTTCTTGACTTAAATATTGTCCTAATTCTTGAGTTACAGCGGCAGTTTGTTCTAGAGTTGTTCCTTCTGGCATATCTATTACCACTTGGAACTCATTTTTATTATCGAAAGGCAACATTTTTACCAAAACGTCTTTGGTATAAAACATAGAACCAGAAACAATAAGCAATAACGACGTAATTCCTAAAAACAACCAGCGTTTTACTTTATTCTCAATTAGAGGCTTTTCAAACTTAGCATACAACTTATAGATCAATGTTGTTTCTAATCCTTTAACCTCCTTTTCTTCTTGTTCGTCTTTTTCTTTTAATAAATAATACCCTAAATATGGTGTTATGGTTAAGGCCACCAATAAAGAAAACAACATAGCAATAGAAGCTCCAATTGGCATCGGACTCATATAAGGCCCCATCATACCAGATACAAACGCCATCGGTAATACAGAAGCTACAACAGTAAACGTGGCTAAAATGGTTGGATTTCCGACTTCGTTTATGGCATAAATTGCTGCATCTTTAAATGATAGCTTTTTCATTTTAAAATGTCTATGCATGTTTTCGGCAATAATAATAGAATCATCTACAACAATACCTGTTACAAAAACCAAAGCAAAAAGGGTGATTCGGTTTAATGTATAGTCCATAAAGTAATAACTAAACATGGTAAGGGCAAACGTAATTGGAACAGAAAGGAAAACCACCAATCCACCACGCCATCCCATGGCAAGCATAACAACAAATGTTACGGCAATAATAGCCACGAATAAATGCATCAACAATTCAGAAACTTTTTGTGAAGCTGTTTCTCCATAATTTCGTGTAACCTCAACTTTTACTTCATCGGGTATTAAATCTTGTTTTAACCCTTCTACCGTTGCCAAGATCTCATCGGCAATTTTCATGGCATCTGCTCCTTTTCTTTTGGCAACAGACAAAGTAACCGCAGAATATTCTGACGGAAAATCATTTACTTTTTCAGATCCATGTCCAAAACCTAAAGAAACATAACTTTTAGGTAATTCTGGTCCATCTAATATTTCGGCAATTTGCTTTAGATAAATGGGTTGATTTTGATTTGTACCAACAATTAAATTCTCGACATCGGCAATGGTTTGCAAGAAACTCCCAGCCTCTAATAGAAACTCGGTATTACTTTGACTGAATTTCCCAACACTACCTTGTTGATTATTGGCTTTTATGTTTTGAACAACGTGTAAGATATCTAAACCATTTTCGGCCAATTTATCTTTATCCAATACAATTCTTAGTTCTCTTTTTCGACCACCAATGGTTTTTGTAATGGCAACATCATTTATTTTCTCAATTTCGTTGTTTAATTCTTGAGTTATTAAATGAAGTTCATGATCATTATATACTTCGCTCCAAAGTGTTAAAGCCAACATAGGAACATCATCAATGGCTCGTGTTTTAATTAATGGAGGTGTTACACCCTGGGGTAAACCATCCATATTTTTCATCACCTCATTATACAATTTCACAAAAGATCGTTCAATATCTTCACCTACGTAAAACTGTACAATAACCATTGCACCATCGGTTTGAGAAGTAGAATATACATATTCAATACCTTTAATGTTTGATAATATCTTCTCTAATGGTTTTACAACTTTGGTTTCAATTTCTTTTGGGCTTGCTCCAGGATAACCAACAAAAATATCGGCCATTGGAACATCTATTTGTGGCTCTTCTTCTCTGGGAATTAAAAACGAACTGTACAAACCTATGGCCATAAAAGCCACCATTAGTAATACCGTTAATTTAGAATTCATAAAAAGCTTTGCCAAACTTCCTGCTAATCCGTTTTTCATGGCTCTATTATTTTGTTATATTTAAAGGTGTTCCATTCTGCAGCTTTCCTTTGCTCGAAACAATATATTGCTCACCAGCATTCAACCCAGAAAGTACCTCAACTTCGTTCCCAATAATTTTCCCAAGTCTTAACCAGCGTAATACTGCTGTTTTTTGTTGACTTATTACAAAAACACCTTTCAATTGTCCTCTTTCAACCAAAACAGAAGTTGGTAGCATCATGTTTTCTTGTACCGATTTTGATATAGGAAACTGAACTTGTGTGTACATTCCAGTAAATAAATCATCACACTTTTCTAAACTTATTTTCACTTGATACTGAGAACCAAATTGGTGAGAAGAAGCACTTACTTCTTTTACTTTTCCTTTTATTTTTTTATTGGATGATTTAACAGTAACATCCACATCCATGCCTTGCTTAATTTTCGAAATTTCAGATTCAGAAACCATGGTTATCACTTCAAAATTCTTTTTATTTTCGATACTCATCAGTGGCATACCTGGATTTGCCAAGTCACCTTCGTTAATAAATTTTGAAGAAATAACGCCAGAAAATGGTGCTCTAATGTTAGTATAATCCATTTGGGCATTTACCTCTGCTTTCATTTGCTTTGCACCTTCTAAACGTGCTTTTGCCATTTGGAAATGTGCCGTTACATCATCCAATTCTTTTTGCGATGCACTTTCAGATTCAAACAACGATTGAAAACGTTTATAGTCTTTACTGGCGTTATTAAAAGCAGCCGTTGCCTCTGTAATATTGGCTTCTATTTGTGCTTTCTTAGCTCGAATGTCTTTATTGTTAAGTTTTATCAACAACTCCCCTTTAGATACGCGGTCACCAAGATTGACATAAATATTCTGAACATAACCCATCATCCTTGTACTTAAATTGGCTTGCATGGCAGATTGTACCTTACCACTTGCAGAATATTTAGATTCTGTATTGGATGTTCCTAGCGTGGAAATTTCTACGGCTACTGGTTCTTGAGGTTTAATGTCAATGTTACTTTCCTTTTCGGAAGAACAACTTGAAGCAAACACAAATACGCCAAATATGCATGCTGTTATACTTTGTTTTATCATTATAGATTGTCTTTTTTGGTTTGTTTAATCGCCAATATAATTATGGCTAATCACGTAAATACCCTCTTAATGGTTTAAAAGGATTTATGAAAATAAATGGAAATACTATTTTGCTTTGGTTAAAAACGCTAAGTATTCATAAGTGAAATTATAGTTGAAAACAGCCTGTAAATACTCCAATTGTTTTTTAGCATATTGGGTTTCTGCTATTAACAGATCTGTGGTTTTTTCGAGCCCTTGTTTAAAACGATTGGTTCTTATTTTTAAAGCTTCCTGAGATTGTTTTACACTTTTATCTGTAAGTTCTAAGGTATTTTTTGCATCATTTAATGCTCTTATAGTTTGCTCTATTTCCATTTTACTTTGAGCTTTATATTCAGAAATGGTAAGTTCCATTTTTGCAACTTCAACTTTGTTTTTCTGAACGCTTGACCATTGTTTCCCACCTTTGAATAAATCCCAGGAAATTTGTGCTCCAATGAGATATCCTTTTGCTTGCGTACCAAAAATTTTATCATCATGTAATTCCAAATGTCCAAAAGCATTTAATCTTGGTAAATAATTAAATTTAGATGCATTTAAAAGATGGCTTTGTGCTTTTAAAGCACTTTCCATAGCTAATAAGTCTGAACGTGTTTCTGGTAATAGAATTTGAGTAGGATTCTTATTGACTTTAGGCTGCAATGCATCGGTTAGCGTCAAAGTTTGATTTTTTGGCAGTTGCAACAAAAAACGGAGATAATTCGTGGTATTGGCAACAAAACTTTTAGACATCTGCAACTGATTATCTACATCTTGAACACGTACTTCAACATCTAAAAAGTCAGATTTCTGTAGATACCCTTGTTTTAAATTGTTTTCGGCAAATCGTAAATTGGCATCAGCGGTTTGTTTGGCTTTTTTTAATACTTCTACTTGCTTTAACGCCACCTGAAGCTGCATATACGCTTTTTTTACTTCTAGTAGAACATGTCCCTTTTTGAATGTATTTTGTTGAGTATGATATTCAATATTCTGTTGGGCTGCCTTTCTCTGGTAAATGCCATCGAAATTGAAAATAGGCTGTTGAACAGATATTTTAGTTGAATAATCTCTGATGTATTGAGGATCATTTAATAAAGCAGGATTGAAATCTTCTTGAGTAAGAATTTCTTGATTCAATTTTGAACCAAAAGCCATTAACGGATTTGTTGTTCCGATGGCTGTATGTGAAAGATTTATTTGCGGAAGAAATAAGGCTCTGCTCTGTTGAGCATCTCGCTTAACTGAAGTTAGATTTTGTTCGTCTATTTTTAGACTCAGATTATTCTTCTCTGCCAGTTCCAAAGCATCAAACATACTCAATTTTGTTTGTGCTTTAAGATGGAAACTTCCAAAAATCCCAAAAGATAAAATAAGGATTTTCATCATTTTTGACCAGATCATATTTTTATTTTGTTTTGTTAGAACAAAAGTATTTGACCTATGCCAGCATTGAAGTGATGAATATTACATTGAAGTGTGACTAGAGTTACTTAGATGAACCATTTCATTTCAAAAATTAGCAAAAATATAAGGCTATTTAATTGTTCAAATAAATTTCACATCATTTTATATTCTAGGCTTATCCATTTGTCAACCTATCTAAAGAATGAAATTCGAGGCTATAATGTTAATAAAAAGAATAAATCAACCATCCGTAGACGTATCCATGCTATCCATTGACGATTAATTTAATCCGTTTATTTTAAATAGCAATAATATATAGGTTTGCAAAAAAAATATCACATTATGATCCTCTTACCACGTTTTACCTTAATATTAAGCTGTTTAGCTGTAACATTGAGTTATTCTCAAATAGGCATAGGAACCAGCTCACCTGATGCATCCTCTATCTTAGAAATATCATCAACAACCAAAGGTTTTCTTCCACCGCGGTTATCAAATCTTGACAGACAAAAAATCAACCAACCAGCCGAAGGTTTAATTGTTTACAATACCAGTCAAAACTGTTTACAATTTTACAATGGAGATGCATGGTTTGATTTATGTTGTTCTCAAAAAGTTGACGACAATCTTTCAGCAATCACATATTTATATCGATTAGATCCTTCGAATGTAAACACCTTATCAAAAATGGATTTAGACCAAAATAATACAGGAAGTAATTCTGGAACTGTTCCTAACGAAGGTGATTATGTTTATGCTGTGGACATGCTGGATGATTCGGAAACAATTACAGCTACACTAAACTATATTGCGGGAAGTATAGAACCGAGTAATAATCCAACGGGTGATGGAATTTTTGTTTATGAAACAGAAAATTCTAGTATAAATTACAAACAAAAGAATTATTTAAGCAGAACAACTCAATTCTCTAATGGAACGACAGCTGGCGGATCAAGATTAGAAGCTGATATACCTGATTTACAACAGGAAATGGAAGTTTTTATTGTTGGAAAATTCGATGGAAATCCACCTGGTTCTAGTGCTTCTTTTTTTTCGTCGGCAGATGGTTCAGAAACACAAGGTTCTTTTCAATTGGGTTCTGGTGCAGCTGTTGCTCCAACAAGTGAGTGTAGTCCAGAATATTTTACTCTTCGATTAAAAGATGGAACGAACAAGTATAGACTTTGTGGGGCTGCTATTCAAAGTCCGGATGGTAGTGATAAAAGAGTTTCGGCCATTAGTGATGAATTACACGTTTTTAATTTTCGTATGTATTTAAAAAACGGAAATTATACAATAGACTTCTTTATTGATGGGGAATTGGTGACCAGAATAGATACATTAACAGAGTTTCCAAAACTGGAAAAACTCAAACTTTTCACAAATCGAACCTCTAGAAATTCCACTTTTTCAAGTATTGGAGAACTATTAATATCGGATAAATTGTTTAGCGACGGGGAACAAAAAACCATAAACGACTATTTATTGTGTAAATATTCCGAATAAAATGGTAAATTAATTACGAAGAAAAGTATACATCTGATTTTTTGGTTAGATGTATATTTCTTTAGTCATTAAATAAAAGGATATGTATAAATCGAATAAACGTAAAATAGTATTTAGTGTATTAAGACATCTCGTTTTTTGGTTGGGATTTATTTTCTTAAACTGGGGCATTGCCGATTTAAGTGAAAATTTTATTGACTACCTGATAAATAGAAAAGTATTTCTTGTCATCTATATTTCTATTTTCTATATGCACTATAGATTATTGGTTTACAGTATTCAAATAAGGAAATTAAAATTTGTTTCTGTATTAATTATAACTTTTGTTGCCACATTAATTTATGCTGTACTTTTTGAAACTGTTATGCATTTTGGTACGGATAGGCTTAATAAATACGATTTAAAAACCACTATTCTTCTCGATACATATTTTCTTGGATTTATGGTTTTTGGTTCTTCTTTGTATTATTTTATTAAAGATCATCTCATTAATAAGCAAAAAATAAAGGATTTAGAATTGCAGTTCCTGAAAGACCAGATTAAGCCACATTATTTTTACAATGAGCTTAATTCTCTTTTGGGTTTAATAACAAAGGGCGAGATAGAGTTATCTAAAGATTATATTAAAAATCTTTCAGAATATTTGGTGTATTCCTTGAAGAATGACATGAACGAAAAGGTATTGCTAAAAGATGAAATAAACGGTTTATTCAGCCTATTGGATAATTTGGAATATAGAATCAACGAAAATTCTAACATTGATTATTCCATTAAAGGGCAAATAGATGATTTAAAAATACACCCATTAATTTTAATGACCTTTGTTGAAAATGCCATTAAACATAGTGGAATTGAAACCTCAAATTCTGGTTTTATCAATTTAGAATGTAATATTAGTGACAATGAAATACATTTTGAACTAAAAAATAGTATTCCAAACATCAAAGCACAGGATCTTCCGTCGACTAAATTGGGTTTACAAAACGTAAAAAAACGATTAGAACTACAATATCATTCTCGATTCGATTTAAAAATATCAACTCTAGAACAAGTGTTTATAGTTGAGCTAAAAATTAAACTAAATGAATAAATTACATAAAAAGTGTATAGTTGTAGAGGATAATAAGGATGCCAGAGAACTTATTGTTTATTATATAGAATGTTCAGAAAACCTGGAACTCATTGAAGCTTTCGCTGATATGTCCTCGGCAATGGACACCATAAAAAAACATCCAAATACAATACTATTCTTGGATATATTTTTAAAGTCCGAAAATTCAATTGACTTTATTAATCAGCAGAAATTGGTAAATCCCATTGTATTTTTAACTGGGCATAAACAATTTGCACATATCGCCTTTAATTTAGATGCTATAGATTATTTGGTAAAGCCCATTACACGAACGCAATTTGATAAATCTGTTCATAAAATATTTCAGAAATTAAGGCTTTTTGATACAAATTATCAAAACGATGAATTTATTTTCATAACAGTCAACAGAACGAAATACAAACTATTTTTAAATGCAATATTATATGTAGAATCCGATCGAGAATATTGTCTATTTCATACAAAAACCAATATTTATAAAACCAAACTGACATTAACCAAGGCAGAAGAATTATTGGATAACGAAAAATTTATTAAAATTCATAGATCGTTCATTATTAATCCCCTTTTTGTAGAGATGGTTTTAAAAGACCATGTAAAAGTGAATGAAAAACTACTTCCTATTTCCCGTTCTTACAAAGCTTCTGTACGCAAACATTTGTTGTAAATCTATCTTAAAAAGTTCATAATACAGTGAAAATTCAAGAATGGCAATGCAATTTTTTCAGAAATAATTGTTGCAATAAACCGGCTTAAAGAATTCTGCATTCATTTAAATAACTGAATACAAAATAATAACAATTTACTTATCAAACATTTACAAAATTAAACCTTTAAACTTTCATTTATTATTGAAAGTTTAGAATATTTATATATATTTGTATTGAAAAGAAAGAGATACAACTCTTTTTTATTTGGTTAATATGTTTCATTATTTATTGAAACTTTTAAAACTACCATTATGACAACTATAACATCAAAATCAATTTTAGATTTTCAATCAAAACCAAAGAAGACGGTAAGGAACACAAAACAAGAAATGATCCATTTTTACAATGAAGCTACAGAGGATTATAGCTTTTGGAGTAAAGATTTAAATATGCATTTTGGATATTTCACATTATTCAAAACCAATCCGTTCAAAAGGGATGATATGCTTAACGAAATGAATAATTATCTCTTTTCCTTATTAAACATTGACCATAATTTGCCATTAAACCTAATCGATCTTGGTTGTGGAATGGGAGGAACTTTAAGACATGCCTTAAATAGATATAAAAACATAAATATAACGGGTTGTACCATTTCGCCATTTCAGGTAGAAGAAGGAAACAAATTGATACACTCCCCACGAGGCAAAATAATCAATCAAGATTATTGTAAAACGCATTTTGAAGACAATTCTTTCGATGGCGCCTATGCCTTAGAAAGTTTTAGTCATTCGGGTTGTTCGGATAAAGCTTTAAAAGAAGCCTATCGAATTATTAAACCAGGATCAAAACTTGTAATTGTTGATGCTTTTGTTCGTTCAGACACTAAAGAAATGAACAGCCTATCAAAGAAAGTTTATAATGGTTTGTGTGATTCTTGGGCCTTAGATAATATGGGAAATATAAATAAAGTGAAACTCCAACTAGAAGAGCTTGGTTTTAAAGACATTCAGATAAAAAACATTTGGTATAGAGTTGCACCTTCGGTTTTGCATGTCCCATTTGCCATTGTGTTTTTCATTTTAAAAAATGTTTTGCAAAAGAAAACCATTAAACCTCAAAGTTATAACAACTTAAAAGGCTCATTTTATGCTTTACTCTCAAGCTTATGCATGCAAGATTTTGGTTACTATTCAATTACGGCAAAAAAATAAATTATGCTTATCTCCTTGTTACCCCAAGGGTCAACATGTAGATAAACAATCTTTTTTGTTAGTATAGTATTTGATTTTCGTTAAGAAATTGGGAAACCTTGGACCAATTTTAGAAAATCAAATGCGGTTTTTGGTCTTGTACCAAAAAATACCTTCAAAAAAGTGTCTTTTTCTTTGTTTCGTTTCTTTTGGACAAGCAAAAGAAATGAAAATCCAAGTGATAACGTCGCAGTTTTAAATTACTTTTTAGTTAGAAGAAACATGCAAGCAAGAATAAAATAAATTATGAAAACCTTAATTCATCCTGCAAAAGGCAGTCTTTCATTTTCATTTAAAAAATCAATTTGGTTTTATTTGATGTTAATACCTTCCTTTTTTATTGACTTTTCCCTCCTAAAATCAGTGGACTATTTCCTTTTTTCTGGAATTACTTTTTTAACCGTTAGTTTAGGCCATTCCATAGGGCTACACCGAGGAGTCATTCACAAAGCCTACAAGACTTCTCCCCTTTTTAGAAATATTTTGGTTTACCTTTTTGTATTAACCGGACTTGGAAGCCCCATAACCTGGATGAAACTCCATTATTACAGAGATTATTGGCAAAACAAACAGGATTGTCCAGATTATTTTGCATATAAACACTCTCTTATCAAAGATTTTTGGTGGTATTTACATTTGCAATTTATAAGTTCAAATTCCGAGATTTATAACATTCCTAAAGAGGATTTAGAAAATAAATGGTTCAATTGGCTACATAATACTTGGTATTTGCATACGATATTCTTCATGTCCATCTTCTATATTTTCTTTGGTCTCAACACCGTCTTGTTTTTATTTAGTTTTAGAATTTCATTAATCATTATTGGACATTGGTATATTGGTTATGCTTGTCACAAATATGGATATGAACGCTTTAAAATTCATAAAGCCAAAGAAAGCGGTTACAATGATTTTATTCTCGGTTTGTTTTCTTTTGGCGAAGGATTCCATAACAATCACCACGGACATCCGACTTCTGCAAGATTTAGTATAGCTTGGTACGAAATAGATTTGAGTTGGTATTGTATTCTTTTGTTAGAAAAACTAGGCCTAATTTATGATGTGAAAAATCCAAAAAACAAAACCACCTTAAAGAAAACCTCAAAAAAGAATAAACGCCTCATTTGGAAATGGCCTAGAATTATTTGAATGAGATTAATTAAAACTGGCAGAAAAAATCTTAGGGTAAAGAGCAAAAAAACTAACAGTTAACAGTTAAGAAAAGACTAACAGCTAACCATTAACAGTTAACAACTAAAAAAAAGCCTCGTCAACCGCGTTGCCACTCCTCCACGGAGGAGAATTTTCAGATTGTTGGTTACCGAAAAGAGTAAGGACTAAAAGTCAAGTTTATAAAAAACTTTCAGTTTACCACTAACCATTAACAACTAAAACGACTCAAATCTCATCGTTCATAACTAAAACAACCACCTCGTCAACTGCGTTGCCACTCCTCCACAGAGGAGAATTTTTAGAACATTGGTTACCGAAAAGAGTAAGGATTAAAAGTCAAGTTAAAAAAAACTATCCGTTTACCACTAACCACTTTCAGTTAACCACTAAAAAAAGACAGCTTTATTCTATCTTTCTTTGAATCCTAAGACCAAATCCAAATCTCATAGACCTCGTATTGATAAACTCAATAAACTCACTTGTTACTCCATGGTAATATGTAAATTGAGGTGAAATTGTTAATTTATCGGTCATTTTTATATCGTATTTAACTCTTCCACGAAAACCAACATAGGTCTTTTCGCTAAAATCAGAATATCGTTCATTCAAATCCTCATCCCAACTCGGTTTACCAGTTATAGAACCTTTTGATCTACCATCAATATGATCACTAATTAACCACGAATATTCCATTCCTAAATCAACGTCCAATGTCTTTGCAATTTTAAATTTGACTGGATACATTCCTAAAGAAATAATTGATTTATCCACCTGAGCTTCATTACTGATAGAACCTCCGGCACCATAATTTGAAACATTTATAAAACCACTATATTTTTCAAAACCAAGTGTAAACCTTAAAATTAACCAATCTATTTTCACTTCATCTATCCCGAATTGCAAAGCATACCCATTATCACTCACGTAATTCGATGAAGCATATTTTAAGGTCTCTTCTGAATCAAAATACCGATTCACATTATATCCTCCAGAGAGTTCAAAAACTTGCGAAAAAGCAGTGAAATGAGCTAAGAAACAAAGGGTAGCCATAATCTTTTTCATACATTCTTTTTTTGTAAATATTAGATATTGTCTTTCAATTTACGAAATAATAGAATTAAATATTCTATTTATTTAACAAATTTCCATCTATCTAAAATTATCTATCGCAATCCCCATATTAGATAAATGTTGTTGAAAACGCGAATACAGCAGCCTGCCCCGTGTTTTATCTTACGCGGTGGGTTTTAGTCAATCCCGTAAAATTTACCACAGGACAGGCGACTAAGTTCAGTCCTGAGCCTTCGGGATGCTCTTCGAGCAATCCGAACACTAGTTATTGTAGATTGTTTTATTTCTCCCAATCTATGATGTAGGCATATCTACTTCGAGGCTTTTCTAATTTAATAGTTAATATTGTACTATCTGCATTGACAAAATAATTACTGATATCTATTTCAGTTCGACTTAAAGTTTCATAGTCCTTTTTATAAAAATCAAAATGATTAAACTTTTTTGGACTAGAAACAGAGTATTCAAGGAGTTCTGTCTCATGCTTTATTAATGCTCCTGAATACTTGTTGCCTTCTTGAAAGGCATTCCATGTGATTATTTGATAATCTATTTCAAAAGGTTTCTCAAGAGGTTCTGCTTTAATATCGAAATTGATCTGATATTTTTTTCTATTTTTTTTATCTGGGGAATTCGTATATTCTTCTTCAATAATTTCGTAAGGGTGACTAAAACATACGATTTCGGGAGGAAGTCCAGTTGTATACACAAATCTTCTATGAACCACACAAGATGAAGAATTTCTTGTCAAAGTAAGTTTTAAAGTTCTCTTTACAGGACTTATTTTTTTGTCTTGAAGATTTAAAGGAATGTTTCTTTGCAGACTTAAATCAATGTTTTCCACTCTCTGTTCAACAGTAATTAAATCATATCGATAAGGATATTCCACTTTTTCTTCCTCTCCCATTTCTAATAATTCGTTCTTCTGTTTATCAGTCAATGAGTTCCAAATTGCAAAGAGTACTAATCCAATTACTATTAAACCTAGAACAATTTTTCCAAGAATATTAGCCCAGAATATTGATATAATTAGCTCCCAGATTGTTTTTGGTATTAACTGATTATCAGATTGTTTTTCATTTTCTTTATTGACCAAACTATGTATCTTTAATGGTTCACATGTTAGAGTTTGATTTTGTTTGGAATTGCACAAAATTTTCTCATTATGTTCTTTAATTGAAATAACTCCTTTTCCTGTTAAATGCACTATATGATCTATTTGATCTCCTTGACCTAGGAATTCGATTAGCCCAATTGAATTAAGTTCAGCAAGGGGTCTATTAAGATTGGTTAAGCCTCCCAGCTCTTCTTCTAATTTCAATTTTGTTACTGAATGAGGCTTGCCAAGTTTGATAGTTCCATTAACAAGAATGTAATTTAATATTTCAACTAACTCGTGTTTTAACATTTCAGTTTAATTCTGAATTATCTACAACGTTTAATGTAAAATGCGTTTCAATGCATTTTTAAATAGTGTTATGTTTATTTTTACTCTTCCTCCTTATATTCTAGTGTGTCTTTCTTAAAAGCTTCCATCATCACTTTCATTTCATATTCTAAATCATCTGAAGATGAACAAACAGGAGTCAATGATTCCTTAGTCCAACTTGAAACCTTACCGTTTTCATCATAATAGACTTCATACATTCCAAATTCAAAACTTCCTTCTGAATTCTTTCTTTTCATTATTCGGTAATTCCAAGTCATGAATTGTTCTTTTTAATTTTCATCAACTTATTCAACTCTTCTATTACATCTAATTTCGAATGTTTCGGAAGGTTCACATATCCCATTCCACCAAAAATGACTTCCCAAAAACCACCTTCATCAGTTATCATTTTTCCTACAATTCTCAATTCTGTTTCGTTAAGTTCAGAAGGTAGTTCAATTACGTTTATTGAAAAATCAGATTCTTTAAGAATATCTTTTAGAGTGTAGATCTTTTCCTTATCATCTTCTTTAACCTGTGGTTCAACTTCAATGATTGTTCCGTAGCTTAAGTTTTCATTGAATGGGTCATTGTTGGTTAATTTATAAGTGAATTCAGAAAGTTGAATAACCTCATAAATGCCAGTTGATGATTCTTCTGGTACATATATCCTTATTTCAATCTCTTTCTCCATCTAATTAAACATAACACCCATATATCTGTAACTTTTCACCAAAAGGTACGTTTATATCAATTATATGTGTTTGATTTCCATAAATATAATAAAATCTTTTAAGCTGTCCAACGGACTTTTTATTTTTTATTGTTTATTTCAATTGTTTTGATGTATAACTCGGTGGATTTAGGGTTAGAATGTCCCAACTTGTTTTATACGTGACGCATATTGACATTATTTTATATGCAATGAGTGGCAAAACAAATGTTTTAAGGTATGTACGGTAGCCCACGAATTTACTTTAGCTTCCTTTATGGCCTTTCAGAACATTTTTCTTACACTCGTCAACCTATACTTCCCTCCAGTGGCTTGCTATATTTTCTTACAATGAATTCACTTTAATTAAGAAAGAAAAGGGAATTGAAAAATATGTTCTAATACTTTGGCAAGATTATATGGCGAAAAGCCAGTATTAAGGATTATCCTTAACTTAGTTTAATGAAAATTAACACGTTAATTTCGCTTTCCAACAAAGTGTATTTTCAATAAAGAGTGATTTTGCAACAAAAAAAGCGTTTTTAGTCAATTTTTTCTTTTTTACCATGTTTTTTCAAAAACATCAAGAGAAAATTCAAAAACATCAAGAGAAAAATGAAAAACGTCAGCATGAAATTGGAAAAACTCCAAGCGAAAATGGAAAAACATAAGCACAAAATTGCAAAAACGTAAGCACAAAAACACAAAGCATAAAAAGGGCCACCATTTTTTGAAAACTAAAATGGCGGCCTTGTCCTAAATTTTATTTGTACCCCTTTTTATGTCTTTGATGTTTTGAAGAGGTATTCCAATCTGCCTATGTTTCTGGTGGGCAAGTAAAAAGACTGAATCATATTTCATTTGACCTAAAATCCAGTTTTCTTTTTCGTTTAGCCTTTTTAAACTATTAATAGAAAGGAAGTGTCTTGTTTTTGTAAACAGAACCGTTTTAATAGAAATAAATGATTCTGTTTTAGAAGAGATTAAATCATCTATAACCAATAAAAAAGCAGAATTAATTACCAATAAAAAGTTGAGCATTCCACCCAAAAGTATTTCAAAAGAATATAAAACATTTATACGTTTTGTTTCGACATATTTGTTTTGCCCAATACTTGGAGAAGAGTGCTTTATTTTAGTTGTTGAATGAACTTGCATAACATAAGATTTGGGTTCAACATTTTTGTCCATAAGGTAAATTGCAAAAATCATTTCATAAAGCACACCTTACACTCTACTAACCAAATATTTAACATCTCGTTTCAACAAGTCATATAAAAACAAGTGATATCCACAATTTATGCGATGCAAACACTTCCTATTTATTCACCTCAATCACCACACCCAATACCGATTTAAATGTCGATTTAGTATTAAACGAAATGGTATTTCCTGCAGTAAAATTCGGATTTTCGACCTGTTCATTCCCTAATACATCTTCTAGTTTTGCTTCAAAGCTTGTACCTTTAGATGCATTAATTGCAGCATTCAATTTATTATAATCCAGTTTTTGTTTAGAAACAACCACGGCGAAACGATCTTTCGTTCCTATATCATCGGCATATAAAGAATGATCTTTCGGAAACAATCGTGTTCCGGTAATTCCACAGTATGGGGAGTGTTTTTTTGTATATGGAAATAATACATAAGAGCTTCCGTCTGTTTCTTCTCCAAAAACATAAGAATAACATGCTACAGTATTGGTAATTTCAACCTTAAAATCGGTGTCTTTTGGTAATTTTGTTTTGGTTTCGAAAGATAAATCAGATACCTTTTCTAATGGAATATTTTTACCATTGACATTCAAAACAATACCCAACTCCCCTTTTAAGACTTGTTCTGTAGGTGCATGAGCATCTCCCATAGGGTATAAACCGTAGGCTTCTTTAGTAAAAACATCAAAATCGTTATAACGGACCCAAGCAATACCATCTTTCCCCCATTCTTCACCCCAAGAGTTCATAATTTGAAAAGCACCGCCTTCTAAATAGTCATCGTAACCAATAACACACATGGCATGGCCTCCAAATCCACGTTGATTATAATCGGTTTTTGTAGGTTTCCATACCTTTTTACCATTCATGTATTTCATGAAAGATCCACCTACCATCATTCCAATTACCACGGGAGCTCCCTGAGAAAGGTTTTGCTTTATGGCCAAGAGATCTGTTTTATAATTGCTACCACCTTTTGTTAAACGGTTAAATCCTTTTGTTTTAAACTGAGCCGCCGTTTGTTGTTGTGACTGGTCTGGTAGATTTGAACATGTATTTTCGTTGTATGCAAATTCAGAATATGGCAACGCACCCTTTTTCAACATCAAATTCATGGCATTGTTCATATATGCACCCTGGCAATCTTCTAATGCAATTTGGTTGTATACATAAGATGGACTAAAACGCACGGTATTTGGTCTTTTTCCCGTTTGTTTTGCAAAGAGTATGGTTCTTGCCGCATAACCAGAAGCCCAACCAACACAAGATCCCTGCTGTCCCTGGTTTTTACGTGTAGGTGCGTATTTTAATAAACTCACACGTTCGGGCAACGGATTTTTGATGTTATCTGCCAAGGGTTCAAAAACTTCGGCTTTGTCATAGACTTTTTCATCCATGTTGAGTCCTGTACTCAATAAATTCTGAACAATATTTGTTACGGCATTTGTGCTTCCTGGTTCAGAATTCTTGGAAGAATACCAATAGAAAGCCCCTCCAACAATGAGTAATACAATTCCAATTTTTGGATTCTTTTTGAATAAAGAAATTAGGATTGGTAAAACCATTTTTACAATTCCTCCGCCAGAACTTCCTCTCGATGAACTTTGGTGGGAACGTTGTTGGCTGCTTTTATTTTTATCTGGTCTTATTCGAATGGGCATAATTTACTTATTTAATTCCTAATATTCCTAGAATCCCTCTTGCTAAACCAGACACTAATTTTGTTCCTAGCTTTTCTATAAGTTTAGATGAGGTCGATTTTCTACTCGATGTGCGTTTTCGAGTTGTTGTTTTTCTCTTACGAATTTTATCGGCTTCCAATTTTTGTTTAGCCTTTTCTTCGGCTAGTTCAGCTTTTCGATCTTCTTCTTGGGCTTTTTCAATTTTAGAACCCAAAATTTCATAGGCCGATTTTCGATCAATGTTTTCTTTATTCTTTTCTACCAATGCCGACGAATCTACCAAATCACTTATTTCCGATTTTGTTAGAATTCCCATTCTTGTAATTGGGGCTCTTAAAAGCGTATGCGACAACATGGTTGGAATTCCTTTTTCATTTAGCGTTGTAACCAAAGCCTCCCCGATACCCAATTCTGTTATGAGTTTATCTGTTTTGTAATAAGTAGTCTCCGGATAATTTTCGGCTGTTTTTTTTATCGACTTCCTATCTTTTGCTGTAAAAGCACGTAAAGCATGTTGTATTTTTAGTCCGAGCTGGCTTAATACTTCATCGGGAATATCAGTTGGCACTTGCGTACAAAAGTAGATCCCAACACCTTTAGAACGAATGAGTTTTATAATAATCTCTATCTGATCTAACAATTCGTTTGATGCTTCTTTAAATACCAAATGGGCCTCATCTATAAACAAACAAAGCTTTGGTTTTTTATCGTCTCCAGCTTCGGGAAAAGACTCGTAAATTTCTGCCAATAAACTCAACATAAACGTAGAGAACAATTTTGGCTTATTTTGAATGTCTGTTAATCTAAGAATTGAAATTTGCCCTTTCCCATCTTTCTTTTTGGTGAAATCTTTTACATTAAACGATTTTTCACCAAAGAATTCTTCTGCTCCTTGTTCTTCCAATACAATTATTTTTCGCATAATTGCACTTACAGATCGCCCAGATATTAATCCATATTCAGATTGGATTTCTTCTTTTCCTTCGGTTGTAATAAACTGTAAAGTTTTTCTAAGGTCTTTTAAGTCTAATAATGGGATTTTATTGTCGTCGCAATATTTAAATATGATGGAAATAATCCCGCTTTGCGTATCGTTTAAACTTAATATTTTGGACAACAATACAGGTCCAAATTCCGATACCGTAGCACGCATTTTCACACCAGGTTCGGCCGAAATACTCATAAGTTCTACTGGTAATTTTTCTGGAGTATATTCCTCTCCTATTGCGCCATGTCGCCATACAATATGATCATTACTTTCTCCAGGTTGTGCCAGTCCACTTAAATCTCCTTTCAAATCCATGAGTACACTTGGCACACCTTTTAAAGATAGTTGTTCGGCTAATACTTGAAGGGTTTTTGTTTTCCCAGTTCCTGTTGCTCCTGCAATTAAACCGTGGCGGTTCATTGTTTTTAAAGCAATTTTTATTTTTGAATCACTTATGGGTTCTTTATCTAACATCCCTCCTCCTAAAACAATGGAGTCGTATTTATATGTATTTGATGCATTAATTTCTTCTCTAAATTGAGATAAATGTTCTTGAGACATATGCTTTAATTAGTCAGTTTTATTTAGAATGTCATAAAAGTATAACTTTCATTGCGCTTTAAAAAATACATTCGATATAATATGGGAAATTAGTTTTTTTGGGTTAGTTTTTAGTGATTAGTGGTTAGTGGTTAGAGGTTAGTGGTTAGTGGTTAGTGGTTAGTGGTTAGTGGTTAGTGGTTAGTGGTTAG
>JBMYWP010000066.1:0-21066 GCA_049607525.1 Flavobacteriales bacterium
CCAAACTTATTGATGTCCATTCCACGGCTTAAGTAATATTCAACGTAAGTAAATCCGTTTGCTAACGTAAAAGCCAATTGAGAAATTGGATTTGCACCAGCTTCGGCAATATGGTATCCTGAAATAGAAACCGAGTAGAAATTACGCACATTCTTCTCGATAAAATATTCCTGAACATCTCCCATTAAACGCAAAGCAAATTCTGTTGAGAAAATACATGTATTTTGCGCTTGATCTTCTTTTAAGATATCGGCTTGTACTGTTCCACGAACCTGAGAAAGTGTTCTTTTTTTAATTTCGGCATACACATCGGCAGGTAAAACCTGATCTCCAGTCACACCCAATAACATTAAACCTAAACCGTCATTTCCTTCTGGTAATTCACCTTGATACGTAGGTCTTACAGTCCCTAATTTATCGTAAATGGCTTTAATTTTGGCTTCCACCTCTGCTTCTAAACCATTTTCTTTAATGTAGAATTCACATTGTTGGTCTATGGCAGCATTCATAAAGAATCCTAACAACATCGGCGCTGGTCCGTTTATCGTCATAGAAACCGAAGTCATGGCATGTGCTAAATCGAAACCAGAATATAATTTTTTGGCATCGTCTAAACAACAGATTGAAACCCCTGCGTTTCCAATTTTCCCGTAAATATCAGGACGTAAATCTGGATCGTTTCCGTAAAGCGTAACCGAATCAAAGGCTGTTGAAAGACGCTTTGCTGGCATTCCTAAACTTACATAGTGAAAACGACGATTTGTACGCTCTGGTCCACCTTCTCCAGCAAACATACGTGTTGGATCTTCTCCTTGACGTTTAAACGGATATAGACCTGATGTATATGGGAATTCTCCCGGTACATTTTCTTGTAAAACCCATCTTAAGATATCTCCCCAAGCTTGATATTTTGGTAATGCTACCTTCGGAATATCCAGTTGAGATAAAGATTTACTCGATGTTTTTATATTGATTTCCTTATCGCGAACTTTAAAGCTATAAATCGGATTTTTATACTTGTTTACTTTTTCGTCCCATGTTGTAATCACTTCCCAGTTGTGTGGGTTCAGATTCATTTTAACACGGTCGAATTCTTTTAGCAATAATTCGGCTAACATTTTGTTGTCTTCCGATACCGAAGCTAAATCCACGTCTATTCCGTGTTTTTCTAACTTTGGCGATTGACTTGTAACCGATTGAATGGTTTTATATATTCCGAATAATCGTTGAGCCACTTCAACATCGGTATCAACCCATTTATCGTAAGCACGGTTGTTCTCAGAAATTTCTGATAAATAACGTGTTCTTGCTGGAGGAATTACAAATTTCTTTTCCGACATTTCTTTCGAAATCTCAAAGGTAGAATTCAATACAACATCCTCCGATTCGTTTAATTTATCCATAATAGACTTATACAGACTATTCATTCCAGGATCATTAAACTGAGAAGCTATGGTTCCAAAAACGGGTAAATCGTCTTGGTTCACTTCCCATAATCCATGATTTCTCATGAATTGTTTTTTAACATCGCGTAAAGCGTCTAAAGCCCCACGTTTGTCAAATTTATTAATGGCAACAAGGTCAGCAAAATCAAGCATGTCAATTTTCTCCAACTGTGTTGCAGCTCCAAACTCAGGAGTCATTACATAAAGAGAAGTATTGGAATGCTCAATAATTTCGGTATCCGATTGACCAATTCCTGATGTTTCAAGAATGATTAAATCGTATTTTGCTGCTTTTAAAACCTCAACAGCTTCTTGCACATATTTAGAAAGCGCTAAATTACTCTGACGTGTAGCCAAAGAACGCATATAAACTCTAGAGTTGTTGATGGCATTCATGCGAATACGGTCACCAAGTAAAGCTCCACCTGTTTTACGTTTAGAAGGATCTACAGAGATTAAGGCAATTTGTTTTTCTGGGAAATCCAATAAAAAACGTCTTACCAATTCATCTACTAAAGATGATTTTCCAGCTCCACCTGTTCCTGTAATTCCTAATACTGGTGTTTTAGAAGATTTGTTGGCTTCGTGAATTTCAGCAATCAATTCCGAAGATTCCTCAGGGAAATTTTCCGCTGCCGAAATGGTTCTTGCAATGGCATTTACATCCTTTGCTTGAATTTCTTTCAATCCACCTTTTAACTCATTTCCAATTGGAAAATCGGCACGTTTAACCAAATCGTTAATCATTCCTTGTAAACCAAGTTCACGACCATCATCTGGCGAATAGATACGACAGATTCCGTAATCCATCAATTCTTTGATTTCTGAAGGAAGGATTACTCCACCTCCACCACCGAAGATTTTAATATGATCTGCTCCTTTTTCTTTAAGCAAATCGTACATATATTTAAAGTATTCATTGTGTCCACCCTGATACGATGTCATAGCAATGGCTTGTACATCTTCCTGAATAGCAGTATTTACAACCTCCTCAACACTACGGTCGTGCCCAAGGTGAATAACTTCAACTCCTGTAGATTGTATAATACGCCTCATGACATTAATGGCCGCATCGTGCCCATCAAATAAAGAAGCAGCAGTTACTATTCTTACTTTATTAACGGGTTTATATGGTGTTTCTTGAATCATAATTTATGTACTTAATTTTCACGCGAAAATACGGAAAAATGAATGAATAATCAAAGAAATCCTCATGGATTGAAACAAACCCAGAAAGACAAAAAAAAATCTAGTCGAAACTAGATTTTTGTAAATGAAGATATTTCTGAAATTTTGTGGTATTATTTTTTTAGAATTACCATCAAACCTTTATGATCAACTTATAAGACTTATTTTACGATAAGATTATAAGTATGCCTATAATGCGAAGGAAATTCCGTGATTTCTTCAATATTATATTCTATATTGGAATCAGAAAGGTGGTCTATTGGAATTTGATTACCGGAATTATCTTTAATGATTAAAGTTTCTATCAAGCTGAATGGCGTTTCAGCTTTTGTCGCACTCCCACCACGACCTTCGCCAAAATGTAATTTTCTTTTTTTTCCTTTTTCAATTTGAAAATTAAAAGGTGTGCCTGCCTCGTAATAATCTCCATTAAAAGTACCATCAACTTGAATGGTTGATTCAGTTGTATTCTGAATGTAAAGTTCAATCTCAGTTACCCCTTCACAACTCATAAAAAAAATAGACACCAAAAGAAACACGATATTTAGAAACTTGGTCATAATAAAAATAATTAGATTAAAACACTAATTTACATATATTTATAAATCAAAGAATAGGTAATCAAAAATAATTAGTTGAATTAAATCTATTTATCGATGAGTGTTGTATTCGAATGCTTCATTGCAAAAAAATAAGAACTGTTAGTTTTTCAAAAATCAAAATTTTAGTGCAAAAAAAGAGGTTAACCATTTGGCTAACCTCAAAAGTACTCTATATAATTACCCTTTACGGAATCCATTTTTTCTCAAAATTTGGAGCTCTTTTTTCAAGGAAGGCATTTCTACCTTCTTTTGCTTCATCTGTCATGTAAGCTAAACGTGTGGCTTCTCCTGCAAATACTTGTTGACCTACCATTCCGTCGTCTGTTAAGTTCATGGCAAACTTTAACATTTTTATTGAAATTGGTGATTTACCTAACACTTCCTGTGCCCATTCATAAGCGGTATCTTCTAACTCGTCATGAGGAACAACAGCATTTACCATTCCCATTTCAAAAGCCTCTTGAGCTGAATAATTTCTTCCTAAAAAGAAAATTTCACGTGCTTTTTTCTGACCAACCATCTTAGCCAAATATGCCGATCCATATCCACCATCAAAACTGGTTACATCAGCATCTGTTTGTTTAAAGATAGCATGTTCTTTACTGGCTAAAGTCATGTCACAAACCACGTGTAAACTATGTCCACCACCAACTGCCCATCCAGGAACAACGGCAATGACAACCTTTGGCATAAAACGAATTAATCGTTGAACTTCAAGAATATTTAATCTGTGGTATCCATCTTCACCTACGTATCCTTCTTTTCCTCTTGCTTTTTGATCTCCACCACTACAAAATGAATAAACTCCATCTTTTGAAGATGGTCCTTCGGCACTTAATAAGACAGCTCCAATGCTAGTATCTTCGTTTGCGTCGTAAAAAGCATCGTATAATTCACTTGTCGTATTCGGGCGGAACGCATTTCTCACATCTGGTCTATTAAATGCAATACGAGCAACACCGTTGCATTTCTTATAGGTAATGTCTTTATATTCCTTAACGGTTTCCCATTGTATTTTTGACATAATTCGTTTTTTCTGCAAGATAAGTTTTTTGAATAAATAATGGGATATAAGGTTTTTGATATCTTATAACCTACCAGTAGGCCAATAGGAAATTACATAAGAATAGACAACTTTAACATTCTAAACGACTTCATTTTATAAAATCATTTTATTATATTCGTTAAAATATAAAATTGATCTTATGAAAACAACACAAGAAGTAGCAGAGCGTTTGGTAGAACTATGTACAAGTATGCAATTTGACACAGCGGTGAGCGAATTGTATGACGATAATATTACAAGTCGAGAACCTCAAGGCGCAATGATTGAATTTGTTGAAGGAAAGGAAGCTGTTATTCAAAAAGGCATTCAATTTAACGAAATGGTTGAAGAATTTCATGCCTTAGAAGTATCTGAACCAATAGTGGCTGGAAATCATTTTTCAGTTCGTATGAACATGGACGTTACAATGAAAGGCGCACCAAGGTCTTCTATGGATGAAATTGCACTTTACCATGTAAAAGATGGTAAAATAATTGCCGAACAATTCTTTTATGAAATGCCACCTCAAGAATAATTATTTCGTTTGAAAAGGACTTTTTTCAATCAAATAACTTAGAGCAATAAAAACGCCCTATTCATTTTCTGAATAGGGCGTTTGTAATTTCAAATGGTATTTACACCGAAGGTTCTCCTTTATGTTCATGATTAAAGAAAAGCTTGTCGTCTTTTACTTCAACTTTGATTTTTTCACCTTCAAGCAATTCATGATTAATCATTTCTTCGGCTAAAGGATCTTCGACATATTTCTGGATGGCACGTTTTAGTGGACGCGCTCCATAATCTTTGTCATATCCTTTATCGGTAATATAATCCATCGCTTCTTCGGTAAACTCTATTTCGAAACCTAAGTTTGTAATACGTTTTTGAAGTTGAGCCAATTCAATCTTAATGATTTCTTTAATGTTTTCTTTAGATAAACTGTTAAAAAGAATAACATCATCAATACGATTTAAAAACTCTGGTGCAAAAGCACGTTTTAGAGCTTTCTGAATAATTGAACGTTCGTTATCAGTCAATCCAGTATCGTCTGAACTAGCAGAACCAAAACCAACGCTTGTTCCTAGTTCTTTAAGGTTTCTTGTTCCAACATTAGATGTCATGATGATAATGGTGTTCTTAAAATCAATTTTTCTACCTAAACTATCCGTCATATGTCCATCATCTAAGGCTTGTAGCAATAAATTAAAAACATCTGGATGAGCTTTTTCAATTTCATCTAATAAAACAACCGAATAAGGTTTACGACGCACTTTTTCAGTTAATTGTCCACCTTCTTCATATCCTACATATCCTGGAGGTGCTCCTACCAAACGAGATACAGCAAATTTCTCCATATACTCACTCATGTCAATACGAATAAGAGCGTCTGAAGAATCAAATAACAATTTAGCTATTTCTTTTGCCAATTGCGTTTTTCCAACACCTGTTGTTCCCAAGAAAATAAACGAACCAATAGGCTTGTTAGGATCTTTTAACCCTACTCTATTTCTTTGAATGGCTTTTACAATCTTCACGATGGCATCGTCTTGTCCGATCACTTTACCTTTTAGTAATTCGTTCATTCCGAGAAGCTTCTCGTTTTCTTTTGCAGCAACTCTCTGAACAGGTACACCTGTCATCATTGAAACAACTTCGGCTACATCATCAGCATCAACCTCTTTAAAATCTATATCTAAAGTTGACTCCCATTGCTTTTGTATTTCTACGAGCTTTTCAGATTTAATGCGTTGTAAATCTCTTACTTCTGCTGCCTCCTCATAAACCTGACGATTAATGAGGTCTTGTTTTTTTGTTTTAAGTTCCTCAATTTCTTTTTCTAAATCAGAAATTTCTTTTGGAACAACAATACTACTTATATGTACTCTAGAACCTACTTCATCTAAGGCATCTATAGCCTTATCTGGTAAATGTCTGTCCGAAATATAACGGTCTGTTAGACTCACACAAGCAGCTAAAGCTTCATCAGTATATCGCACTTTATGGTGTTCTTCGTATCTGGCTTTTATGTTATTTAATATCGTAAGCGTTTCTTCAGGATTTGTAGGATTTACAATCACCTTTTGAAAACGTCTTTCCAGCGCACCATCTTTTTCTATATGTTGGCGGTACTCATCTATAGTCGTTGCACCAACACATTGTATTTCACCTCTGGCCAAAGCGGGTTTAAACATATTAGATGCATCTAAAGATCCGGTAGAACCTCCTGCACCAACAATGGTATGAATTTCATCGATAAACAGAATAACATCTCTGTTCTTTTCAAGTTCATTCATTAAAGCTTTCATTCGCTCTTCAAACTGCCCGCGATATTTTGTTCCGGCAACCAAAGAAGCTAAATCTAAACTTACAATTCGTTTTCCGAAAAGCACTCTAGAAACTTTCTTTTGAACAATACGCAATGCCAAACCTTCAGCAATGGCAGATTTACCAACACCAGGCTCACCAATTAATAAAGGATTGTTCTTTTTTCTTCTAGATAATATTTGAGAAACACGTTCTATTTCTGGTCCACGACCAACAACAGGATCTAATTTCCCTTCTTCGGCCATTTGAGTTAAATCTCTACCAAAAGAATTTAAGACAGGTGTTTTTGACTCAGAACCGCTTTTAGGTCTTTGTGCACTTCTCATATCACCTCCAGGTCCTTCTGTGTTACCAAAACTATTTTTTGGACCGGCTGAATTTTCACTATCAATATCACCAACAAAAGATTCGATATATTCATATTTAAACTCTTGGTATTGAATTCCAAAATCCTGACCTAAAATAGACGCTACTGGATCTTCTGGATTTCTAAGAATACTTAAGAATAAATGTATAGTCTGCACGTGCTCTGACTTTAAATCTTTTGCTTCTAAAAAGATAAGTTTAAGCGCTTTTTCGGCAATTCGGGTCAATGGAATTGAACCTTCATCCAATAATGGTTCCTTTACATCGTTTAAAGATTCCATTTTTTGAATTACACGTTCAAACTCTATGTTTCTGTCGTATAATAAAGATAGGAAATCTGAATTGCCTTCTCTAAAAATACCTAAAATTAAATGTTCTGTGCCAATAAAGTTATGCCCCATTCTCACAGCATCTTCTTTACTGTAGGCTATAACTTTCTTCAGTGTTTGTGAGAAATTATCATGCATAATGGTAATGTTTTAATTGAATTATTATCGTCTTATTTATTCGCTATGTTTAAGTTACATAATCAAACTATTATCTCTTATCAACAAAAACCAAGCCGCAAAAAACAAAGTACCAATAATAACCAATAATCTTATATTTGAGGTTTTATTCGAAGTCGCTTTTGGACGCGCATTCTTTTTACTCCACTCTTTTCTAAAATTGGCAGTTGGTTGATATTCCTCTGTCGTTTCTTCGGAAGAATACTTACTTTTTATTTTCTGTAGTCGCTCTACATCCTCATCATAATATCGAGTTGGCATGTTAAAACGTTTTACTTTTCTTGTCTTAAATAAAGATATCATGACTAAAAACTTTCTTGAAAGATAACAAAATGTTGACGTAAAAGGATAAAAAAAATGTAATTTATCGTTAATCAGATACTAATATTCTGCCAATCAACACTGGTATAGATTAATTTTTCTCCTTTTATTGTTAATGGCGACTCAATATTATTTGTAAAAAGGGCTCCTGTTCCCAATCCTTGAGGCATATTAACTTTCATTTTAGACGTCCACTGTGCTATAGCATTTAAACCTATATTCCCTTCTAAAGCAGAAGTGGCCCACCAACCTACTTTGTTTTTCTCGGCAAGGGATACCCATTCCTCTGCATCGGCAAAACCTCCCACCAAACTTGGTTTTAAAATGATGTACTGAGGATTAATTGTAGATAGTAATATTTCACGCTCTTCAGTCTTTTGAATCCCAATTAACTCTTCATCTAAGGCTATTGGCAAAGGTGTATGTTTACACAAATTCGCCATTGCTTTCCCTTGTCCAGCACCAATAGGTTGTTCTATAGAGTGAATATCAAATTTAGCGAGTGCCTCTAATTTTTCTAAAGCCGACTCTGGAGAAAATGCGCCATTGGCATCTACCCTTAATTCTATTTTGTTGGATGAATATGATTGGCGAATATGCCTTAATAAATCCAATTCATCTTGCCAATTAATAGCTCCAATTTTTAGTTTAACACACTTAAAACCTTGTTGAATTTTATCTTCAATTTGTTTTAACATATCGGCTTTATCCGACATCCAAATTAACCCATTGGTAACAATACCTTCCTTTCTTTCAAAAAAGTTATTTGCGAAAAATTCTTTTTCCTTTCCAAAATACAGATCTAGAAATGCCATTTCAATTGCAAAATGCACTGCAGGAAAGTGTTTCCATTTTTGTTTAAGGTATTCTTCTCCTAAATGAATTTCTACACAAATTTCTTCGAAAACAGGAGATAAATCAGTATTTTTTTCTAAACTTAATTTGGGCAATACACTACATTCTCCAACACCTCTTTTGCCATTTTGTTCGAGTATTAAATACCAAGATGGTTTTTCTAATAAAACACCTCGAGAGGTTCCGGCTTGCTTTTTAAAAATGAGATTGTGTTTTTTATATGTTGCTTTTAACATAATACATTTTTTTAGTTCCTAGACATAGATAATAACGTAAGTTAGATATATGAAAATATAACATCTCGAAACATTTTTTATGACGTTACTTTTTACAAAAAAAATCGATGTGACTAAAGAAGTCAATTCGACCAGTCTCGAATATTCTGGTGTGAATTTTGTAACCAAAAGAAGTTCAATTTGTACTTAGACTTTCACTCAACAATAATTGGAGAATGATATTTTGACGAATCTACTTCTTATATCACACTCACGTTTAACAAGTAATGATTGCCACTAATTAGTTTTAGTTAAATCAAAAAAAAGCCATTCGTGTTACAATAACGGATAGCTTTTTTTTGATTTTATTGTGAACTGAATATTATTCGTACCAAGAAGAGTACATCACGTAATTATCAGCTATTCCTTTCACCAATTCTTCAAATTGACTTGGGTCTATATCTTTTACTTTTTTAGCCGGCACTCCAGCATAAATAGAACCACTTTCTACTACCGTATTTTGAAGTACAACCGAACCTGCCGCAACAATACTATTTGAATGAATAACGCAATTGTCCATTACTGTCGAACCCATTCCTATAAGTACGTTGTCATGAACGGTACAACCATGTACATTAGCATTATGACCAATAGATACATTGTTTCCAATCGTTAAATCAAATTTCTTGTAAGTTCCGTGTAAAACTGCACCATCCTGAACATTTACTTTATCGCCAAGAATGATTTTACAAACATCTCCTCTAATGACAGAAGAAAACCAAGCCGAACAATTTTCACCCATTTCCACATCTCCTGTAATGGTTGCGTTTTCGGCCAAAAAACATGATTCGGGTATTTTTGGACCTATACCATTTACCTTTTTTATAAGTGCCATTATTTTATTTTTATTGGAAATCTACCTTGAATAGCAACATGTTCTCTACCGTAAGAAAACTGAGCATCAAGATAAACTTCTTTGGTTAGTTTACCTTGTTTTAGTTTACACTTTTTCAAATAACTCAATGTTAATGGCTTATTCCCATTGGGTCTATATATGATCATTTCGGCATGTTTTAAATCTTTACGATTCATTTCATCGAAAGAAGCATTAAGCGTGATCACTAATTTTTGTTTTTTTCTGAGTTGAATTTCAATGGTGGTTTCAACATCATTTGATGTTGTGGAAATATGATTTGCATTTTGGTACACATCATTGATCATACCATAACGGGCAACAAAAAACTGCTCCGAATTTCGACAAGATTGAAGACCAACTAAACTCATAAGTAAAATACAAATCCATTTTATCATAAACCATATGTTTTTTTGATCTCAGAAATCAACAAATCTTTTTGAATGGGTACTACCCCAACAGATTCGCATACCAAACCACCTGCAAGATTCGAAATCAAAGCCAAGTCGGAATTAGACAAGCCACAAGCTAATGCCAAAGATGCCACAGAAACTACTGTATCACCAGCACCACTTACATCAATAATTTTTCGATCGAATGCCGGGTGTGTTGTTTGTCCGTCTTTATTTAGGATAAAAACACCATATTCAGAAAGTGTTAGAAAAATGGATTCTGCATGTATTTTTTCGGTTAACAACGTACACGTTTTTATTAAATCTGATTCCGAATCTGCATGACATTCAACACCCAAACCTTCCGTAATTTCCTTCAGGTTTGGTTTAAAAATATCGACATGTTTGTAAGCGAAAAAATTCTTTTTCTTTGGATCTACAATTGTTTTTATTTGATTTGCTCTACAAAAATCAATACAAGTTGTAATAATTTCTTCGGTTAATAATCCTTTATTGTAATCTTCAAAAATTACAACATCAAACCCAATTTCACTATGCAAACGTTGTATGGTGCTTAACACTTCATTTGTATCCTCAAAATCGTAAACATCTTCTTCGTCTACCCTCAAAACATGTTTATCTTGAGCTATAATCCTGGTTTTCTGTGTCGTTTTTCTATTTTCATCAACAAGAACACCTTCCACAGATAACTTTGAAGATTTCATTAAATCCATAAACTCCTCACCTTTTCTATCGCCTCCGACTAGAGTTAATAATACAGGTTCGGTTCCTAATGCTTTAAGGTTTAACGCCACATTTGCAGCTCCACCCAAACGTTTTTCGCGTTTTAAAACATCAACAACAGGAATAGGAGCTTCAGGGCTCATTCTATCAATTTGTCCCCACATGTAGGCATCAATCATGGCATCACCAATAATTAATACTTTCTGGTTCGAAAACTCTTTTATAAATCGATTTACCGATGTATGCGTCATAAATTATTTGATTTCGGAAACAAATCGTTGAATTCTTATTACCGCTTCTTTTAACGTCTCCATACCTGCAGCATAAGAAAGCCTTAAACATTTTGGAGATCCAAAAGCAGAACCGTCCACGGTTGCAACAAACTCTGATTCAAGTAACATTTCTGCAAAATCTGAAGATGTTTTTATGGTTTTTCCTTTATATGATTTTCCAAAATAATTTGAAACATCTGGAAATAAATAAAATGCACCTTCTGGCCTTGGTAAAATTAAATCTTCCAGTTTACTTAATTCTCTATGCATATAATTACGTCGTTCTAAAAAGCTATCTCTCATATACTTTACAGCACTTGGATCAGCTTCTAAAGCAACTTGGGCCGCTTTTTGAGTGATTGCACAGGTAGCAGAAGTTATTTGACCCTGCACTTTAATACAAGCATCAACAATATGTTTAGGTCCGGCAATATATCCTAATCTATACCCTGTCATGGCATATCCTTTCGATAACCCATTCACTATGACCGTTTGATCTTTCACAGATTCAAATTGGGCTATACTTTCGTGTTTCCCTGAAAAATTGATCAATTCATAAATTTCATCCGAAATAATAAGAATATTTGGATAGTCTTTTAAAACATTGGCTAAAGCCTCTAATTCTTCTTTAGAATATAAAGATCCACTTGGGTTACAAGGCGAACTAAATAAAAATGCTTTTGTTTTATCTGTAATTGATGATTTTAATTGTTCTGGTGTTATTTTGTAATGATTTGCAGCCTCTGTAGAAATTTCAACAGCCTTTCCTTCTGCCAATTCCACCATTTGCAAATAACTCACCCAGTAAGGTGCTGGTAAAATTACCTCATCATCTTTATTTAGAATGGCAAGCATAATTTGAGCCAAAGATTGTTTAGCTCCAGTAGACATCATAATTTGATCTGGAGTAAAATCCAACTGATTGTCTCTTTTAAATTTTAATGCAATTGCTTCTCTTGCTTCTAATAAACCTGGAACAGCTGTATAATGTGAAAAATCAGCATCTACAGCGGCTTTAACTCCTTCTTTTATAAATTCTGGTGTATTAAAGTCTGGTTCTCCTAAACTTAAGCTTATTACATCATGCCCTGCTTCTTTCATTGCTCTACTACGGCGCGCCATGGCTAAGGTTTGAGACTCTTTCATCTCAAGGACTCTGTTTGATATCATCTTTTATTCACTTTTATTAGACAGCTTTACAAAGCTAAATTTTTAATTGATATTTCTTCAAAAATTTATGAAGAATATCGGATTCCATCGTTCTTAATTCGTTGGAAAAACTCAGCAGGAGAAATTATTCAATATTACAAACAAAAAAACGGTTGACTATTTAAATAATCAACCGTTTTTCTATGTTTTATGTAAAGTTTATTCTATGTACTACTGACATCTTTGCGGAGACCCATCGAACTGAAGTTCTCCAAAACCATCAACACTTACTTTTTCAAAATTATAATCGAAGAATTGATCTGCACAAGACAAAGAATCTAAAACAGATTGACCGAAAAATAATATTTCTTTTTTGGCATCTAAAATGTTTTTTGACCTGGTCGTATATATTCCAAGTGAATTTTCAAGGTTCGTCCAATTGATTTTGTCTTGAGAAATACCAGTAACTCCAAATACCGTATTTTTATAAGATGTAAAATCTTTCGAAGCCGAAAAAACTTCCAATCCTACACCATAAGCTCTTACTCTCTTTTGAGCGCCAACAAGTTCATATTTGGTATCTAACATTCTACGTGTAATGTTTGGATCTTTTTTTAACTGTCTTCCAAAACCTTCATAAAAATGAGAAAGATGTACTGTTTCATTTACTTCATCATCATCTGATGCACTTGGAATATCATTATAGAATTTATAAACAACCTCAACCGTATCAACTTCTGAAGTCGCTTGATTTATTTCTTGCATAATCACTCTAAATTGAGCTTCTTCTAATGCGCCTCCTTTTTGATTCCATTTAACATTTAGAGGTTGGTAACTCGGTCCTGAAAGAAATTCGATTTCCGTTTTCCCATTAATTTTTGGACTCAAAATATTAATTAATGAGTTTAAAGCAAATTTATCTTTATTTTCAACATGATTTGCCGTATTTGTAGGCTCTACACGAATAGAATATGTTTCGGTCGTATTATTTACAAATGGAGTTGTTGTCTCTATTTTATAATATTTGTTATATGGAAAAGGAAATAAGCCTTCTTGTTTATCTGAAGTAACAACAGGTAAAGCTTCCCAAGTATTGGTTAAGTTTCCACTAACATATTTATCTAAAAATACTTTAACAGAGTCATCTTCATAATATAAGTCATCTGTGGTAATTTCACTTGCAATCTTCTGAAATGATTTTGCAACGTGAATATATTGAACGTTCTCTCCTGCCTCTAACAATCCGTACACGTAAGGTAAGTTTTGAGGTTCTGTATAAATTTCTAAATCATTCTTACACGACCACAAAGAAAGTACGGCAAGTACAGCTAATATATTTTTTCTCATTCTATCAAAAAGTTTCAAAAACCAATAAACTAGTTTTATATTGATAGCAAATATAAATTTTTTATAGCTTTGTTGTTCGCATTATCTAAAAATACTTTTTCAAAATGTCGGTAGCAAAAAAAGAGTTCAAAAAAGTAACAACAAACGTTGTACAGGCCATGAAACGCCAAGGTGAAAAAATTTCTATGTTAACGGCATATGATTATACGATGGCAAAAATCATCGATCACGCCAAAATAGATGTTATTCTAGTTGGAGATTCGGCCTCAAATGTAATGGCAGGTCACGAGACTACACTTCCAATTACATTAAACGAAATGATTTACCACGCCTCTAGTGTGGTTAGAGCTGTAGACCGCGCATTAGTGGTTGTAGATTTGCCTTTTGGATCTTACCAAGGGAATTCAAAAGAAGCCTTAAATTCTGCCATTAGAATAATGAAAGAATCTGGAGCACATGCCGTGAAAATGGAAGGTGGATCTGAAATTGCAGAATCAATCTCTAGAATACTTTCGGCCGGAATTCCAGTTATGGGACACTTAGGACTAACACCACAATCTATATATAAATTTGGTACGTATACTGTAAGAGCAAAAGAAGAAGCAGAAGCTCAAAAACTCATGGAAGATGCCAAATTACTTCAAGAATTGGGGTGTTTTTCCGTAGTTTTCGAAAAAATACCTTCTCAATTAGCCACCGAAGTAACCAAAGCATTAGACATTCCAACCATAGGAATTGGTGCCGGAAGCGGAGTAGATGGTCAGGTGCTTGTAACACATGATTTAATGGGAATGACCCACGAGTTTAATCCACGTTTTTTAAGGCGCTATTTAAACTTGTTTGAAGATATGACAGGTGCCGTACAAAATTACATTTCGGATGTTAAATCTCTAGATTTCCCAAACGAAAAAGAACAATACTAAAAATGTATTGACCAAAAAGCGATTAATTCTTGAAGGATTAATCGTTTTTTTTTGAATTGGAAATAATGATAAATCGTATAGATTGTTCTGATAATAAAATGTAAATTCATATTTTCAAACTACCGATAAATAATAAAAAAAAGTAAATGACTTCATATAACTATTTGATTGTTGAATTAGCAATTAATGATTTTAACTCATTATCCAGTTTTAAAGAAATTTGTAAAGTCTGATGAATCAAAATAATAATTTAAAAGCCATTCTGTTTATATTATCACTACGCAAAGCGTGTCAAATAAAACATCTTAATTAAGTTTTTAAGTTTTACACAAAACTTTTCCTTATAACTTGTTTATTTTCAATATTAATTTACATTTGCACAAATTTTTAAAAAACCATTGAAAATGAACTTTGATTTATCACAAGTTGTAACCATTTCATTAACGCTATTTGCTGTTATTGATATACTTGGATCGATTCCGATTATTATAGATCTAAGAAAGAAACTCGGGCATATTCAATCAGAAAAAGCCACTATTGTTTCGGGTGTTATTATGATTGCTTTTCTATTTTTAGGCGAGCGCATATTAAACCTTATTCACTTAGACATACCTTCATTTGCCATTGCAGGTGCCATTGTTATGTTTTTGTTGGCTTTAGAAATGATTTTGAATATCGAAATTTTTAAATCGGATGGAGAAGATGCCGCAGGAGAAATTGTTCCTATTGCCTTTCCGCTTATTGCTGGATCGGGAACTTTAACAACTATTATTTCAATTCGTGCCGAATTCGATTTAATAAATGTTATTTTTGGGATTCTTATTAATTTAGCTTTTGTTTATGTAGTTTTGAAAACAACTTCTAAAATTGAGCGAATTTTAGGACAAGGAGGAATTAATGTAATGCGTAGAATTTTCGGAATTATTCTTTTGGCCATTTCGGTTAAACTATTTCTAGGAAATCTGCACTTGGTAAACCCATAACGTGAATATAAAATCAAAATTTACCATATTAATAGCCCTTTTTTTAGGGCTATTTTTTGTTAAAGGTCAAACTTTAGACAGTTTATCTTTTCGTTTAGAACAAGATTCTACAACAATTGATATTTCTAACTTGTCTTCTATAAATAAGAATTTATTTTGGAAACAACATGTTATGTCCAATGTGGGTGGCGGTGTAATAGATTTATCTTATAATGTTTCTTTGGACGATAACAATCTTAAATCGAGTGTTTATAATGCTTACTTAGAACGTAAAAATAAAATTGTTTATAACAATAATTATAAATTTTCGCAAATAGATTACAAAACCACCATTCAAGAAGGACAATACATTTCGGCTTTGCATTCTCAGGCTTATAAGAATTTTTCGTTCGGAATTTTTTATCAAAAACAAATTTCTGAAGGTCATTTTTTTAATGATATAAAAGATCATGTCAACACTAAATTAGAATTCAATTATCATCCAAAAGATAAACCTTATTCTTCTAGTCTTCAATTTTTATACAGAAAATCTACAGTATTCGAAAATGGAGGTTTTGTATACGATTCGTTATATTTAGACCAAACATTAGATGGAAATGACGTTATTGAAACCCAACTAAAAAGTGCGAAAAATACATTAAGAAATACCGATTTCAATTGGGTAAATGCATTAGATTTTCATGTTTTAGATAGCTTGAAAATCAAGTTAACTTCGGAAACATCTTTAAATAAAACATCCGAATTTTATCAAGATTCGCCATTGCAATTCTCAAATACAGGTACCCAGCCTTCTATTGTTTATTACCCTAATGTATTTAGAGATTCTACGGCTACGTCAGATAGTATTGCATATACCAACGTAAAACAGTCTTTTTCTTTAGAAACACAATACAAAGGTTTTACCATTAAACCGTTTGCAAATATTGAATTTGCAAACTACAATTTAGGTTTTGGTCAGCAATCTTTAACAAAAGTTGAATTTGGATCTTATGTTTCTGGTTTTAGAAATAAATTTCAGGCCTATGCCAAACTATTAGAACAAACCGATTTGGAAACGGGATTGGAATTAAAAGCTGAAATTAAACTGGCAAAAAAATTAATCATTACTGGATTATACGCCGATCGGGCACCAGAATTGTTATATCAAAAATATCAGAGCAATCATTTTACTTGGGATAATGCATTCTCAAGAGAAAATCACATGCGATTGGAGGTATCTTACCAATTATTAAAACACACCAAAATTTCAGGTTTCTATCATAAAATTAAGGACTTTGTTTATTTGAATGAAAACATTAATCCAATTCAGGACCAAAACAGCAACGACATAAAAGGAATTGAACTTGAAAGTATAATTCGAAAAGGCAATTGGACTTTTGCCAACCAATATTTAGTACAAAGTACAACGGGAACCGCCCTTCAAAAACCAACTTTTATAGGACGGTTAAAAATTGCATTTCAAAGAAAAATGTTGGGAGAAGCATTGGTTCAACCTGGAGTTCAAATCAACTACGCCTCAAAATATTTTGCACCAAAATACATGTCATCCATCAATCAAACTTATTTACAAACAGAAACCAAGATTGGTGGAGCACCTAAAATAGATGTTTTTGTGAATATGAAGGTTTCTAATTTTACGATTTACGGAATTTTCACAAATGTGTTGGAAAGCGCTATCCGAGAGGAAATGTTTGTGAGTCCACATATTGTAGGATTGAACCAACGTTTTAATTTTGGAATTCGTTGGAATTTCTATGATCACTAACAGAGATTTAGTAAACAAATAAAGCTGATTTAGACATTCGTTTTCCATGAATGTTTTTGGATAAATCATGACCAAGTATGTTTTTACAACGGCATTTTCAACCTCGAAAAAATGTTAAAATAACCGTGTCTATATTCAATTATTAACCAAGATGCTTATCTTTAGTCCATGACATCATCTTCTCGACTTTCAAGGGCGCTCAAAAATGCCAAACATATTACCATTAGCAATCAATCTAGAATTGTTTTTATGAGTGATATTCATAGAGGCGACTCGAGCTATGCCGATGAATTTGCAAGGAATGAGAACATTTATGCCCATGCCCTAAAATATTATTACGATCACTGTTTTACCTATATAGAACTTGGCGATGGAAATGAGCTTTGGGAAAACCGATTTTTTAAATCCATTTACTCTGCCCACAAATCTATTTTCAAGCAATTAGAATCCTTTCATGAAGATGATAGGTTGCATATGATTTGGGGAAACCACGATATGGTTTATAAAAATTCAAATACGGTAAAACAACATTACTCAAAGGTAAAAGACGATAAAACAGATGAGTTTGTAGACTTTATGCCAAATTTAGAATATCACGAAGCCTTGGTTTTACAACATCAAGAATCAGATAAATCTATATTGTGTTTACACGGACATCAAGCAGACTTCATGAATTATAACATGTGGAAATTCAATCGTTTTTTTGTTCAAATATTTTGGAAACCAATGCAAATTCTTGGATTCTATGACCCAACAAGTCCGGCTAAAAACCATAAAACATTAATAAAAGTTGAGCGCAGGATTAAAAACTGGATCATTGAAAACGAAAATCAGATGATTATTTCTGGTCATACACATCGTCCTAGGTTTCCTAAGCCAACCGATATTCCTTTTTTTAATGACGGAAGTGCTGTTCACCCTAGAAGTATTACAGCCATAGAAATAAATAGCGGGAATATTCAACTGGTAAAGTGGATTGTATCTACCACAAAGGAGGGTGTATTAAAAGTTGTGAAAGAAATTTTGGAAGGCCCAGAAACATTAGATAAGTATTTGACCTGATTCTATTTTATTGACAAGAATCACAACCAAATACTCCATTCTATTAAAAGTGAACCTTCCTATTCTTACAACGTTTTACCCTTTAATCTTAAACTGTTTAACACAACAGATACAGAGCTTAAAGCCATAGCCAAACTCGCCACCATCGGGTTCAATAAATATCCGGTAAAATAATACAATGCTCCAGCGGCAATTGGTATTCCAACCAGATTATATATAAATGCCCAAAACAAATTCTGACGAATACCATCTACCGTAAGTTTTGATAAACGCAATGCCTTGTTTATTTGAGTCAATTTATGATTTAAAAGAGTCATTTGTGCCACATCCATAGCAATATCAGATCCATTCCCCATGGCAATACTTAAATCTGCAGTTGCCAAAGCTTGAGAATCATTAATTCCATCGCCAACCATAGCTACAATTTTCCCTTTTGCCTGGAGGGCTTTAATATAAGCCGCTTTTTCTTCGGGACTCTGCTCCCATTTATAATGGTTTATACCACAAACACTGGCCATTTTCTCAACCACTGTTTTTTGATCTCCTGACAATATATGGACATCTAGTGCATTACTTTTCAAAATCCTTACACCTTCCTGAGATGAATCTTTTAATTGGTCTTCAACAGCAAACAAAGCAACAACACAATCTTTTGTAGAAAAATACACCAAGGTTTTGGCTTCTGAAATGTATTCTTTCTCTTTTTCTAAAAATTTTGGATGAATATCTACACCATTTTCTAACAACAATTTCTTATTACCAACAAAAAACAAATCGCTGTTTAATCCAGCCTTGATACCCTGCCCAACAACGGTTTCAAAATTTTCAAGCTTTGGAACACTACATGAACTTGGCTTGGTTAGGTTTTCGAGTATCGCTTCCGACAAAGGGTGAGAAGATTCCTTTTCTAAGCCATAAAGTGTGTTTTGAAATCGAAAAAACAGGGTTTCATCCAAAATAAACCGATCCGTTACTTTTGGTTTTCCTTCTGTGAGTGTTCCCGTTTTATCGAAAATAATAGTATCTACTTTGCTTCCTATTTCTAAACTTTGTGCATCTCTTATCAAAATTTGATGTTCGGCCCCTTTTGCCATTCCAACCATAATAGCAGTTGGCGTAGCCAATCCTAAAGCACAAGGACAAGCGATTACCAGAACAGAAACAGCCGAAAGTAAGGCGTGATTGATATATGGCATTCCTCCAAAAATCATCCACAAAACAAAAGTAAGAATAGACAACACCATGATGGTTGGAACAAATATTGAAGCTATTTTATCTACCAATTTTTGAACTGGTGCTTTACTTCCTTGAGCCTGCTTTACCATTTCAATAATTTGCGATAATCTTGAATTGTTCCCTCTACTTTTGGCAATCATTCTAAATGAACCCTTTTGATTTATGGTTCCAGAAAAAACAACATCGCCTTTCGTTTTTTCTACGGCAATGGACTCTCCCGTCAATAAACTCTCATTTACAAAAGAATGCCCTTCTATCAATGTTCCATCTACAGCAATGTGTTCGCCTGGTTTTATTTTTAGGGTCATCCCTTCATAAACATCCGAAATTGCCATGGTCTTTTCTATTCCATTTTCAATGCAAATAACCTGTTTAGGTTGTAATTCAATTAAAGCCTGTAATGCTGAATTGGTATTTGCCTTGGCTTTCTCTTCTAACCATTTCCCCAAAGAAATAAACGTAATGATGAGGGCGGCAGCTTCAAAATAAACATGCGGTTCTAACCCTTTATTGATCCAAAAATCGGGAAATAACAAATTTATGGTACTAAAAATAAAAGCAATACTTGTACTTAAAGCCACCAATGTATCCATATTTGCAGATTGGTTCTTTAACTGTTTCCAGGTGCTTTTAAAATACGGTTTTCCAAACCAGAATATAACAACTGCCGATAGCACCAAAGAAATCCATTTACCTGGTTCCCAACTACCCAAAAACATACCGAATACAAATACGGGTAAGGATAAAATTCCTGTCCAAAGCGCTCTGTTCTTTATTTCTTTTAATTGTTTTTCTAACTCGAATTTATGTTTTTCATCGGCTTTTGCCCTGTTATCTTCAATAATAATATCGAATCCTAAAACGTTTATAGGATCTTTTAAAGCACTGATTTCGGTATCTTTTAAGTAAGAAACAGTAAGTGTATGATTAGAAAAATTGACTTTGGCCTCTTTTACAAACGATAAAGCATTTAACGTTTTTTCTACTTTGGCCACGCAACCTCCACAAGACATTCCCGTTACAGGAATAGTTTTGGTTATATATAATGAGTTCATTTCGATCTGTATTTTTTACAAAGATCATACTAAAGTGAATATTTAACGTGTTTTTTGTTACATAAATTGAAAAAATACATCTTAAATATTAGGACTATACTATATTTAAGAATTGAATTTTGGAACCTGAATAAAAATGACAGAAAATAAGCAAATAGAAGAAAAGGTATATGCTTCTTTTAGAAAAATTGATTTCGCTAAAAGATATAAGACCATATTTGAAACCCACAATGATTATGACCTGATGATCACTCGTATGAATAAAAGTAAAAACCTTGCCACTTTAAAAGGGTTAGGGTATAACTTTAAAATATTTAGTCCTGGGCAATATTATAATTTTGAAGAACATATCAACGA
>JBMYWP010000067.1:0-20467 GCA_049607525.1 Flavobacteriales bacterium
TACCATTAATCAACCACTTATATCTTTGTAATTTCTTAACTTAATGACATTGCCTCCTTAGGAGTGGAATTTATGCTGGATATTTATTTGTAGAACATTCTCCTCCCGTGGAGGAGTGGCAACGAAGCTGACGAGGTGGTTGCGGCATTGCACTCGGAAATATTTTGCCATGAAGCATCTGCTTAGTCAGATGAAAATATTATATAACTCAAACCACTTTAAACCGCTTTACCTTTATTCCAGGATCAATATTATAGATATCTTTTCCAAAAAGATCAATTAAGCGTTCTGAAATAAAATCAGTTATCTTTTTCTCGTGGGCTCCTAAATCAAAATTATCAGAAGATTTGTATTCCATAATCATCTGAGGGTATGACCATCCATCACCAACTTCATTTCCATTAAAACTCCAATGATAGGCAAAAGAATTTGAGCTTTCATCAATAGAAAAAGCAAAGGTCTCCAGATCATTCATATGATAGTAATTCAAACAAAGGTCAAGGTTCATTATTAACATTGTTCCTTTTTCAGAAAACAAAACATCTATTATACCTAAATGTTCATATTCTGATACGGCATCTTCGAAATCAATTTCTGTAAATTCTTTAATATTTTTATTAATGTGTTTACCCAAACTAGATATTTCTGATTCAAAATTCTTATTAATTACAACTCCTGCAATATTAAATCCCATAATTTATATTTTTTTTAAATATACAAATTATTCTACCTTTTACTCTACAATAACTATTCAATATCAACAAGACCATGGGGAACATAAAAAATCCACGACAAAAAAAAGGTTGGAATTAATTCCAACCTTTATCTATAATTATTGCCTCCATTTGTTTTTGGAGTTTTTCAGCTTCTTCTTTTGCTTTATCGGCAAAATCTTCGCCATCCGATTTGTAAATTATTCCTCTCGAAGAATTGATTAACAAACCGCAATCGTCGTTCCAACCGTATTTCGCTACTTCGGTAAGACTACCGCCTTGTGCACCGACTCCAGGAACCAATAAGAAGGCATTTGGAATGGTCTTACGAATGTCTGTTAACATTTCTGCTCTGGTTGCTCCAACAACATACATTAATCGGTCAGAGTTTTCCCAGTTTTGAGATTTTTCGAGTGTCATTTGATAGATTGGTTTACCATCTTTCAACTCTTCCAATTGCATTTCCTTTCCACCTTCGTTAGATGTTAAGGCCAAAAGGATAACCCATTTGTTTTCGAACTCCAAAAATGGCTCTACACTGTCTTTTCCCATATAAGGTGCAACCGTTACCGAGTCAAAATTATAAGCTTCGAAAAAACATTTGGCATACATTTTAGATGTATTTCCAATATCTCCACGCTTTGCATCGGCAATGGTAAAAATATCTTTTGGAATATAATCCATCGTTTTTTGAAGACTTTCCCAACCTTTTACACCCATGGCTTCGTAAAAAGCAATGTTTGGTTTATAGGCTACACAAAAATCTTTTGTAGCGTCGATAATTTGTTTGTTGAACTCAAAAATAGGATCTTCCAATTCCAACAAATGTTTCGGAATACGGGTAATATCCGTATCTAAACCAACACACAAAAACGATTTCTTTTTCTTTATCTGATCAACTAAAGTTTGCTTATTCATTTCCGGCTTTTAAACGTTCTGTGTTTTCTGCAATCGTTAATTCGTCAATTACTTTTTGAATATCTCCGTTCATAACATCACCTAAACTATAAAGTGTTAAACCGATACGGTGATCAGTCAAACGACCTTGCGGGTAGTTATACGTACGAATTTTTGCCGAACGGTCTCCCGAAGCAACTAATGTTTTACGGTGAGCTTGATCTGCTTCCAGCTTTTTCTTTAATTCCATTTCGTAAATACGGTTACGAAGCGTTTTTAAAGCTTTTGCATGGTTTTTTAGTTTCGATTTTTGATCTTGACACTGAGCTACAATTCCTGTAGGCATGTGTGTTAATCGAATGGCCGAATACGTTGTATTTACCGATTGTCCACCAGGTCCTGAAGAACAATAAGAATCCACACGAATATCCGAATCCTTTAAGTCGATATCAAATTCCTCGGCTTCTGGTAAAACAATTACCGTAGCTGCCGATGTATGTACACGACCTTGAGTTTCGGTTTGTGGTACACGTTGCACACGGTGAACTCCCGATTCGTATTTCAACACTCCATAAACATCTGTTCCGGATACATCGAAAATAATTTCTTTATAACCTCCAGAGGTTCCTTCTTGAAAATCAACAACATCTACTTTCCAACCTCTTCCTTCACAGTATTTTGTGTATAAACGGAATAAATCTCCAGCAAAAATTGAGGCTTCATCTCCACCCGTCCCGGCACGAATCTCAAATTGAGCATTCTTAGCATCTTCTGGGTCTTTTGGAATCAACAACCATTTAATTTCTTCATCCATTTCCTCTTTTCGAGGAAGAGCTTCATCCAATTCCATTTTGGCCATTTCCTTCATTTCAGGATCTGTTTCATTTGCCAAAATATCTTTAGATTCTGCAATGTTTGCCAATACCGTTTTGTATTCTTGGTATGCCTTTTCAATTTTCTGAAGATCCTTGTATTCTTTATTTATAGCCACATAACGCTTCATATCGCTCATAATTTCTGGCTCGATAATCAAGTCAGAAACTTCGATAAAACGCTGGTGTATCATTTCTAATTTCTCTATCATAAACTCTTTTTTAAAAGATTTTAATTCATGTAAAACCTAACGAATTTTACATGTTTTGGAAATCATTGCTGATTTCCTGATTTTAATGAATTTCAAAGGTATTTAATTCTATAGAAATAAACACCTTTATATTTTTACTTCTCAATCAAAGATTTTAATCTTTTTCGAGAATTTGGTTTTAACACCCTATGATCCCCTCAAGGGGATAGTTTTCCATTCCCCCTTTAAAAGGAGGCTAGGGGGATGTAAATCCCAATTTGTTTTTAGTAAGTAATTATTCTTTTTACTTGGAAGTGAAACTTCCTTCTATCTAGCTTCCGAAGTGAAACTTCGAAAGAACGCAGGACGAATAGTTTATCACAAACCATCAAATTCAGGGTTCGACTCCGCTCACCCTTCGTACAGTTGACTAATAACTAATTACTCATCACTCATCACTACAAACTCATAACTAAGAACTAACCACTAAAAAAAACTAGTATTCAAACTTTCCGTAAGGACTTTCAATCGTTAAAGATTTTCCTTCCGAAGCTGTACAATGACCAACAATTTGTGCATCAATTCCGAATGATTTTGAGATTTCGATTACCTCAGCAGCATCTTCTTTCGATAAGTAAATTTCCATACGGTGTCCCATATTAAACACTTTATACATCTCTTTCCAATCGGTTTTAGATTCTTCTTGGATTAATTTGAATAAAGGTGGAATTGGGAACATATTGTTTTTGGTAATATGTAAGTTTTCAACAAAATGTAAAATTTTAGTTTGAGCACCTCCAGAACAGTGAACCATTCCGTTTATTTTACCAGGCATTTTATCTAAAATAGCTTTAATAACTGGAGCATAAGTTCTTGTTGGCGACAAGACTAATTTACCAGCATCAATTGGAGAATTTTCAACTGAATCTGTTAATTTTTTATTCCCAGAATATACCAAGTCATTTGGTACCGAAGGATCAAAAGATTCAGGGTATTTATCGGCAAGGTATTTCGAGAAAACATCATGACGAGCAGATGTTAATCCGTTAGACCCCATTCCTCCGTTATACTCCGATTCGTAAGTAGCTTGTCCGAAAGATTCTAAACCAACAATAACATCACCATCTTTAATATTGGCATTGTCAATGACCGAAGATTTAGACATTCTAGCCGTTACCGTAGAATCTACAATAATTGTACGAACTAAATCACCAACATCAGCTGTTTCTCCACCAGTAGAATGAATTTCGATTCCGTGGTTTCTTAATCCTTCTAAAAGTTCTTCTGTACCGTTGATAATAGCAGAAAGTACTTCTCCAGTAATTAAGTTTTTGTTACGTCCAATTGTAGACGATAACATGATTGGTCCAGTTGCACCAACACAAAGTAAATCATCAATATTCATGATCAATGCATCCTGAGCAATTCCTTTCCAAACCGAAAGATCACCTGTCTCTTTCCAATACATATAAGCAAGCGAAGATTTTGTTCCAGCACCATCGGCATGCATTACAATACAGTGGTCGTTACTACCTGTTAAATAATCTGGTACAATTTTACAAAATGCTTGAGGAAAAAGTCCTTTATCGATGTTTTTTATCGCGTTATGAACGTCTTCTTTTGAGGCAGAAACCCCTCTTTGCATATATCTATTATCTGACATGTTGTGAGTTTTTTGCAAATATAAGGTTTCTATTGAGAATAGGAGGAATATTGATTTGGATTAAATAGAAAGAAAATTCAAAATAAAATCTGAGTTGATTATATGTCATTTAGATTTGATAAGGATTATTAATAATGGTTGACCATTTGTGTAAAACGTACTTTATTGAATAAACAGAATTGACTTAAAGACAAAAGAAGAAATTGATGTATAGCTCTTGTTTAATAAAGGTTTATGATTTTGGTTATTAATGATTTGAATGCGGTTGATTTTTGATTTGAATAAAATATGATTCAAATCACAATGATACATTGGGGTTTATGATCTCAATATTTAATAAATGTAATGGTTTGATATGTAGGATTGAATGTAATTTATATTGAGTTAGAAAAGTTCTTGGATTGGATATTATTTGACATAGGTCAATTTTTTGATAACATAACATCTTCAAATTTGCATTTCTATTATGAGTTGTAAGAATTCATAAAAAATCCTCAAAACAAATTTAAATGAAAACGACTTTACTATTAACATTTTCGGCCATTTTTAGTTTTTGTTCTTTATCCCTAAAAGCTCAAAATTTGACCATTCAAAACCAAAACAATGCATTGGTTTCAATGTCTTCTTCGAATGTAAGACTAGACAGTATTGTAAAAGAATTATGGAAAGAGTCTACAAATGAATGGATTCCTGCAAGAAAAGGAGTTTTTAATTATAACACCGACCTAACTGCTGAACTTGTTTTTTCGAATAGATTGAATGTTGCTGTTGATAGTAATTGGTATTCGACTGAAAAACATGATTTTACTGCCGACACTCTAAATTCTACTTTAGAAGATATAAAAACAATATCTTTTCTTGGAAATAATAACTGGAATCCCGATCCATTATCAAAGAAAGTTTATAATGTAAATATTGATAATAAAATAGAGTCTGTATTTTTTCATGAATTTAATCCGAACTCAAACACTTGGATTTTATCTTCGAAAACAGATTTTGAATATAATGCAGACGGATTAGAGGTTAGGAATGTATTTTATTCTTGGAATGAGGTGAATAGCATTTGGATAGAAGATATTAAAGAAGAATTTAGGTATAACAGTAATAATTTAGTCGATACAATTCTTGTATCATACTGGAATAGTACAGAATGGCAATTAAGTAATTACAAAACAGAATTGGAATATTCTACCGATAATTTATTAACTGAAATGAGAGTTATGAGAAAAGACGCACTTTCACCGATCTATTCAGCTCACGAAAAAAATATTTATTCTTACGATGCCAACCAAAATGTTGATACATTATCTATGTTTGAATATGATTTCACATCAAACACATGGGAACCTATTCTAAAATACATAAACTCAGTGGATTTGAGTAATGACTTTATTCCATTGAATTTACCTGTTGAAGAATATGATTTTATTACAGATAATAAAATGAAGTTTGTTAATAAACTGAACCATATCATTCGTTTAGATTGGATTGCATCTGATAGTGTTTGGTATAAAGAATCGAAATTAGTTTTCAACTTTACAGAACAAAACTTGAATATTAACGAAAGAAATAATGTATTGGATTTTAATGTATTTCCTAATCCTTTTGTTTCTGATGTTTTTGTAAACTCAAAGTTCGACAATTTAGATATTGAAATCATTAATATAAATGGAGCTCGAGTATTGACCTTAGAAAAATCTTCAAATCAAGCTCTAGACTTAAGTTATTTACCGGCTGGGGTTTATTTTATGAAGGTTCAAAACGAAAATAAATTTGGAACTATAAAAATGGTAAAGCGTTAATAATTAATATGAGAATATTTTTATTAACTGAATTTAAAGATCAAAAAAAGCAGTTTGAAATTAATTCAAACTGCTTTTTAAATAGGTGAAATTATCTTTTATTCCTTTACATAAATAGCTTTAACCTTTGTTATTTTTTCAACTATTGGGCTAGATGAATTTGTTTTAGTGTATATTCTGGTATAGAAATGTGTAATAAGGCTATCTCCTAATATATCAAATTTCTTATCTTTATAATCAGTACTTGAATGATCATTAGAAATTACCAAACTTTCATTAGGTAAATATAATTCAGGCTTTAAATCTCCATAAACTTTGTCCACATTTACACTAATAGAATCAACACTAATAACTTCACCAGTAACTAATGAATATTGAAGGGCATTGTAACTAAGAGAGAAATATTCGAAATAACTTCCACTTCCATCATCCTTTATCCTAACAAACAAACCTTCTGGATTCCTCTCATTTACTATAGATATTATGTTATCACTTAACATGTTTGTTTTTTGCAAAACAATTGAATCTTCTGGTTGGGCGCTAATAAGTTTATAATAACCTTTTACATCTTTAAATTTCTCAAGTAAAGCTTCATATTCTTCTTGTGCAGCAGTTGCCGGATCAACCTCCATCGAATCATCATCTGATGAACAGCTAAATACTGCAAATAAAAGGACTAAAAGACCTAGTGTAGTAGCAAACTTCTGTATTCTCATGGTTTAAATTTTTTAAACAAAAATAATGTAGATTCAATTTCGGCATAATTCGAATCGTTGAACAGACTGTTTTTAAAGTTAATTTCACAGCTCCTGTTACCAAATTGGGTGAAATAAAATTATTATCATCAGAATTAATAACATAATAATTGAAAATCCATCAACAATTTACTATTTTTGAGGTAATTAATATTTAAATCATAAATTATGCTGAAAGAATTCCTATTGCTAATTTCCTGTATTTTTTTTTACAATCAATCTTTTTCTCAAGTCGATATTTTTGGAATATCATCAGACTCCATCAAAATTCATGTTCAAGAAAAAACAGTTGATTTGGATGCCATTTGTACAAATATTAGAAATGTAAAACAAAAATACGATCCTTTGGATGGTGTTTATTATTACTATGGTTCTGTATTTTTGAAAGATTATAATCCTTACGGAGAAGAGGTTGATTTAAAAGATGTGTATAACCACATGGATGAGGGTGATTTTGTAAAGGCCGAAAAAATGACTTTAGATTTATTGGATGCCTCACCTGGTAATATTAAAATGTTTAGAACACTCGCAGAAATATATTATGAACTTAAGGATTCCACTCAATCTTCACTGTATTATAACCGATTTCTGGATTTATTAAGTGTTCCTTTGTCTTCTGGAAACGGATACAGTATGGATAGTGCTTACGTAGTGCGTTTGGTTGGCGATGAATATTTAATCCTAAATGAATTGAAGGTTAAAAGCCAAAGTCAATCTTTGCTTTTTGATGACAACCAAATCCCTTTTGACATGTTAAAAACAGATGCCATTTTAGAAGAGGAAAGAAAGGTGTATTTCAATATTTACTTCCCTTTTAAATTAGGAATGATTAATATGTTTTCTAAAGATAGCTCTGATGAAAAAACTGAAAAGAATTCTAAAGTCAAAAAGAAAAAACGTAAGAAGAAAAAGAAAAAAAAGAGAGTTAAAAAAGGTAAATAGAGTTTAACTACAGCTATTTCGTTTTATTATTAATTTTTCAAAAATGTGATTTCATCTCCTATGCATTCAAATCCAATACTATTTTTAATTTACCACAATTTTCAAATTATAGTGATTGGTTGTACTCACTAAAAAATAGACACCACTACTTAATGACTCTGTCGCTATTTCTAGCGTTTCATATCCTGAATTGGGTTTATATAAATAGGTCTGAATTCTGGTTCCGTAACTATTTATGAGATTCAAGGACAGATTCGCACTAATTTGATTTCCCATTTTTACTATGATTGGATTTCCTTTTTTTACGGGGTTATTATTCAATTTGGGATGAATGGACTCTACTATCTCTAGATTTAAAAACACAACAGAATCGCAACCATGCACATTTTCTAAAATAAGACTATCCATAGTATTAGATTGGTTATAGTATTCTCCATTTACCCAATCATATTCATCGAATTCTGTAATATTATCTATTGAAAAGCTTTTACAAGTTTCGGCTGAACCAATATCTCTTACACCATAAATATTTCCTGTTTGAGTACCCGAAAAATCATTTGGATCTCCATTATTTATAGCAATTGAAGGTGGAATAGGAAGTAAAGTTGGTGTTTTCATATTTCCATTTCTTTCTAAAGACTCTAGATTTAAAACTTCTTTATTTATTTGAATTTTATCTGTCGTTAAAGTATCGGCCATGGTTAAATCTGAAAAAATATTGTACCCTAAAGACTTTATTGGATTGTTTCTCATAGTATTAACTGTTTTATTATCCAAATTAAATAGAATTGTCCCTTTTAATACTACAGGATCATTATCATAATAAACGCTTGCAGCTTCTCTCAGATATGTGCATTGTTCAATTAAATTTTCAGTATTCTCAATGTCAGAATAAATAGTCGAATTAATTATATTAGTACCTGTAAATCTCCACATTGCCGGTGGTTGATCGTGTTTAGAACCTGTTATATATGAATAACCATTCGATATTGAAAACGTAGATCCACTTGTTTCGGACTTATTATTATAGAAGGTTGAGTTATTAATATTGAGATAGGATAGTTGTAAATATCTGAAGATGTAACTATTTGGCTTGCCCGAAGTATGACCAATTATATTTGAACAAAAAGCTCCACCGCCACCAATTGTTGAATTTTGTGAAAAGGTAGAATGATTTATTTCTGTTCTAAAATAGCGTAGATTAATATTTTTATCATCTACTAATAAGGGGTTATAGTTAAGATTTACTACATTAATATAGATACCTCCGCCATACTGTTCGGAATTGTTTAATTCAATCAAACTATTATCTATTAATAATCGAATTTGATTTGTATCCAGCTGTTTGTCGAATCGACTAGAGTCAACGCAAAATAATCCTCCTCCAAACTCTGCTTGACATGCTCGAATTACACCATTGGTGAATTTTAAGACTTCTACATTTTCCGAATAAATAGCCCCTCCATTACCTTGGGTATAACCATTTGTTAAAATTAATGAATCTAAATGGACTTTTTGGCAATCGTTTATTGTGAATATTCCGGTGAAATTTTGTCCAGAAATTGAAATGGAATCCGATGAATTGTACAATCCTTTAATCACAATATCTGTGTTAATAGTAATACTGGAATCCAAAAAAATGATTTGCGAACCCGATGCTAATAAATCGGAATGAAATTCTACCGTGTCTCCATTTTGGGCATTCGAAATAGCATACCGTAATGAACCTGACCCTGAATCTGAAAGGGAAGTTACATAATGAATTTGAGCAAAAACTACATTATGACAGATGAAAATTAGGAAAAATAAAATATGCCTCATAATTTATAAACATGATTTATAGAATTACAACGTTTATTTTCTGAAGTTATTGTTTATTAATTACTTAAATAATCAATGTTAATTGATTTAATGCTTGAAAATATGTCAATTTTTAGGTTGTAGAATGCAATATTTAGTTCGAAAGAGACTGTTTTAATACACAACCATGTGACTATTAAATTTATTGACTATGCGTAATGGAGAAGAAAAGGTATCTAAGTGGTGTTTGTTGATTGAATTACAGGAATAAATTGACATGGAATATATATATGGAATTTGATTAGGAAGATATGATGATATCAATTATTTCTAATTCGATCAAAAGAATGGTCTAATCAAACCAAACGCTATTTTCCAAAATATATTATGTTATATTTTGATATTCGACTGAAATATTTAGTTTTGTAAACTAAACTTTAATTAAAACAATATGAAATTAGAAATTACCCATCAAGAAAAGTATTCGAGAGGTGAATTAATATTGAGATCATTATTTGGAGCATTATACATTTTGCTTCCACATAATTTTTTACTATTATTTGCTGGTTTATGGGGTGCTATTTTACATTTTATCTCATTTTGGGCCATCCTTTTTACAGGAAGGTATCCTCAAAGCAATTTTGAATTTCAAGAAAAGCTCATCCGTTGGAGATTGAGAGTAAATGCAAGATTAATGAACCTGGCAGATGATTACCCAAGCTTTGGACTAGATGGAGAGGATCATGCTGTCACTTTTGAAGTGGATTACCCTGAGAATATTAGCCGTTCTTCGGTTTTAGTAAGAGCGTTTTTTGGAGGTTTTTATGTAGCCTTACCACATGCTTTTATTTTAATATTTAGACTTTTATGGGGTTCTATTTTATCAATGTTGGCATTTTGGGTTGTCTTATTCACAGGTTCATACCCTAAAAGTTGGCATGAATTTCATGTTGGAACAATGCGTTGGTCTGTTCGTGTTAGTTTATACTTAATGTATATGATTAATGATTATCCACCATTTTCAAGTAAATAAAAAGTGACTGAATCAAAATATTATAACTTAGAACAACCAGAAGAAATTTCTATTTCAGATAGAGAAGACGCAATGGGTTCTTATTTGATGATGTTTGGTGCTTTAGCGGTGGGCTTACCTTTGCCGATTATTAATTTAATAGCCTCGGTAGTCTACTATATTTTGAATGCTAAAAAAAGTAGGTTTATTAAGTTTCATGCGCTGCAATCTATGTGGTCTCAATTGCCAACTACTTTAATGAATGCAGGATTGATATTTTGGACTTTTGCAAAACTGATTCCAGAAATAGAAGAGAATCCTAATGTTGAAAATTTTGAATTCTTAACGGCAGATAATCTTTATTGGGGATATTTAATCTCTGTAATTATAGCTAACCTGCTTTATGTTATTTTCAGTATCATTGGTGCGGTAAAAGCAAGAAAAGGAGAGATGTATTACTTTATGTTTTTTGGGAAATTGGCCTATCATATGGCGTATAAGAAAAAGGATGAAAGTAAGCAATCGATAACGAATTTACCTCCTAAATAAAAGAAGACTCGATGAAAAATAAAATTTTCACAGAACTGTTAATCCTCATTGCTATTTTTATTGTTGGAGTATTGGCGTTTTCTTTTTATTCATCAGAAGCTGAAATAGAAATACCTTCATTTTCTGTTGAAAATGAAGTCGAAATTGCCGAAAATCTTGAAAAGTATTTATTACAGGATTTAGATAAGATTGAAGATGAATATGTCGATTCTATTGTTACCGTTATTGAAACTAGGTTGACTGATCAATTGTCAAATTCGACATATACTTATGACATTACCGTTGTAAGAGAAAATTCACCTAATGCATTTGCAGTGATAGGTGGTAAAATATTTGTTCATTCTGGTTTAATAGAGATATGTGATTCTCCTGAAGAGTTAGCTGCTGTTTTGGCACATGAAATGGGGCATGTAGAAAAAAGGCATGTTGTAGAAAAAATGCTCGAAAATTTTGGAGTAGGTGTGCTTACAGGTTTAATGACAGGCGGTGATGCTGTAATCATTACAGAAATGTTGTCTATTTTAACATCTTCTAAATTTTCTAGAGTAAAAGAAGAAGAAGCAGATCGATTTGCTCTAGAGGTTTTAACCAAATCAAATATTTCTTCAGGGTATTTAGCTAAGATATTTAGAAAGTTGAATAAAAAACATAAAGGCGGTTTTCAACCTGAAATTTTGGCTTCACATCCAAATATGGAGAAAAGAATAAAAAAGGTATTCAATCATAAGCTACCAGAAGATTTTGAAAATATTCCTTTTGATATGGATTGGAATGCTTTTAAAGACAAAATATTACAACAAGTTGAATTGAATGAATAATAATATGAAAAATATTATAGATCTCAATTTTGTTACAACCAAAAAAGCAGTTTGAATAAATTTCAAACTGCTTTTTTTTTTCTTAATGAGATTCTGTTTTATTGTTTTACATAAACAGCTTTTACCTTTGTTATTTTTTCAACGATTGGACTCGATGAGTTTGCCTTAGTATAGATTTTGGTATTGAAATGGGTTATTAAGCTATCGCCTTGAATATCAAATTCTTTATCCTTGTAATCAGTATTTGAATGCTCATTTACCAAAACCAGGCTTTCATTAGGTATAAATAATTCTGATTCTATGTTTCCCGAAACATAGTCAACATTTACACTAATAGAATCAACACTTATAACTTCACCTGTAATTAATGAATATTGAAGGGCATTATAACTAAGTGTAAAATAATTGTAAGAGCTCCAAAGACCATCGCCACTTATTTTCACAAATAAACCTTCAGGATTTCTCTCATTTACTATAGAGATAATATTATCACTCAACATGTTCGTTTTTTGCAAAACAATTGAGTCTTTTGGTTGAGCGCTAATAAGTTTATATTGACCTTTTATATCCTTAAATTTTTCAAGTAAGGCTGCATATTCTTCTTTAGATTTTGCGAGACCATCATCATCATCAGATGAACAACTAAATAATCCAAACATCAAACATCCTAAAATTAATAATGATGAGCACTTTTGTTTTATCATAATTCTAATTTTTTCAACGAAAATAATGAAGGTTTGATTTTTAGATTTAATATATTCGTTCACTGAATGTTATTTTTCGATGAAACTGAAATATTCTATTGAGATTTTTATAAGTACTGACTGTTAGTTTATTAATATCTAATTATATGTTTTTTTTAAACTAAAATAGATGAAATTCCCTGTTTTACTTTCCTAAGGAATGGCAAAAAAAAAACGTTTTCAATTTGAAAACGTTCTTAAAGCTTGTGGGTTATTGCAGTCTAAAAATAATAGGAATGGTATATTTCATTACCTTAGGTTTACCATTTTCAAAAGCCGGTGCTTTTAATTTTGGAAGAGAAGAAATCATTTTAATAGCTGCTGCTTTTAAAAATTTATTATTTCCTCTTATAGCTTGAATTGAATTTTGATCTAAAACCCCTTTTTCATCATATTCGAAAGTAACAAAAATTCGTTCTTGAGCTCCAGCATCTTTAGCTTCTTGAGGGTAGAAAAACGACTTTTTAATGTGCATCATTAGGTTTCTTTGGAAACATACTTTGTTTCCATCTGGACAACCTTCCCACGTTGGGTATATTAGCGTAGATTCTGTTTTTTCTTTATTCTCGACAAGTTTTATAATGTTTTTCTCTTCAGTAATTTTAGTGTCTTCGGAGATTTCTTTTACATCATTAGATTTTGTTTCAACTGGTTTTACTACTGTATTTTCTGTTTTGGTTATTTCTGTTTTAGTTTTACATGAAATACTGAACGTTAAAATACCTAAAAAGGTTAATTTTGAGAAGTAAGATTTTAAAATCATTTTTTGATATGTTTTATAATGCTAAGATATCATTTATAAGTTTTCTTTCAAATTGAAAAAAGATTATTTGCTCAAGTATTTTATTTCAATGATAATAAGGTGTAATTTTATAATTATTATGCTCAATTGGCATTAAATAATACAACATTGTATAATATTTTTTTAATATGCTTAATAAAATCAATTGGATCAATCTAATAATTTTCATTTTTGCAGCTGTGTTTTTCAGTCTGATTTCCTTTCCAAATCATTACTATTTCAGAACGGAGAATTTAGATTTTGGAATGTTGAATCATGCTTTAGCTAATTTTTCAGAGTTTAAAACGAATACGTTTACTTGTACCCCTTTCGATAGAGATAATCATTTTCTGGCAGATCATTTTTCACCAATTATGTATCTCTACATTCCTTTTTTTTACATATTTCAAGATTACGCATTATTGGTGGTGCAAATTGTTACCATATTGATTGGGGGATGGGGAGTATTAAAATTGTCTTCATTATATTTTTCAAAAAAAGGAATTCAAAGTATTATCCTATTTCATTTTTTTACACTTTGGGGTATTGTTTCCGCTTTGGCTGTTGGTTTTCATAACAATGTGGTCGGTGCTATGCTTATTCCTCTTCTTATTTACTATTACAAAAAAGAAAAATTTCTGAATGTAGTCTTACTTTCCATTCTCGTATTAATCACTAAAGAGAATATGGCCCTCTTATTGAGTCCTGTACTTGTAAGTTTCATTTTTTGGAATAAAAGTCGGTCTTGGCTCCAGAAACTGAAGTTCGAAATACCATTATTTATATTTTCTGTACTGTGTTTTTTTATGACCCTACATTTAATTATGCCATGGTTCAACAACGGTGAAAAGCTTGGACAAATGGATCATTTTAAATATTTGGGGGATACCACTTTTGACATTATTAAGGCGGTCATTTCAAATCCAATGGAAATCATCAAACTACTTTACTCAAATAATTCAAAGATGCCACTAGCCGAAGATATGAAATTTGAATTTTACCAAGTATTAATATTTTCTGGAGGTCTGTTTCTTTTGCGTCATCCCAAATTTATAATAATGATTATTCCATTATTAGCACAAAAGTTTATTATTCCAAAATTTGAACTATGGGGTATAAATGGTCATTATTCTATTGAATTTTTACCAATTCTTAGTTATGCCATTATTGAAAGTTTAGCGCTTTTTAAAAAATATTCTGTTCAATTGTCTATTGGTTGTATATTAATTATTTCATCTCTTTATATTAATCAAAAGAAATTACAGTTAAGACATTCAAAATGGTATGATAGCATTAACTACGATATCCAAGATCCAAGACATTTTACCTCAGATTTGAATGTAGATGACGTTTATGATGCCTTAAATTTAATTCCAGATCATAAGATTATTACAACGTCATCTGCTTTAGGTTCACACCTTCCAAATCGAAAACTTTTATATCATTTTCCAATAATAGATGACGCTGAATATATAGTGTTGTTAAAGGGAAACAATTATCCATTAACCCTGCAAGAATATACTAAAAAAATTGAAGAATTATTAAATTCCAAAGAATTTGAGACTATATATAATAATGATGACGTTTTTGTGTTTAAGAAAAGGTAATTTAGAATACGTACATTCTTTTTGATTATCTTAATATGAAAATACATTTATTTATTATTGGCTTTATGTTTATTGGGAGCTTATTGGCCCAAGATACCAATGCCAACAAACCATTGTCTAAGTTTCCGTTGCTAAATTATAGCCAAACCTATTATGGGAAATCCAATTTTAGTGAAGTGGATGAAAACAACAATGGAGAAACAGAATTGAAAGAATATCGAATGGGGATTCAATTTGCTTTTCCTTTGATAAAAAAGAAAAGGTATTTGTTAAATAAGTTTGATTTTACAGCCCTGGATTTAAAAAGTCGCTATAATAATTTTACAGAACAAACTTCGAATGATTTTTATTCTTATGCCTATAGCATTGGTGTTATTGAAGTCTTAAAAAACAGATGGAAAGCCATAGGAATTTTAACACCAACTCTGGCTTCTGATTTCAGATCTAAAGTTTCTCATGAGGATTTTATTTTACAGGCATCATTACTTTTTTCTAAACGCTCTTCGGCTTATTTTGAATATGGTTTTGGATTGGCTTATAGTACACGGTTTGGAAGGCAACAAGTGGTACCATTAATGACTTTGCAGTATAAAAAAAACGATTGGGAGCTTCATGCAGTTTTACCAGCATTTATTTCGGGTTTTAGAACACGAGTAAATTCTAAAATTGGAATGACTTTTTCCGTTTTTGGAAACAATTATAATTTTAAGGAAAATTTATCTTCTCCTGTAGATTTAGATAAAATAGTCTATACCAGGTTAACCTTAGGACCAGAATATGAAGTGAAAGTCTATAAGGCTATTCATTTGAATTTTTATGCAGGATTTTCTTTCTTAAACAAACTTGAATCGATTACTGTGAACGATCAAATTGGATTAGATTTATCTTCTAAAACAAAAGTTTTTGGTAGATTGGGGGCTAAAATACTTTTATAACCATGTCTCATTTTATTGATTTTTTAGAACAGGAGTTTATTCGAATACAAGACTCAGTCATTGCCGAAAAACAAAAAGCTTATATGAGAAATCAATTTGAGTTTTTTGGTTTAAAGGCCGGGCCTAGAAGAGAGGTTTCTAAACCATTCTTGGAGAAACAATATTTACCACATGTAAATGATCTAGATTCATTAATGAAAAACCTGTGGAACAAACCCGAACGTGAATTTCAAATGTTTGCCTTGGATCTTATTTTGAAATATTCTAAAAGTTTTGAGGAAAAACATCTGGAATTATTCGAATACCTGATTATTCATAAATCTTGGTGGGATACAGTAGATGTGGTTGCCGTAAAATGTGTGGGACAGTATTTTAAAAAATATCCGACTAAAAAAGATGAAGTAATTACGAATTGGCTAAAATCGGATAATATTTGGCTTCAGCGTACCTGCTTAATATTTCAACTTAAATATAAAACAGATATGGATACAGCTTTATTGGAGCATTGTATTAAAACCTTAAACGGAACGAAAGAGTTTTTTATTAATAAAGCCATTGGTTGGGTTTTAAGGGAATATTCTAGAACAGATGCAAACTGGGTTGTTGACTTTGTAGAAAATAATGAGTTGAGTCACTTGAGTAAAAAAGAGGCGTTAAGATTATTGTAAAAAAATAAGCAAACCTTATTGAGATTTGCTTATCGTTAATGATATATTAAGAACACTTTACCCAGCCTTCACTAAGTAAATGATCTATTGATGTTGGCGCAACATGTTTTGTGGTTTTTCCTTTTTTAACCCAGATATATCCAGAATCTTTACGCTGTTGCTCTTGGCTTTTTACAAGTTCCAAATACGTTTGTTCTTTTGATTTATGAGATATATGCTCTTTTCTATTAATCATACTGTAATTTACAACTTTTATTTTAAATGATTGGTAAAATACTTTAAGTCGAGTAATTTTGAAGTTAAAAGGCTTTATTTTTACTTTAATTTATTGTTAGTAGGAAAGTTGTCATTTTTTAAATGAACAGTTATGCAAAAGAATCATCGAAATACAATAAACATAAATACATCAAAGCAAATTTCTATTTTAATTCCTTCAATAGAGTTTTCTGATAATATTGGAGGTTTATTTCGTTTGGCAGATGCCATGGGAGTAAAACAATTGTATTTTGGACAAGAAATAGATATTAACAGTAGAAAATTGAAAAAAGCATCCAGGTCTACCCAGAACATTGTGCCTTTTGAAATGGACTGCGATGCCCAAGAGGTTATTCAATCGTTTTTAAAGAAAAAGCAATTTGTTTTTGGCTTAGAAATTACCGAAGCTAGCCAACCTATTAATCAGTTGAATTTGACATCTGAAAAAGAAATATTATTGATTATTGGTCATGAAGTAAATGGAATAGATGCCCAAATATTAGCATCTATCCCAAAACATTTTCATATAAAAATGTATGGTTCCAATTCATCAATGAATGTAATAACTGCAACATCTATGGCTTTGTATCACCTGCAGAATTTTGCCTAGTCTTTCTTTTTTGGAAATTCTAAACGGTTCAGGGCAATTTGAGTTTTCATGATTCCAAAAACTACGGTTGCCTTATCTTTTTTGAGTTCAACAATTTCACCAACATCGAAACCTCCAACGAGTTTTACATGGTCTCCAACCTTAAAAATGATTTCTTCCTTACCTTTTCGCTCCTTAAAAACAGGTGGACGTTTCACTTTTTTGACCTCTACAGGAACTTTAGATTCAACTTCAACTAAACGTTTAAATTGAGCAAAAACTTCTTTTGTTTTTTTGCCTTTTTTATATTGAAGAATTACTTTTTCCATTTTCTTACCTAAAGAAACTTGACGTTGATACTCCTCGGTTTGGTCTATAAGTCGTTTTTCTCGACCTTCAATATATTCTAGTTTTTTATCAAATTCCTTCTTAAGAGTGTGTGTACGCTGTGTTTTCTTTCTGAGATTGTGTTTTTCTTTTTCTAAAGCCGTATTCAAGCGTTGGTATTGATTGATGAGCTCTTCGTATCGAATGTTTTCTAATGATACTTTGTCTTTAGCCTGAGCAATTAAATCTTGTGAAATACCCATATTTCCAGCTACTTCAAAAGTAAACGAACTTCCTGGTCGTCCTATATGAAGTTTATATAGTGGTTTTAGTTTCTTTTCATCAAAAAGCATCGATGCATTCTGAACTCCACTCATTTCTTCGGCCATTAATTTAATGTTACCGTAGTGCGTGGTAAGTACCGAAAAACAACCTATTTTATACAATTCTTCAAAGAATACAGCAGCCAAAGCACCTCCTAAAACAGGGTCGGAACCAGAACCAAATTCGTCAATCAAAATTAAAGAACGCTGATTAGAATGCTCTAAAATCTCTCGCATTTTCTTTAATCGATGACTGTATGTACTTAATTCATTTTCAATGGACTGATTGTCTCCTATGTCTGTAAATATTTCTTCAACCAAACAAAAAACAGATTCATCATCAACAGGAACAAGAAGTGCACATTGAAACATTAATTGTAAAAGTCCAACGGTTTTTAAACTAATAGACTTACCTCCGGCATTAGGACCAGAAATTACAATCATATGCTGAAAGGTATCTAAACCAAAACTTTGTGGGTGTACTTTTGTATTGGTTTCCTTATATTTCATTAACAAAAGTGGATGGTAAGCATCTTTCCACTCCATTGTTTTGTCGTTCGAATATTTAGGAATAATCCCTTTATACATGCGTCCAAGTTGCCTTTTAGCCTCTAACTGATCTAATTCTTCTTGAATTTTTGTTAAACAAACCAACCAATCTCTTTTTTCTCGGAATTGATTTGTGAGTTCTAAAAGAATACGACGAATTTCTTCTTTAGCTTCTTCCTGGTTTTTTATCAACTCTTCGTTTACATGAGCACATTCTTTTGGTTCTATGTAAACCACACTTCCCGTTTTACTTTCGCCTAAACGCCTTCCGTTTACCTTTTTTCTGTGCTCTGCCAATACTGCTAAAACACGTTTTTCATTTAAAATGGTTTCTTTGGTATCTGCTAAATACCCCGAAGACCCATAACGATTTAAGGCCTGATTAAAATATTGTCCAGAAACTCTTAAACACGTATTAATTTTTAAACGAATTTCTTGAAGTTTAGGGCTGGCATTATCTTTTATTTCTCTTTGTGCAGTAAAAACAGCAAGTATTTTACGTACTAACTCTTTTTCTATGGCAATGGTTGAGAAAATTTGGCGAATGTTAGGCCAATGCGTTGGATTGTTTTTTAAATATTTAAAAACTTTATTCGAAAAATCAATCGCGTGTAGAATACCAAAGAAGTCTTCAACTTCTAAAATGCTGTTTTCTATTTTTAATAGTTTTATGGCATTTTGTAAGTTTTGGTATTGGAATGTTGGGAATGTTTGGTCCTCCTGTGCAAAAGAAAACTCTTCCAACTTTTTATACGCCGTTTTTAATTGATTGTAATTAGAAAATGGACGTACGTTTTGAAAATAATGTTTATTCTTTGGACTTTGAGTTTTAGAAATTAACAAGTCCAAAATTTTATCGAATTCGAGCTCTTCTCGAACCCCTTTTTTAACGTGTTTCATTGAAATTTTGAGGATTGCTATCCTGTAGATTTATTATAGATATCAAATGTAAATAAATTAATTTTGATTTACTTTATTTTTCCTGGTCTTAGTCTCTTTCTACATCGAAGATTCGGGTATTACTCATTATCTGCAATCCATTTTAAGCCCATTTACTGTGCTTTAAGCCAATTGATCTTTTTTTATTTATATTTAAAAGATGAAAAATTATTCAAATAAGAAACAAAAAGATTTTATTCATTTCAGGTTGATTATTATTCATAAATTCATATATATATTGACATAGTTATTTCTTACATTTAACTTGCATAGTTTAAAATTCTTTTTTCTTTAAATTGACTTTTAATATATTAATGATGTGTCTGTGTATTGTAAGATCGGAGTAAGGCAGTTACGAAGTTTTTATAATAAATTTCATTTTTGATTTGTGTTAAGGAGTTAAATATAAAACTATTGACTAAAATCCTGTTGAAACTTTAGAAAAGTCAATAAAATCGAGGTTTTTTCGTATATTTGTATTCGCTAAAAATGGGGCCGACTGGCTTTGACAGCGAGATCTTTGAAATGTAAGCATGTCGAGCGCTGGATAACAGCTCGTAAATCTCATTATTCAAACCTTTTTAAATGGAGAGAATAACTACTCTCTAGCTGCTTAATCTTACGGTTAGTTTGATTTCAAGCACTATCTGCGTTAGACGCGGAGGCTAGATGGTCCTCAACAAATCTGCTCAATATTTGTTGGCTAAGGATCACCATTCTTTTGAGATAAGGCCTTG
>JBMYWP010000068.1:0-20053 GCA_049607525.1 Flavobacteriales bacterium
GAAATCCATTAGACTCTATTGGTAACGGTGGTGGAAACCCATTAGACTCTATCGGAAACGGTGGTGGAAACCCATTAGACTCTATCGGTAACGGTGGCGGAAACCCATTAGACTCTATCGGTAACGGTGGCGGAAATCCATTAGACTCTATCGGTAACGGTGGCGGAAATCAGTCGGATTCAATTGTTATTGATGGAATAGAATTTGACGAATGGTTTGACAATAACTGGGACAGTGTTGTTGTAGACGAAGAATTATTAGATGAAGTAGAAGAATGGGATATTACAGAATGGTCAGATTCATTAATTGACCTTGTATTTGGTAATGATGTTGATGTTGATGATGATATTGATTCTGACGACACATATGTTATATCTGATTCGCTTGATCAAAATGAAATGGACAGCCTTTTAGGAACTGGAGTTGTAACCTTTACAAACGACGATCTTGATGACATGTGGGAAGATTTCCTTGAAGAAAATGACTTTGATGGAACAAATACTTCTTTTGACGATCTATTGGAACAATTTGGTGAATATGTTGAAGAGAAAGCTCAATCGGCATTATCAATCACAGATATTTCAGAATCAAGTCTATCTGTATATTTCAATACAAATAATTCGGTTTTAACAATAGAATCGGAAGTCGTAAATCAAGTTTCTGTATTCAATATTAACGGACAAAACGTTTACAATGTAAATACAAAAAGCAATCAAATTGATTTATCTTCACTAAATTCTGGAATATATGTTCTGATTTTAGAAATTGAAGGTAAACCATATACTCAAAAAATAGTAAAATAATTAGACTTAAACCGTCCAAAATAAAATAGTGTCGTTATCTTTGAGATAACGACACTTATATGCATTTAGAAGTTTATGAATAGATTCTTTAAAAATATCTTAATACTATTCTCATTGTTGATATGGCAAAACACAATGGCCGACTCAACAATTGACAGACTTCTCTATGCCAAATCACTTAATGGTAAAAACGATTCAGAAATGCTTAGAATTTCTGACAGTATTTCTACCGTTCTACTACAAGGTGATTTTGATAACAATTCTTTATCTCAATTATATTTATCGGCATATTTAAAATCTAGAGTTTTAAACAGACAAGGAAAGTTGAACATTTGCCAAACGTATTTAGACTCCATTATTTCCAAAGAACCTCAAACAGTAAGCGAAAATTATGGAAATCTATTTTTGATAAAAGGAATTGTAAATAAAAAATTAGCCAACACTCAAGCTTCTCTGCAAAATTATTCTCGAGCCATTCAAATTTTCGAAGAAACATCGAGCTGCAAATCTTTGGTGAAAGCCAGAAATAATTTAGCTAATTATTACAACTCTTTGTCTTTATATGAAGAAGCTATAGTCCAATATAAATGGTGTATAGACATTTTAAATGAATGTCCAAACACATATCAAAAGGCTGTTATAAACAGGAATTTAGCTGGTTTATATTTCAATTTTGAGAAGAAACCTAAAAAGGCCATCGAATTATTTAGAGAAGCCTTAAATGTATTTCAAAAATTAGATGAAAATCAAAAAAACTCCCAACATATTGTTGGTATATTAAATCAGTTAACTTTTTTACATTTATATATCAAAAATATAGATGAATCTGCATTTTTTGTTCTTGAAGCTGAAAAATACTTAACCAAATACACATCTGTTGACGGAAAATATAATTTAGATTTAAATAAAGCCAACTTATTTAAGCTTCAGAAAAAATTTTCTAAGTCAAACGAATTGTTCAACAATCTAGAAAAAGAGATTGAATCGAATTCAAATTTGTCTATATACCAACCTAGATTTTATATAGAATTTTCTGAATTTTTAATTCAAAAATCTATAAAACAGAACTCAAAAAAAATCTTTAAGCTCCTCAACAAAGCTGATTCTTTAGCTAAAGAGCAATCAAAAATTGAAATCCAATCACAAGTTGCCCTACTTAAATCAAGAGTTTACAACACCCTAAACCAACACCAAATTGCTTACAATGAATTATTAAAACATAAAGATTTTAATAATCAACTCATAAATGCAGAAAAAATTAGAGTTCTGCAAAGTAAAAAACATCAACTCCAGTTTATAGAACAAGAAAATAAACGCCAAAAAGAAAAACTTGAGCAACAAAAGATTCATCAAAAGAATATGCTCGACAAAAATAAATTGGAGAAACAAAACCTAAGAATCATCGTCATAGGTCTTGTTGTTTTTGCCATATTAATTGGTATTTTGTTTTGGCTCTATTCTTTAAAAAAGAAAAGTTCCATTAATAAATTAAAACTAGAGGCAGACAACAACGAATTGGAACTCAAGCTTTCAAACCATGAAAGAGAAGAGGAATATAAATTATTTCAAAAAAGTATAGAATCTAAAAAAGAAGAGCAGAATAGAATTTCGAGGAATTTACATGACAATATTGGTGCAAATTTAGCTGCAATAAAATTAGCCTTGGATGACGAAAAAGATTCCATTTTTGGTAAATTAATTGATGATGTTTACCAAGAGGTAAGAAACTTAAGTTACGAACTGAATGAACTTTCTGAAAGTAAAGACCTTTTCCACCAAATGATCCAGGCGTATTTAAATAACATTGCAACAATTTCGGGTATCTCAATACACTATGAGGTTTACCCAAATGTTGATTTTGAAAAAATGCAATCGGTTCAAAAAAGAGAGATATTTAGCATTATTCGGGAACTTGTCAACAACTCTTTGACACACTCAAAAACCAAAAATATGGAAATTATTTTTTCAAAAGATCAAGATAATATTCATTTATATTTTGAGGATTTTGGGATCGGTTTTGATGTTTCTAAAATAAAACCTGGACTGGGATTATCGAATATTCAAAAGCGAGTTTCCATATTGGATGGGAATTTTGAATTAGATGCCAGAATTAACCGTGGCGTAATTATTAATATAGAAATACCTTTATAACATGATAAAAAACAAAGTAAAAGTAGTTATTGTTGATGATCATCCTCTCTTTTTAAATGCGATTGGGCAGGTTATAGAGCGTATTGAATTTATAGAAGTAGTTGCGACTTATAATAAACCAGAATTTGTCATTCCATTTATTAAAAACAATACAATAGATATATTAATTACTGATTTATCAATGCCAAATATTGATGGTCTTGAATTGAGTCAGAAGGTAAAAAAAGAATTTCCAGAAGTGAAAATTGTGGTTGTTTCTATGTTAAACGAAGCAAATAAAACCTTAAATTTAATGGAAATTGGTGTTTCGGCATATTTATTAAAAAACGCACCAAAAGATGAATATGCCAAAGTCTTAAAGAAAGTATATCAAGGGGAAACATTTTTCAGTAATGATTTAACTCAAAAAATAAAAGAAAGTAATATGCAAGAAAGCATCCACCTTACACCTCGAGAAACAGAAGTGTTGGCCTTGGTTGCAAATGAACTCACAAATCATGAAATTGCAGAAAAACTTTTTGTATCGCCAACAACCGTAATCAGTCACCGAAAACGTTTGTTGCAAAAATTTAACGCAAGAAATACTGCTGGACTCATAAAAAGAGCCATGGAACAGAATTTCATTTAAAACGCAAGATTATGAAAAACGTTTTATTATTTATCTTATTCATTTTTGGATTCGGAATCCATTGTGTTTTCGCTCAAACGCAGGGCTATTGGATTAATCCAGAAAACAGTGTGCCTTTTTTAGTAGAATATGATGATACAACCTTATTAAGCACAGGAGATTCATTAATTATTTCCTTTGATGGGGAACCAACATTTTCCCCTCATCCATCAATCCCTGACTCATTAGAATGGCACATCATTTCCGATTCAATATTCACTCAATTATTCGGTTATGAGGCTATAAACGATACTTTGGATTATGGTATACTATTCGGTCAAAATGCACAAGTTATTGCATTTAATGTTTGGAGTACTACTCCATGGGATTCAGTTGTAACACAATCGCCATGGATTTCCACCAATAGAAGTTTGAAAATGAACTCAGGTAAACTCTCTGCCGCTTTTGCATTCAATTGGTACAACATGTCAATACCTACAGCAAAATTAATATTAGATCCTACGGTACCTGTAATAGAAGGTGATGACTTAGATTATAGTACATTACCATCCAACACAACTTTTGTATTCGATATTGAAGATTTTAAAACAAATGTCGAAGAAATTGATGCAGTAATTAATCATGGTGTTTACACATTTAACAAACCTGATTTTTCAGATATTTACTTCCCAGGGTTTAAGGATTGGATTTTACAATCGGTTTACGAACCACAATTTAGACCATACTCTATTGATTTCAATACCTATCATGATTGGTTATATGAATATTTACACGGTATTGCATTATCTAAAATTGCACAGATTTCTGTACAAGATCTAGAAAATCAATTCCAAATTATAAAACAATCTACAGGAGTCCATAAAGTATTTACAGAACACCAAAATGTAACATACACTATACATTCTATAGACGGGAGAATGATTAAGCATCACCTTCCACTAAAAGATGGTACCGTGAATATAATAAACCAACCATCTGGGGTTTATCTGTTAACCTTAACTACAAGTGACCAACAAAGCGTAGTTTATAAAATAATCAACTAAATATTAACCCTCAACAATAAAAAATCCCACTTGAAAATGATCAAGTGGGATTTTTTTATTTATTCTAAGTGATATCCTATTTATTTTTTCAGGTAAGATAAAGTCGTATAAGCCATGACACCAACAGCTGTTCTTAATGCCTTTTCTTCATCAATATCAAATTTTGGGTGATGAAGTTTTTTATCTGATACTTTCCCTTTTTGAGCCGTTCCAAATCTGTAAAAACATGCGGGCATCATTTGTGAATAGTAAGCAAAATCTTCCGCAGTCATTCTCAAATCAAGGTTTACCACATTTTCTTTACCTAGAAATTCAATGGCTCTATTTTTAGAAAATTCTGTTATTTCAGGATCATTAATCAAAGATGGATACCCTTTTCTAATATCTAAATGTGCTTTTCCATTAAATCCCTCAACTACACCATTAGTAATTTTTGTAATTTCTTTATGAGCAACTTCACGCCAATATTCATCCATGCACCTAAATGTACCTTTTAGCTTAACAGAATTTGGAAGAATATTCGTTTCGCCATTGGCAAAAATGTAACCAAAAGACAAAACACAAGGTGTATATGGAGAAATTTTACGACTTACAATTTGTTGCAAAGCAATAAGTAAGTGAGAAGCCATTAAAATCACATCATCAGATTGATGCGGTAAAGCACCATGACCTCCATTTCCAGTGATTTCTAAATGAATTTCATCGCAACTCGCCATATATTGACCACTTTTAAATCCCACCTTACCTGATTCCAAATCAGGATAAACGTGTTGACCCAAAATATAATCTGGATTGTGCTTCAAAGCTCCTGCCTCTAGCATAAGCTTGGCTCCTCCTGGAAGCTGTTCCTCCCCTGGCTGAAAAACAGCGGTTACCTCTCCAGACCACAAATCCTTATTTTCATTAAGGATTTTTAATGTACCCAAAACACTTGCCGTATGTGCATCATGCCCACAAGCGTGCATAACTCCAGGCTTATTAGAAGTATAACCCGTTTCATTTTCTTCTTGAATCGGAAGCGCATCCATATCTGCACGTAAGGCAAATCTTTTTTCGGAACTCCCCGAAGAAATTTTCGCTACAATGCCTGTATCAACATAACCAGATGTATAGGAAATTCCCCAAAGATCTAGAGTTTGTTGAATGAATTTAGAAGTTTCGTATTCTTTAAAAGACAACTCCGGATTTTCATGAAGATGCCTCCTCATTTCTATAACCTTTGAAAGATTCTTCTCAACTTCTTTTTTAACGTGTTCAGTTAACTTCATAAACATTCTGTTTCGGTAAAAATAAGAAATAGAATTGAAGTGGGTTGAAGTTCCAATTAAAACCATAATTTTGTTGTAATATTTAAACAACATAACAGTAATGGGTTTATTAAATGATAAGAAAACAATTTTTTATATCTTGTTTTCTTTTGCCATCATTCGGTTTCTAGTTTGTATACTAATGGGTGTTCAACCCCAAGATGTATATTATTTCTACTATGCAGAAAACTTAGATTTATCCTATTTTGATCATCCACCAATGATTGCTTATTTCTTGAAAATATCAACGACTATTTTCGGGAAAAGTGCTGCCGTATTAAAACTTACAGATTTTGTTTTTTCTACCGGAACACTTTATTTCTTTTATAAACTATCCAAATATTTCCTTTCGGAAAGAAGAGCCATTTTCTCTACTTTAATCTTTGGGTCATCCTTATTATTATCACTACTTTCTATTATTAGCACGCCAGATGTTCCTCTAATTTTCTTTTGGACATTAAGTTTACTTCAAATACTAAGTGCATTAAATAATGACAAATGGTTTGATTGGATTTTAGTTGGACTCTTAATGGGACTAACATTCGATAGTAAATACACTGGACTTATTCTTGGAGCTAGTCTTGTATTGTTTTTACTTTTATCAAATACACACAGACGTAAATTATTTTCTTACCGCCCAATTTTAGCATTACTTTTCTTCCTTATTGCCATATCTCCAGTTATTATTTGGAATTATCAAAACGATTTTATCTCTTTAAAATTCCAATCAAGTGGAAGAGCAAATGCCATTTCAACATTAAGTTTAATGAAACCAACAAACATTATTGGGTTTTTAGGTTCACAAGCTGCTCTTATTACTTTTATTGCGTTTGGATTGATGGTAAAGGTATATTGGAAAATCATAAAACGCATTAAACACAAAGTCATTAACACCAAGGACAATCAATTGTTTTTATTCTGTTTTTCGTTTCCTTTATTTATCATTTTCACCGTTTTATCTCCAATATATTGGGTGAAAATCAATTGGATTATGCCTGTTTATGTCACTGGAATCATCATGGCATCTTATTTTATTTCTATTAAAGGTGTAAAATGGTCTCTATACATTTCATTGTTTCTTCATTTATTCGGATTAGTGCAAGTTATATGGGTACCTATTCCTATAAAATCTGATGATACATGGGTTGGATGGGAAGAACTTTCAATACAAATGAAACCTGTCACAGAAAAATATCCGAACCATTTCTTTTGGGCCGATGATCATTACAAAACAAGTTCTGCCTTAAATTTTTATTTAGAAAAACCTTATTTTTATGGAGGAAATGTAATCGACCATTTTGCATTACAATACAGCATAGAAAATCCAGATTTGAGCCATTTAGATGGAGAAAATAGTATCATGATCGATTCTGAATCTCGAAATTTTATTGAAGGTAAAGAATATAAAATGATTGATGATTTATTCTGTTTCTTTGAAGAAGTTATAGAATTAGAACCAATTTACATAAGAGATCGTAGTGGCGAAATCATTAAGAAATTTGTCATTCGAGAATGTAAAGGTTTCCATCATGATATGGTTCCAGAAAACATAAGAAAATATACGGTTTCAAAGCCATAATTAAAATAAAAATTCAGATGTCAGATTCAATCAAAGAAAAAATATCTCAATTATCAGAGGAATTAAGAGAGCATAATTACAAGTATTACATATTAGATTCACCAGATATATCCGATTTTGATTTTGATCAGAAATTAAAACAACTTCAAAAATTAGAAGAGGAATATCCTGAATTTGCCTTTGAAAATTCTCCAACAAAAAGAGTTGGAGGTAGTATCACAAAATCGTTTGATAATCAAGCGCATCTATTTCCTATGTTGAGCTTGGGAAACACCTACAACCAAGAAGATTTAAACGATTTTGATGAGCGTATTAAAAAACTTACGGGAAGAGAAACCGTTGAATATATTTGTGAATTAAAATACGACGGAGCTGCTGTAAGTTTATACTATGAAAATGGTAAATTTATTTCTGCCAAAACCCGTGGTGATGGTATTCAAGGCGATGTTATTTCTGAAAATATTAAAACCATCGGTTCTGTACCAATGGAATTACGTGGTTCAGATTATCCCGAAAAATTTGAAATAAGAGGTGAAGTCATTATGACTCTGGACGGTTTTAAAACCTTAAACGAAGAACGATTAAAACAGGGGTTAGATCCGTTTGCTAATCCTAGAAACACAGCATCTGGTTCTATTAAAATGCAAGACAGCTCAGACGTTGCAAAAAGACCTTTAGATTGTTTTTTGTACTCATTAAAAGCTGAACAGGATTTCAAAGAAACCCATTTAGATGATTTACTAGCAGCCGAAAAAGCAGGCTTTAAAGTCCCTAATTACTATAGAAAATGCAACAATTTAGATGAAGTTTGGGACTACATTCAATTTTGGAAAGAAGAAAAGTATAAACTGAATTTTGAAATTGATGGTATTGTTATTAAGCTCAATAATATTCAAGATCAAAAAGAACTTGGGAATACTGCAAAGTCACCTCGCTGGGCAATTTCTTATAAATATCCGGCAGAAAGACAATTGTCTCAACTTCTAAGTATCGATTATCAAATAGGAAGAACAGGAGCCATAACTCCCGTTGCAAATCTAAAACCTGTGTCTATTGCCGGTACAACAGTAAAAAGAGCATCTTTACATAATGCACAAATCATAAAAGAGCTTGATTTGCATGAAAATGACTCTGTTTGGGTAGAAAAAGGAGGCGAAATTATACCAAAAATAACAGGCGTACAGTTATCTAAAAGAACTCAAGACGCAAATCCAATAGAATATATTTCTAATTGTCCGTTTTGTAAATCAGAACTTGTACAAAACGAAGGAGAAGCCAATCACTACTGTGTCAACACATCAGAATGTAGTCCACAAATTCTAACAGGATTAGAGCATTTCGTAAGCCGAAAAGCCATGAAGATTGAAGGTTTAGGATCTGAAAAAATAAAATTACTGTTCGAAAATGACTTTGTTAAAACTCCAGTTGATTTCTATCACCTTTACAAACGAAAAGAAGAATTAATAGGACTAAGTAGGTATGTAGACAATGACGAAAGTGGTTTTAAATATAAAGATGAATTGTTTATACCTATAGAAAAAGTGATTTATGCTTTTGGTATTGGAAAATTATCTTCTAAAGAAATAAAAGCAATAGATTTCACATTATCTGTTTGGGAAAATTTAACCAATATTGAGTTTGTAAACCTCATTCCCATAGCTAAACGAAATCCATTTGTTTCTGATTTACTTAAATACAAAATCGACAATATTTCTGATCTAAAAGGGTATATATCATTAAATCAATTCATTGATATATTATCGATAAAAATTGGCGAAAAAATAAAGTTATCAACAATTTTAACCTATAACTTTATAGATGAATGCTTTGACGACATTTTGAATCAATTTCCTAATAAATACGGGGAGTTGAACAAGATTCTACCACGTGTTGCAGACCGAAACAAAGTAAGTATTCAAGCTAAAACTGTGGAAAACATATTAATAAGTGTTGAAAACTCAAAACAACAAAAATTCCATAAAATACTTTACTCAATAGGTATCAGACATGTAGGCGAAAATGTTGCAAAAGTTTTGGTAAAACATTTCGGAAACATCGAAAAACTAAAACGAGCTACTTTAGAAGAACTACAAAATGTTGATGAAATTGGAGATGTTATTGCAGAAACATTGGTTGAATGGTTTAAACAAGATTCCAACTTAGATTTGTTAAAAGGTTTGCAAGAGGTTGGTTTAACTTTAGAAGAGCTTCAAGACGAAAAACCTCAAATGGCAGAAAACAATATATTAGAATCCAAAAAAATTGTTGTTTCCGGTGTTTTTCATACCCTTGCTAGAAATGATCTTAAAAAGAAAATTGAATTTTATGGAGGTAAAAATGTTTCCTCTATTTCAAAATCTACAGATTATTTGATTGCTGGAGATAAAATGGGACCTTCAAAACTCAAAAAAGCACAAGACTTAGAAATTAGCATCATAAGTGAGCAAGAGTTTTTAACGTTGATTGGAGAAAACCCCAACTCACAATATATCAAAGAGTAATTTCAAAATACATTAAAAAGAAAAATGTCCGAAGATGAGAATTCGGACATTTTTCAGATAGAATAAGGGGTTATATAGCTTTATGAGTTTCCCGAATCATAAAACACGGCTAAACTAATAAAAGTGCACTAATAAAAACTTACCCCAAGTTAACTGATAGGGTTTTTCTTAACAACCTGCTTAAACTCTGAGGTGTTATTCCTAAGTATGAAGCAATTGCAAACTTTGGGATACGGAATAAATGTGGCCCATATTTTTTTTCAAGTTCCTGTAATCTTTCTAAAGGCGTTTTACTTAACAACCCTATTTGCTGATTTTGTTTTCTTGTGAAAAATAAATCTGTAACAACGCTTAGAATTTCGGAGTTTAATGCATCTAAAGCAAAAAAGTTGGTATAATTAATTACAAAAAAAGTACAATCCTCTATTAGAGAAATTTCTATTTCTGAATTCTTTTGATGAATAAATGAAGAAATATCCAAACAGAATTCTTCTTCAAAAAATAAATCGATACAATTCTCGGCAGAGTCAGTATAAATGGTGGCAATGGCTGCGCCTTTAATTAATATCCGGAATTGTTGCTCTTTTTTACCTGCCTGTTTTATTACACAACCTTTTTCTAAACACTCTATTTTTCCATGAGCGAATAGGGATTCAAATTGACCTTGAATTTCATATTTATTCAATATAAACTCAACAGTCTTTTCATTTGTCATTATTTATAATTTGTAGGGGTTATCAAAACACTAAATATGTATTTTTTTTACATATATTAATTAATACAAATACTCATGTATAGGTACCAATTGTATTTTGGTATTTAAGAAATATTGTTTCTTTCTCTTATAATGGAAATATTTATATATAAATAACTTGTTAACGAATTAACACGAATAATTCTTTGGTAAATTAAGAACATCCCAACAAAATACTAACAAAGATTTCGTTTAATAGAGTGTTTTAATCGATTGATTTATGATATGGTGCTTGTGTACTATCATTTTGAAGAACCGTTAAAGTTCCGGCAACAATTCCATAGATAGGAGCAATTATCCAACCAACAATAGGTATAATAAACATACCATAAAACAATAGACCATTTCCTAGGGCTAAGGCTTTATTTTTTTGAACATACTGCCTACTTTCTTTAGAATTCAAACGTTTTCTTTCATTGGTATAATCCATCATGGCAAAACCAAAATAATAACTCTCTATAATAATAATACAAATTGTAGTTAAGGGACTCAAAACTGGAATAATAAGACCTAAAAGGAGGAAAAAGAAAATTAAAAACAACTCAATACATGAATTTCTTACAGAAAGTAAAATCCCTCTCCAAACATCCTTTGCCAAATCTTTGGCGTTAAATGGAAATTCTCGTCCTGTATATAAACTGTCAACTTTTTCCGATAAATAAGCTAAGAAGGGTGATAAAACAATTAATACAACACTTTTATACACAAAAAAATAACCTACTAGTAGACTAACATCTACAATAAATTGGATGAAATAATTCGTCACCAAACGTATGGAATCAAAATCTGGGATCAGCTGAGCTAATGCATTCTCTATCGCAGGTTTGATTTGCTCATTTATAGAAAGTGCTAAAAACACAAGCGAAGACAACAAACATATATTGATAATAGCAGGTACCATAGCATAAATCCAAAGTTTGTGTTTAAATATAAAACGATGGGCTACAAAATAATTACCTAAGGCTAATCTGAATTTTTTAAACATAATAGTATGCTTATAATTTGTATTGGTTTTCTAAAAAATAACCTATTTATTTCCTTATAATTTCGATAAAGATAAGGATTTTTAAATTTTAAGACATATATAGTTTAATTGACGAGTCAAATGTTTAACTTCGCGTACTTTAATAAACGCTCAAAAATAGCGCAAACAATAAGTTATGACTTGGACAAGTTTAGAGGCAATCTCTCCAATTGATGGACGATATGAAAGTAAAACGGCAGATTTAAAACCGTTTTTTTCGGAAAAAGCACTAATTCAATACAGAATTCGCATTGAAATCGAATATTTTATTGCTTTATCGGAATCAGAAGTAAGCCAAGTACCAGAATTTTCGAAAGAAGATTGTGAATTTCTTCGTGCAATATATTTAGAAATGTCTTTAGACGATGCTCAAAGAGTAAAAGATATTGAAAAAGTAACAAATCATGATGTTAAAGCTGTAGAATATTTCATTAAAGAAAAATTAGCTGGACATAAATTAGAGGCTCATAAAGAATTTATCCATTTCGGATTAACTTCTCAAGACATTAACAATACAGCAACACCTTTATTGTTAAAAGAAGCTTTTGAAACATCATATTTACCAAAATTAGATGAGGTTATTTCTACCTTAGAACATTTAGTTAATGAATGGAAAGATATTCCGATGTTGGCAAAAACACATGGACAACCAGCCTCTCCTACTCGTTTAGGAAAAGAAATTGCAGTTTTTGTAACGAGATTAAAAGCTCAGAAAGAACAAATATTAGCAATCCCATTTTCGGCTAAATTTGGTGGGGCTACAGGTAATTACAATGCACATCATATTGCATTTCCAGAAGTAAACTGGTTAAATTTTGGAACTAAGTTTGTTGAAAACACTTTAGGTTTAAAGCACTCTTTTCCAACAACACAAATAGAACATTACGACAACTTAGCAGCATTTTTTGATGCTTGTAAGCGCGTAAATACCATTTTAATCGATCTTGATCGTGATTTCTGGACTTATGTTTCTATGGATTACTTCAAGCAAAAAATAAAGAAAGGAGAAATAGGATCATCGGCAATGCCACATAAAGTAAACCCGATTGATTTTGAAAACTCTGAAGGAAATTTAGGATTGGCTAACGCTTTATTCGAGCATTTATCGGCAAAGTTACCTATTTCAAGATTACAAAGAGATTTAACGGACTCCACTGTATTAAGAAATATTGGTGTTCCTATGGCACATACAACACTCGCTTTTCAATCTTTATTAAAAGGTTTAAACAAATTGTTGTTAAACGAAGCTGCTATTGATGCTGATTTAGAAAAGAACTGGGCAGTTGTTGCAGAAGCAGTTCAAACAATCTTAAGAAGAGAAGCTTACCCGAATCCGTATGAGGCGTTAAAAGAGTTAACAAGAACAAATGAAGCCATAACTCAAAGCTCTATTGCTAATTTTATTGATACCTTAAATGTATCGGATGAATTAAAGGCCCAACTTAAAACAATTACACCTCAGAATTTTACTGGAATTTAATTCATTTCCAATCCTATATAAAACGTCCATTATTCAATTGAGTAATGGGCGTTTTTTTGTTTTTCAATATTATTAATTTCTGAAAGACTTTGAATAAAAAAGGCGATTCAAAATTTCGAATCGCCTTTTTTTATTTGTTATTGTTGGTGATTATAATCCCAGTTTTTTCTTCATTTTCTTTGAAATGGCATCTTTATGAATTAAGATATCCATTGTTTTGTATTGTACAAAAGGAGTTGAAGCGTAAAAATACCCATCGCAATCGTTACTCTTGTTACCCCAAGAATTTTTTACGATATAGTATTTTTTTCCATTCTGATCTTTAACGATTCCTGTAATATGCATTCCATGGTCATCTGTTGTTTCGAAATTATCGAAAGCTTCTTGACGCATTTCTTGAGTAATTTTCATTTCGTCCATTGGCGTATTAAAAGCATTAGATTCCTTTTTTGCACCAGCGTCGCTGAAATTCTTATTATCTCTACCTTGCTTTTTTATTTTCACACCTTCGGCCGGTACAATAGCCAATCCGTCTCTATAAGAAAATCCTTTTTCAGAAACATCACTTGCCCAAGCAAATGTATAATCGTTCATAATGGCGTCATCCATCATGTCCATCATTTCTTCCATAGGTACATTATATACAGATCCACTTGCCCAGTTATCTGGCACTTCCAATACAAAAGAACTATAGAAAGGGTGGTGAGTATAAGATGAAATTCCAATATAATCTGATCCTACTAAACCAATACTTTTTGCATATGACTTAGCGTTATAAGTCTTTCCGTTTACTTTAAATTCCGAAGGCACTGCTCCTAAATAAGCATCAAGAATTCCATTAATAGCACTTTTCCAGTTTTTAGAAAGTTTTTTAGACTTAATTAATCCATCTAAAGTAGATTTTAAAACTTTTTCTAATTCATTGTGATTACGCGTACTTCCTTTTCCAATTTCCACATCATGATATTCCGATTCAGGAACAATTCCATATTTATCAATAATATGAGAAACATCATGAAAAGCTCCACCTTCACCAAAATTCATAGATCCATGCATTCTTACATACTGAACTGCTTTTTCGAAATATGTATTTCTTACAATAAACATTTCAGATAAAATATGCTCACCATGCCCCATTCTCATCACTTCCGATTCGAAAAAAGACAATGTAGAAAAACTCCAACAAGTACCTGTTCTACCTTGATTTTGCACTGGTGTTGCGTCTAAATTTTTCACAACAGAAAATTTATATCCACCATCTTTTTTATTGGTTTCATGATTTTGTGCAATAGATACAGTAGAAGAAACCGCAAGAGCCCCAAGAATTAAAAGTTTTAAAGTTTTAGTCATAATAGTTTTTAGTATTTTGGATAGCCAATTTAAGAAAAGGTTAACTTATTTAACACAAAAACGATGATTTCTTATGTTATTATTTCTAAAAAACACAACTTCGTCGAAAAATTGGCATTACTTCTATGATTTTATTACTTTTGTAAAAAATAGAAACGATTATGAAAAAGCAAATAGTAAGTATCTTTGCATACTCAGTATTAGGATTATCGGCAGTTATGGTTTCATGTGGAGATTCAAAAACAAAAGAACCTACAAAATCAGAAAACGCTGTAAGTGAAATGGCATTTTTACGTGCAGATATTGATGGTATGACTTGTGCAATTGGATGCGCTAAGCCTATTGAAAAAATGTTATCGGAAACTGAAGGTGTATCTTCTGCAGAAGTAGATTTTGATAAAAAGGCTGCTTTTATCAATTATGATAAATCTAAAGTATCTGAAGCTGATTTATTGAAGAAAATTTCTGAATATAAAGATGGAACTTACAAAGCAATGACAAGCTCTAAGCAATGTAAGTCTGACTGTAAAAAAGCTTGTTGTGCTGTCGAAAAAGTAGAAAAGCAAGTTAAAAAAGTAGCTACAGACGTAAAAACTAAAGTAGAAAAAGAAGTAAAAAACACTTCTATGGAAGTTAAAGAAGTTATTGTTGAAGGTGCTACTAAAGCAAGTGCTATTAAAGTAAAAGGTACTGATGCTATTGCCAATACAAAAGGTTTAGTGAAAGATACAAAGACAAAAGCATTATCTACAGGAATCACTAAAAAAGGTGAAGCTACAACTAAGTTAGAAGAAGGTAAAAGACAAGTAACTAAATCTATTTCTAATTCTAAAGTGAAAGTAAAATCTTTAGATGCTAAAGTTGTGAAAGAAACTAAAAAAATTGAAAATTCAGCTAAAGATTTAATGAGAAAATAATCTAAACCTGATCATATTTACTAAAGTGATGCATAAAGCATCACTTTTTTTATGCATTAAGTTTTGGGTTACAAACTTTATGAATAGTTTTGCACAAAATATACACGCATGTACTTAGAGAAACTAAAATTTAACAAACGTCTTCTTGGTTCAATTTCAGAAGCTGGAATCGAAGATTTTACAAAAGATCAATTGAAAATTGTAAAACGATTCAATAGCGGACAAAATTGTGCTATACGTACTCAATTGGATATTGCCAAGGAAGATGCCTATTTAACAGGATTGGTTTATAAGTTGTCTCATGCTCAAGGTCAAGTTGCCAGAGCCATGGTACTAGCACCAAATAAAGAAGCCGTTGTAAGGCTTCAAGAACGTTTTCATGAGTTAAGTGCTCACACAGATCTACGTTCTATTGAACTGGCATCAGGTTTAGATCAGTCTGGGATTATTGACCGACTTGAAGGGGGGTTCGATATTGTATTTGGTACTCCTGGTAAAGTGTGGAATATTTTCATGTCTAATTTAATCAAATTCAACGATCTTAAACACTTTGTGGTAGACAATGCCGATCTTCAATTCGATCAGAACTATCAAGGTGAATTAAATCATATTTTGATGGAAGTTCCCGTAAAGTGTCAACACATTTTCTTTTCGGAGCATTTTTTCGAGAAACCAATGACTTGGATTACCGAAAATATGGAATTTGTGGATTTCTATAGAATGGACAATCATTTAGAGCCAATAGACTCATCATTGGTTTTAGGTAAGCTTTATGAAACACCAAACAACCATACCAAAGTAAGACTAATAAAGAATCTTGTAAACAAGTTAGACCCAACAGAAAAAATGTTGGTTTACACAAGATCTTCATCAGCAGCTACACTTTTATCTCAATTTTTAGAAAAAAACACAATCGGTAGTTTCGGAATTGTTCATAACAATCAATCCGATGAAAAAAATGAGCATGACATTGAGCAATTTAACAACGGTATGTTCAATCTACTTATTTGCCCTCATCAATTCATACACGAAATTGACTTAAAAACGACACATCAAATTGTTCAGTTTGATATGCCACTTCGTGTTGAAGATGTCATTTTACAATCTAATCAAGACAATAGAATTGAAGGTGGATTGACATATCACTTTGCAACTGAAGAAGAAATCGAAAATTGGAAAGAACTGTTTGAAATCATCAACTTTTCTTACGAAATAACTGAAGTTCCTAAAGAATGTATGGTAGATGAGAAAAAGCTATCTATTATTCAAGAAAAAAGAGAGCAAAAAGCTCAATTATTTTCTAAAGGAAACACCATGATTGATAAAAAGATGCAAAGACACGCTGGACCTCAAAACACCAGAAAACTTGAGAAAGTAAGAAAATCTAGAAAGAAAAAATAAATCTTTTTTCACCTATATAATATCTAAAACACCTGTTAATCGGGTGTTTTTTTTGTTTAAAATGTATGTTATATGTTTTATATCAGTAACTTTAACAAAAAATAGTTTTATGCGCTATATCGTTCTTTTTCTTTTTTCGTCTCTCATTTTCTCGTGCAAACCAGACGATTCTTTTAGCACTACCCCCTTCGACTTTAATAAACCTGATGGTTCTCCGGCAATCCCAAACTATTCAGAAAATCCGTTAACCAAAGAAGGTGTGGCTTTAGGTAAAAAATTATTTTATGATAAACGTCTAAGTGGAGACAATACCATGTCTTGCAATGGCTGCCATAAACAGGAACAAGCCTTTGCCACCAATTTAAGGGTTGAAAAAGGAATAGACAATATAGAAGGTACTCGAAACTCTATGCCTTTGTTTAATCTTATTTGGAACGATAAGGATTTCTTTTGGGATGGACGTGCAAAAACACTTGAAGAACAAGTTCTAATGCCTGTAGAAGACCCAATAGAAATGCATGAAGAATGGTCTAACGCCATCGAAGAAATAAAAGCCGACAACACCTACCCTAAATTATTTAAAAACGCTTTTAATGTTGAAAAAAAGAACATTTCAAAATTTGAAGCTGCAAAAGCGTTGAGTCAGTTTTTACGCTCTATTGTTTCTTTCAACTCCAAATACGATAAATATAAACGCAACGAACTGGATTTAACAGCAGACGAATTAGCTGGGTTAACCATGTTTAGAATTGAAGGCCCAATAGGTGGTGTGCCTCAAGGAGGAGCAGATTGTTTTCATTGCCATGGCGAACCACTTTTCACCGATTATCTATTTCGAAATAACGGACTCGATTCAACAAATGGAATCACCGATCTAGGGTTAGAACAAACCACAGGAAACCCAGTAGATCGTGCACGTTTTAAAACACCAACACTAAGAAACCTAATCTATACGGCGCCCTATATGCACGACGGCCGTTTTAACACCTTGGAAGAAGTTATTGAACACTACAATACAGGAGGGCATAAAAGCTTAACGCTCGACCCGGATATGAAAAATTCGGAATTCGGACTTTTATTAACACCAGATGAGAAAAAATATCTTCTAGCATTTCTAAAAACCCTATCCGATCCTGACTTCATCAATAATCCAGAGTATAAACCTTAAAACATTACATTAATTTAGGTAAAATATCTTCTAATCGATCGCCATCTTTAAAATGATACGTTTGTAGACCCGCATTTTGAGCACCTTTCACGTGTCTGAGCGTGTCGTCAATAAACAATCCATCTTCTGCACGTAAACCTTCTTTCTTTAGAATGGTAAGAAAAGCATTTACATTTGGCTTACGCTGATTTAAAGTATGCGACAAATACACGGTTTTAAAACAAGCATGAAAACGGTCCATAAATTCATTTCCGGCGCGTTGAGATAGTTCTTGATAGTGAAACTCATTTGTATTTGAAAACAAAAATAGATCCGTGGTTTTAGATAAAGTTTCCAAGTAAGCTACTGTTGATTTTCGAAATCCAATTAACAATGCATTCCAAGCATTTTCTATATCCTTATTATTTATACCCGATGAACTAAAAGTCTGTTTTAAGAATTCACAGAAGTCTTTTCCGCTTATTTTTCCTTCTTCAAAAGCGTCGACTTGCTCCCATTGTTGTTTTTTTGAAAAAAAATCAGATAAATTTTCTTTGAATAATTCAGACATCGCATCTATTGTTTTTTGATAGTCTATATCGTAAATTACAGCGCCTAAGTCTATTAGTAAATATGAGAGTTTAGCCATGATTTCATTTTCTTACAAATGTAAAAAAAGTCGCAAGATTTTTTCGAAATATGTTTGTACGAATAAAAAAAATGCCTTAATATTGCATTCCAATTAGGACGGTGATATACATCACCACATCTAATTAGACAAGCATTCGTCTTCTATAAAAAACGAAATGGTCTCATAGCTCAGTTGGTTAGAGCACCTGACTCATAATCAGGGGGTCCAAGGTTCGAGCCCTTGTGGGACCACTTTTAAAATCAAACACTTACAGAAATGTAGGTGTTTTTTTTTGCTTTTGGGTCCAACATAGGTCCAACATTTTTATATTTTTGTTTTTATGAAAAATATATCACCACTTTCTTTACACCATATTTTCCTAGATGTTGAGATTTACAAACAATTAGAATATTTCAAATTTTACAATACCCCTGTTGATTTAATTACTTTAACTGAAGATAAAAATGGTAAGCTCCAACTCTTAGGTGAAATCAATGAAATAGATATGGAAAATTATGTAGTTAAATATACCGATTGTGGAATATCAAAAGTATTCTCTTTGGAAATCCTTGTAAAAGAAGAGTTAAATCTGATTATAGATAAAACAATTGATTTTATTGACATGGAAATTCTAAAAAGGATGAATAACCCTAGAGAAATTGAATCATTAATACTTTTTTTAAATTCTCAATTAGCAATAATAAAAAACAAACAAGCATATTTTGAATTTAACTTTCTAGAGAAATTTTACAAAAAAATAGACAACCACATAAATTCTTTAATTTCAGAATTAGTATCGAAAACAACTAACAAAAGTAAGACCTATAATTATTTCTTTAATATACTATCTTCAAATCCGAATCTTACAATAGAAAAATTGTATAAAATGCTCACTTCAAACAACCCTATTATTGAATGTGAAAAAGAAAATTTCATTAATGCCTTTAGTGGTAAAAATATAAATGAAGGTATAAAATGGAAAATAATTGCAAAAAATAAGTCAACAAATAAAAAATCATTGATTTTCTTTTTAGAACAGCTTATTGAAAACAACTTCCTCCATTCTAGTATTATTCTTGATTTGAATAAACATATAAAATACGTTTTTAGAGATTCCTATGGTAATCCACTAAAAAATATTAAACAGTCAAAATCTTCAATATCAAATAATCCTCAAGATGCAGATAGGATCCTTGAGATTATTAAATCCTTATAAATAAGCATATTGAAAATACCTTTACCATACAGTAAAGGTATAGTATACTTATTATCACATATTGCTTCCTTTACTTTGCAATGTATCAATTCAATAGTGAGTTGAACATAAACAAGGATAA
>JBMYWP010000069.1:0-19924 GCA_049607525.1 Flavobacteriales bacterium
TGAAAAACAGAAAAACAAAGCGTAAAAAAGCAGTATAACAGCAAAATTAAACTGTTTACAAATAATTCTCAAAGCCTTATTTTTATACATAAAACAATATTATATTATAACAAAGTGTAGCTTTATAAAATATGTTTAAACTACCTTAGCAAATGAATACCAAAGATAATTTTTTTAATGAAACAGAAATAATCAATTTATGCTTTATCAACAATTCTAAAATTAATTTACAATTAGGTTTATAACCAATCCATCGTATTTATCGAATTAGAAAATTATATTTGCACTAAACACAGATAATTGAACAAAATGGCAAGTTTTTATTCAGAAAATTTCAAAATAGGTGTTCTTGGAGGAGGACAATTGGGAAGAATGCTTTTTCAGGCGTCTTTAGATTTAGATATCCATTTGTACTTTATGGATCCTGCAATTAATGCACCTTGTTCTCGAGTTTCTACTCACTTCTCTCAAGGCTCATTAACAGATTATGATGCTGTTTACAATTTTGGTAAAAACAAAGACATTGTTACCATAGAAATTGAACATGTCAACACAAAAGCATTAAAAGACTTAGAAAAAGAAGGTGTAAAAATATTTCCTCAACCCCATATTATTGAACTTATTCAAGATAAAGGACTTCAAAAATCTTTTTATAAAGAAAACAATATTCCAACTTCTGACTTTGTATTTGTAGAAACAACAAATGCCATATCAGGATATTTAGAAGAAAAGCCAAGGGTTCAGAAATTGCGTAAAGGTGGATATGACGGCCAAGGTGTTTGTGTTCTAAAATCTAACGATGATATCTCTAAAGCATTAGAAGGTCCTTCTATATTAGAAGATTTAGTCGAGTTTGAAACCGAAATTTCTGTTATTGTTGCGCGTAATGAAAAAGGTGAAGTGAAAACTTTTCCGATGGTAGATATGGAATTTTCTGAAGAAGCGAATTTAGTAGAGTTTCTATTCTCACCTGCAAACTTATCTGACAATATAAAAAACAAAGCAACAGAAATTGCTGTAAACGTCATTTCAAAATTGGAAATGGTAGGTCTGTTAGCTGTAGAAATGTTTGTTACCAAATCTGGTGAAGTTTTGGTTAACGAGGTTGCTCCAAGGCCACATAATAGTGGTCATCAAACCATAGAAGGAAATGTGACCTCGCAATATGAACAGCACTTAAGATCTATATTAAACTTACCACTAGGAAATACCACTATTACTCATCCTTCGGTTATGGTAAATTTATTAGGCGAAAAAGATTTTAACGGACCTGTTTATTATGAAGGGTTAGAAGACGTTTTAGACATTCCAGGTGTAAATGTTCATATTTACGGAAAACAAGACACAAAATCTTACCGAAAAATGGGTCATGTTACCGTTATTGCCGAAACGTTGGAGGAAGCAAAAGAGAAAGCAAGACTAGTAAAAAAAACATTAAAAGTAAAAACAAAATAAATTATGGCTGCAAGAGTTGGAATTATTATGGGAAGTAAGTCTGACCTTCCGGTAATGCAAGAAGGTATAGATGCTTTAAAAGAATTAGGTATTGAAGTAGAAGTGAAAATTGTTTCGGCACACCGAACTCCAGATTGGATGTTCGATTATGCTAAATCTGCTCATGAAAGAGGTATTCAAGTTATTGTTGCTGGAGCTGGTGGAGCTGCGCATTTACCAGGAATGGTTGCTTCTTTAAGCCCATTACCTGTAATTGGAGTTCCTGTTAAATCAAGCAATTCTATTGATGGTTGGGATTCTGTTCTTTCTATTCTTCAAATGCCTGGTGGAGTACCAGTAGCAACTGTAGCTTTAAATGGAGCAAAAAATGCAGGACTTTTGGCTGCTCAAATTCTAGGAGCAAGCGATTTAGACGTTCGTCAGAAAATGATTGACTACAAAAATGCTCTAAAAAAGAAAATTGATAAACAAAACGAAGAACTAGAAGCTGAGTTGTCTGAGTAATACAACTTGATTAAACACAAAAAAAGGCGTTAGAAATTTTATTCTAATGCCTTTTTTTACGTTTTATTTATAATGAGTATTTAAAACTTATTAGAATTCTTAAACAAATCTGTTTTTAATCCAAAAGTAAAGATAACATCCGATCGTTTTTTTAGCGTTGAAGTTTCCACTTCTGGACTAAATTCTCTTATAGTAATACCTGCTTCAAATTTTAAATTATACACAGGGTTTACAATATATCCTACCCTTCCGGACAGTAAAAATATATTAGCTTTATTTCCACTTATATTATCATAACCATAATCTCCTAATGGTCTATTTCCGTAAAGATTACTTTGGTAGATATCACCACCAAAATTCTCTCCAGGATTATCGAAACCTTTGGTTGCGATCATGAGTTCTCCGTTTACAACCCATCGGTTATACTGGTATGATCCTGTAGAAATCCATTCGAAAAAATTGGCACCTAACGGATGCGCTAAACTTTGATTAAGATGTCCATAATTCGATAATCCACCTAAATTTGGAGAGTTACTCGTTTCATGAGAGTAGGTAAATGGCCTCACATAATTTATCTCAGAAGTTATATTAAGGTTTTTCACCTTAAGCACATTAAATCCTTTAACTCCTAGTTGAAACCCGTATTTATTTCCCCAATATCCGTTCCCAGCAAAAAATTCATTGATCTTAAATTCATCTAAAATAAATTGACCATACAGTGCATAAGAATCTGATAGTTTATATTGTGCATTTCCTCCTAAAAGAACATTTACACCTTCAGAACCATTTAAAAACTCTAAACTACGGTAAAAAATAATTGGGTTTAAATAGGTAATATCATATCCTCTTTGATTTTCACGATCTCCCCACATTGTAGATTCAAAAACACCTAGACTTAATCGTTTACCTAAATTAAATGTTAAATAATGACTAGCGGCCCATTTCGAGTAATGATTATCATCATTCACCGAAGGGTTTACATCAAGGTATTTCGTATATAAGTTCATATATTTAACCTTACCAAATTCTGTAGTAATTTTAAGATACGGGCTTATTGGCGCATTATCTGACAGTAAAAGAGATCTATACCCATCTCCAATAAAATTTTTCCCAGTTCCGAATTCGAATGTAAAATACTTTTTTGAACGGTACTGTATATAGCCAGAAGCTAAAAGGTAATCGTATTGATCATTCGTTAAGAAATCCACAATTCCGGCTCCTGGTACAACTAAATTATTCTGTACAGACCAATCTTTGACATAGCCAGGTAAATCAACCTGATTTTCATACAATTCTGTATAAAAAGAAAAGCGTTCTCCCAATTGTCCTAAAATTTGAATTCCTCTTGTGTTTACAAATCCTGTTTTATTCGTTGGATCTACAACAGCGCTTGGATGTAAACTAACACCATTAAAGACGCCTAGATTTTCATCACGGATCATTCCAAAATTCATTAGTGGATTAATGCGAATATCAAACTGCTCTTCTTCAGAATGGTATCTAATAAGATCCTGATGAAATAGCTTTCTAGCCAACCAACTTCTATCAGGCAAATCTTTATAAGAATATTCAACTTCTGCTGGTGAGATGTATTTAATTAATGTAGCTGGACGATATGGTTTAATTGATGTATGAATATATTCGGCATTGGTATCCGAATATAATTTACTTTCGTTTTGACCTAATAAATATGCTTCATTAAATGTTGTTCTTTCATAATCAGAAATTTGTGAAAATCCAATTTGAATGAATGCTAAGCTTATAAACCCTGTAAGTAATGTTTTCATAAAATGTAATTAACTGGTTTTAGACTTTTCTGCCATTTGCCTAAAAAATCTATTAAATCCATGATTTTTCAATCCATTTTGTAATTTTTTCTTTCCCATACCTCTTTTGATCATAAAGGATGGAATACTAATGGCTATTAAAGCCGAAACAATCAATACAATAAGTAACACATAGTTATCTAAATAATGTTGTAATACCATTGTATAAGCAAAAAATAAAATATTATACAAAATATAAATTAAACTTGATTGAAAATGGGTAAATCCCAAATCGAGTAATTGATGATGGGTATGAATTCGATCTGCGGTAAAAGGTGAATCTCCTCGTGCAATCCTTAATGAAAACACACGTAATGTATCCATAATAGGTACAATCATTATTGCAAAAGAAACACTTATGACCTCAATAACTTCAAATGTTCTATGGTCTGTAAAAGGGATTTCATTAAACTTTATGGTCATTATAGATAGAACAAAACCTATAAGTAATGAACCTGTGTCACCCATAAATATTTTGTTTTTTAAACCAAATACATTGTAAATAAAAAATGAAAATAAAGAACCAGCCAGAGCCATCCCAATTAATGTAAATTCAATTTCGTCATTTAAATAAAACAGTAATGCAAATAAAGAAGCTGCAGTAAAACCAATTCCTGAGCACAAACCATCAATACCATCAATTAAATTTAGAGAATTTGTCAAAACAGTAATTGCAAACATGCTTAACGGCACACTCACCCAATAATTTATTTCTTCGAGGCCTAGTAAACCATGTAAAGATGTAAATCTCACATTAGCAAAAACCACTAAAATAAAAGCCACCAAAATTTGACCAATGAGTTTACTTTTTGGAGATATGTATAAAATATCATCCTTAAGTCCAACAAATAGCATTATTACAAGAGCCACAACAATATATCTAAGTTCCAAAAACTCCATTCGAAACGAAGAAAGAACAACAGAAATAATAAACCCTAAAAAGATTGCCATTCCTCCTAAGGTTGGTACAATTTCTTTTGAGACTTTCCTTTCCTCATCAGGTTCATCATACAAATGTTTAAGCTTTGCTACTCTAATGATTGCTGGTATTGATTTATAAACAATTACAGCCGCCAGTAGAAAAGCTAAAACATAAGGAAAGTATAAATTAATTAAATAATACTCCATTAACTTAGTAATTTATTGTAGAGTTCTATATGTTTTGATACAACTTTAGTTATAGAAAATTCTTGTTCTGCAAAGATGCGGGCATTTCTCGACATTTTAATCGCTAATTCTTCATCTGATAATATAGTATCGATTTGACGACTTAAATCATCGACATCCTGCAATTTTGCGAGTAATCCGTTGTAATTTGGAATTACACATTCTCTACAACCTACCGTATCTGTTGTTACAATAGGACGTCCTGAAGCATTTGCTTCAATTAGAGATTTTGGTAAACCTTCTCTATAAGAAGGCAAAACTACAAGGTAAGATTGTTTTAACAATTCAACCACGTTTTTCTGATATCCAATCCATTCAAAATACCCAGGATCTTCCCAAGTTTTTAATTCTTCTTCCGTTATTGATGTTCGATTTCCAAAATCTGTATCACCAGCCAATTGGAAAATAACTTTCCCCTGCCATTTTTCTTTTAATAGTACAGCTGCTTCTTTAAATTCTCTAATCCCTTTATCAAAAAGTAATCGAGCAGGTAAAACAACTCGTTTTGGATGCGAATTTAATGGTAGCTCACTAAAATTAAACTCATCCAAATCGACACCAGAACCTTTTATTAAAGTTGTTGGAATATTTTTTAAAAGCCCTAAATCTTCAACTTGTTTCCGATCATCAGGATTTTGAAAAATAACATGGGTTAATCCAGGTTTCCATCCTAATTTTATAAAATTCTTAATAATAAAGGGCAATAATTTACCACCATGAGATGTAAAAACATATCCCATTCCACTTAATGCATTTAAGGTTGGAATGTTTAAAATTCTTGCTGCCAAAGATCCATAAACGACCGGTTTTAGTGTTACATGATGTACAAGGTCTGGTTTAATTTTTTTGTAAAAGGTTACAAAATGTTTTGCAGCCAAAAGTTCTTCGATAGGATTTGTTCCCGAACATGAAATTGGCAATTCATGAAATGTAAAACCATAACTTTCTATTTCTCCTGCTAAACCATTATCTCTTGAAGAAATGTGCACATCAAAGCCTTGTTTTTTCGCTTCAATGGCAATAGGCAATCTATGCGATAAAAAAAACCAATCTGAATTTACAACAATTAATATTCTCTTTTGTTTGTTCATCTCTTTTTGTGCCATAATTCTAAAACAAAAAGTTGATAAATAATCTTAGCGCGTCTTTCTTCTGAAAAATCAATTTGGCGATGATATATTTTATTAAAAAAATCTTCTTTTACAAAATTAACCCAATATACATCATCTGCAAACAAATACGATTCTATTTTATTTTTCAAAACTCCATTCACCCAGTCTTTCAAAGGAATTTCAAATCCTCTTTTAGGTTGAGATATTATTGTTTCTGGCAAATATTTTTTCGCTAATTCTCTTAATATGTATTTTGTAGTCGTTCCTTTTATTTTAAAAGAATCATCGATAGTTGGAATGTACTCTAATAAATCCTTTGCTAAAAAAGGACTCCTTCCTTCTAAAGAATTATGCATGGTTGCCATATCCATTTTCACTAATAGATCTCCAAAAAGAGGTCCTATAAAATCAAATTCGAGTAACTTACTTAATCCCGAATTGTCAGTACTATTAATGCGATTAAAATCGTCTAAAAATTGTTTATTGACAGCTCTTTTCACTAAGGCCTGATCTTCAAACCCACTATACAAATCATAAGTTGATGCAAAATATTTAGCAACACCTTTTTGAGAGGCCAAATCGGTTAATCTGTATATATAATTATACTTACTCCTTTTATTTTTAGGAGTAGGTAACATGGTATTAATCAACTTTGCAGATTTTTCGACAAGTTTATTTTCTTTAAAAAAGTCGAATTTTGCATAAGGTACAGAACGTCTATATCCTCCAAACAACTCATCGGCACCATCTCCATTTAAAACAACGGTTACGTATTTTTTTGCCTCTTTAGCAACGTAATAACTCGGAATGCAAGAGGTGTCGAAAAAAGGAAAGCCATATTGTAAAATAATATCTTCAATATCATTTTCCAAATCATCAAACGATATATGTATGGTATGATGATCTGTATTGTATTTTGCAGCAACCTGCTCAGCCAATCCCGATTCATCAAAAGTCCCTTCAAAGGCTACTGTGAAGGTTTTTAATTTAGGATAATATTCACTGGCAATAGCTGTAACCAAACCACTATCAATTCCACCACTTAAGAAACTAGCAACTTCAAGGTCAGAAGAATCTAATCGTCTTTTTATGGCTGCTCTTAATAATTCATCAGTCTTGTTTAGGGCTTCATTAAAAGTATCCTTGCTTTTTTTATTATAAAAAGTAGAAATATCCCACCATGTATGTTTCTCCCAAGTATGTTTTTCTGTATCGTATTCTATATAATCGCCTCCATTTAATGTGTGTGTGTGTAAATATGGAGTGGCTTCTTTATAAAAATAGGTTGGTTCTATATATTCATAAAGTGCTTGTTCATTAATTTCTAAATGACACTGAGCATTTAATGCATTATATTCCGAAGCAAAAACAAATGTTTTGTCTTTAGAAAAATAATAAAGTGGTTTTTTCCCTGCTCGATCACGAGATAAGATGACTTTTTTATTTTTTGAATCGTATATCGCCAAAGCGAACATGCCTTCCAAATCTTGAAACATATCCAAACCATTTAAATCAAATAAATGAAGTAGAGTTTCTGTATCTGAAGACGTTGTACATTTTAAATTATATTTTTCCCTAAGATCCTGATGATTATATATTTCGCCATTCCAGATAATATGGAAATGTTTATAAGACATGGGTTGTTTCCCACCTTCTAAATCAAGAATTGATAATCGAAAATGGTATAAAAAAACATTATCTTCTTGAATAAACTCTTGAGCATCGGGACCTCTATGAAATAGGGCCGATTTAATTTCGTTGGTATTTATTTTTGCGGTGTTTATTGCACCAAAAATTCCACACATACTAACTTTTTATTTTATGAAAGATAGACAATATTATCTTTAACACTGAAGTACAATGCCAAAAAACAAAATAAAACATGCGCTGGGCCTTAGATCTTTTATTAAAAAAAGTAGTATTGGCATATCCAGCATTTTTGACTTGTTTCCAAGTCCATTTCTGATTTTTGATGTATGATTTTAATGTGTTAATAGCTAAGTTCCGATCTTCCTTTATCGGTATCCAACAACAATTTATTGAAAGACTGTAGAAATTATGAGTTATTTTAAAAGCATCTAATGTTGATAAAAGCTTTTTATTATTTAATTTTTTATAGTCGTTCTCGACAATTTCTGTAACTTTTAAATAGTCTAAGCCTTTTATCTTAAAGGTTTGAGTTATAGCTCCAGATCGTACGATATAATGATACAGCTGTTCCCTAACTAAACTTATTTTGCTGATACGTGCAAAAATTCGGGGAAAAGTGGCGATATCTTCATACAAAAGTCCTTCTGGAAAAGAAATATTTTGATCTACAAAGAGCGTACGTTTGTACAATTTATTACAAGCAAAACAATCAAAAGACATATATGCATCTGGGTGTTCACTAACATCAATTACGTCAGAAAATTCGACACCTTGTTTTAATTCAGCTTTTAAAGCTCCATTTTCATATTCCGTTCTTACATCGCATACAGCAACATCAGATTTTTGCTTTACGATAGAGGTATGTAATTTCTCCATCATATCCAGATCTATCCAATCATCACTGTCAATAAAGGCTAAATAATCACCTGTAGAAGTTTTTATTCCAGCATTTCTGGCTGAAGAAAGACCTCCATTTTTTTTATTAACGATTTTGATCCGATCATCATCCTTTTTATGTCTTTCCATAATTTCTGATGAATGATCGGGGCTACCATCATTAACGAGTATAATTTCAAGTTTTTGATAGGTTTGATTTCTAATCGAATTCAAACACTTATCTAAATACTTTTCAACATTATAAATTGGTACTATAACACTTATAATAGACATTTATTCTAGAAATTTCTTTCAGCAAATATAGAAATAAATACACAGCAAAATCATTAATTCTATATGTCTATAAAACATAAATGGTCTTAACACCTTAAGATGTTAAGACCATAGAGAAAATCTAGTATAATGTATAGATTTCAGGTTTATCTTTCAAAAGTTCCCGTTGGGAATCCTAAGTTTTGGTTTAATGTGGTTGCCATATGTGTTGGTGACATTGCTGTAAGATCAGCACTTACCAATGGTTTTAGTGTAAAAGGCGCCGGACTATTATCAACCTTAGGCTCTATAGAAACAACCACTTTAGCAATATGATCATCTCCAGATAAGTCTACACCATTTGACATACCCATAATAAAATCTTCTCCTGGAAATCCTGGCGGATTTGCATCTGCACCTTTATAAGGATTACCATCCATATCTGCCATGGCAGCATCTGTAAATCGACCTGTAGAAATGGCTTGCCCATCAATTACAGCCCATCCTTCATATACCCATCCACTTGGTAATGTTGGTAAATTTAATCCTGTCATGGCCGAACCACTTGAGTTATCTAAAAACCAAACCCCTTCATTTTCATCTGTCATATCTGATGTTGATGGGGTTGCTAAAATAAATTTCCCCATTGCAGAAGAAAAATCATTCCCTAAGGCAGCAGCATGATCTACTTTCATAGTACCGGAGTCTCCAGAAAAGTCTCCGGCTAAAATATGAACATCACTTGGAGCAGGGTCATCTCCAGTTGCTGGTTCAATTGTTAAAATAAATGCTGTGGCTGAGCTTAATTGTGTTGAGTTTAAATCAAATGTAGATTGAGAAAGTACCCCCATATCATTAACAGTAAATCGACCAGTAGTCACTGGAGATCCATCTACCATCATCCATCCTTCGTAAACAAAATCAGAACCGAGGTTCTCTAATCCATTAATATCTAATTTTAGACCTGTTGTTGAAGAGGATGAATCCGAGCTATCATCTTTACTACAAGAAATGGCAAATGCCGAAACTAATGATAAGACTAAAGCTGTTTTAAAAAATGTTTTCATGACGCTATATGTTTGTTAATATTTTTTTCTTGAGACAAAGTAACTCGTAAAGTATCCCAAAGAAGTCACAAAGATTTAAACATTCGTTCACAGCTATTAAACGATTATTTAATCAAATCCACTTTTTTCTCAATAAATTCAAGTCATTAAAACCATATATTAACTTGTGATAGGTTTGTGATATTTATTTACAATATTTACAAGTATCAATAAAAACGTATATTGTATAGATAATTTCTTAGAAAAAGATATTGATGAAAACTGTTTTGATAGTAGAAGATGATAAGGCGATTGTGGACTTATTAGAAATTCATATAAACGATTTGGATTGTAAAGTACTTAAAGCCTATGATGGTGAAAAAGGACTAGAGTTGGCATTAAAAGAAAAACCAGATTTAATGATTTTGGATGTTTCCATGCCCAAAATGGATGGATTCCAGGTTTGCCAAAAGGTAAGAGCCGAGCAAAATACGCCTATAATTATGTTAACTGCAAAATCCGAAGAAATTGATCGGGTGCTTGGATTAGAAATTGGTGCCGATGATTACATTACAAAGCCATTTAGTGTAAGAGAGTTAATTGCAAGAATAAAGGCTATTTTTAGAAGAACAAACATGAACAATGCCGATGAGGAAGAATCTCAAGGTGTACTAAAATTTGATGGCTTAACCATAGATAGAGAAAAACGAAAGGTTGTTAAACATTCAACCAAAATAGATTTATCACCAAAAGAATTCGACTTACTGGTGTTAATGGCATCCAAACCAGGTAAAAGTTACAGCAGATCCGATTTACTTAATTTAATATGGGGTTATGATTTTGATGGTTATGAACATACTGTTAATTCACACATTAATAGATTGAGGTCAAAAATTGAAGACGACATGGCTAATCCAAAATATATTATTACCAGTTGGGGAATTGGTTATAAATTTAACGAAGAAATTAATTAAACCATGAAAAATTCACAAACTGTATCAAACCGACTCATAAGAAAATTGAGTTTAACCTTTTTCATTATTGTTACATTAATGGGACTTACATATATACTCACAACCTTTTATGTAAGTAAACATTTATACGAAGAAACTTCTCAAAAAATTAATTCAGATATAGCCAATCACCTCATTGAAGAAAAGTTTCAAAATGCCTCGCCTTTTTTAGACAATGGAAAAATAAATAAACCATTCTTTGGTGATATTATGCACGATATGATGGCTGTAAACCGAAGTATTGAGGTTTATTTAGTCTCTAAAAGTGGGGAAATTCAATACTCTGTCGTTCTAGATCATTCAAACCCAAATGAACCTGCTAAAAAAATAGACCTCGTCCCCGTCAAAAAATATTTAAAGGCAAAAGGTCAAGAATATATATTAGGAGATGACCCAAGAAACCCAGGAGAGAAAAAAATATTTTCTGTAGCCGAATTTAAACAACACGGACACGAAGGATATATTTATATTGTTTTAGCCGGTGAAGCATTTGTTAATGTGAGTAATTCTCTAGAAACAAGCTATTATACAAAACTAGGACTAACTGCTTTTATTCTAACTATGATTTTTGCTGGACTCGCTGGGTGGTTAGCCGTTATGTTTTTAACCAAAAACCTGCGTGAAATCATTTTTCAAGTCAATAGATTTCAAGAAGGAGATTATGAAAGTCGTATTCCGAATGCAGAAGAATCTGATTTATCTACCTTAGCCCTCACTTATAATGATATGGCCGATACAATTTCGAAAAATATTGAAGAAATAAAATCTGTAGATGTTTTAAGACGCGAACTCATAGCAAACGTTTCTCACGATTTAAGAACTCCACTTGCTATAATGCAAGGTTATATAGAAACTATTCAAATGAAAAAGGATGAATTGGGTAGTGAAGAAACACAGAAATACATCATTACAATAGAAAATAGTATTAAGCAACTATCGCGATTGGTTTCTCAACTTTTTGAATATTCTAAACTGGAGGCAAAACAAATAAAACCACATAAAGAGGTGTTCCCTATTACAGATCTAGTATATGATTTGCATGCAAAATATTCCATTCTTACAAAAGATAAAAACATAAACCTTTCTGTAGACGTGAAAGGTAAAACACCATTAATATTTGCAGATATTAGTTTGGTAGAACGGGCCATCCAAAATTTATTGGACAATGCTATAAAATTCACGCCTGAAAATGGGAATATTGCGCTTATTATAGAGCATAATAAAAAACAAGTATTAGTTCGTGTAAAAGACGATGGCCCAGGAATTAATCAAGAAGACCAAGCTCATATTTTTGACCGTTTTAAACAAGGTGAAAGTCGTGAAAAACAACGTGGAGCAGGATTAGGATTGGCCATTGTAAAGAAAATAATTGATTTACATGAAGGTAAAATACAAGTGATTAGTAAACCAAATGAAGGAAGTATCTTTGAGTTTACATTACCAAATTATTCCAAGGCCTAATTCATTTTCTATACAATACCACCAAAAATAAAAGAACAATTTTTGGTGGTACTTTTTTAAAAAAAAACATATTAGCTATAAATTCTATTCCCTGATTTTATCACAAATCCTTTTATTCGTCCATAAACTCCAAAGCTGATTCGAATGCATTTTTTAATTCTTCATTGAGTGGATCGTAATTGGTTGGGATTGTAGAAAATTTCAACATCCATTTTTCATCATTCATTTTATTAACAACCCATTCCTTTGCGAGAGGATTTGCACAATAATAAATGCTTCGGTAAGCATCAGCTGAATAACCATAATCCAAAAATACTTGACAGATAGCATCCAAAATGGATTCCATATTCTCCTTTGATAATTTTAAAGAAGAATTGATTTTACTTTCATATTCTGTAGTTAATAAATTGGTGTGAATAGCATTAATTAAATGTATATTTTCTAGAGTAGGTTTTTGTTTTAATGTTTTGAAAATAAAATCGAAAACATTTGGCAAATGCACATGATTCAATAAAAACATGGTAGCTGTTTTTTTTGACTTTTCCCAAACTGAATCGTTTCTAAAACTAGATTCAGGTAAATGCATCAATGTTTTTATCAATTCAAAATTCTCCAAGGTCTCCCCATTGATAAAAGCAGGAAACTTTGGATAAAAACGAGTATTAATATCATAAGTACCCAATTCTAAATCCACAAATAACTTAATGACAATGTCCGTTTTAGTAGATAAACTACCATCCCAAGCCCAAACAAAGGCATGTTTAGCCATTTCTCGGTGCTTAATGTTTTTAATAATTTCTAAAACCGTTTTATCATCAAATTTATCCAGAATATCAGCCAATTGTATTCTGTATTTTATTATCTCTTCTTCCGAGAGTTTTTTTGAATCATAATTTTTATACAAATCATTAAGAGTACTTAATCCCTCTTTAATCGATTTTATTTGCATGGTTTCTATTCCCAATACATTTTGAATATCCATATAAATATAACTGATTGTATTACCTTCAAAATAAAAATCTACAGCTTTCTTTAATAAAGATTTATCTTCAACAAAATGACGAATATCCCAAAGCAATACTTCTGCAAAGGATTTTTTGTGCGGCGATTTAAAATGATTTTTATACTCCAGTAACTCCTTAATTAATAAATGTGCATAATTTGTTTTATCCGAATCATTTGTGTTTGGGTTACAGGCTAAAACATAAGCCATTAAAGGAATCTTTTTATGTTTTTCCTCTAGTATTTTATCAAAATCATCCCAATTTTCACATTTAGTCAGATTATTTTTTAGCCAACGCATGCGTACAATAAGTTGTTCTTCTACTTTTGGGTATAGGGTAATAGATAAAAGCCAGAGTTTTAAATTATTTGCTTGGTAATTTTTATAAGCATGCTCATTATGGACTACATAGGATCGTCTTAAAAGAAAAAGTTCTTTATTATTGTTAATTGGCAATTCATAAAATGCGTCTGTATGTTGAAAAAAGGCTAGAGGTTCTCTTAAAATAGGCAATTTATCTATTAAATTATTAGTTTCAATAACTTGTACTACCTCATTAAAACGAGTATCTAAAGATGCTCCAAAATGATTTAACCAATACAGAGCTAAATGAGGGTCATTCACAAATGCTAACTTTTCTTTTTCGTAAGCCTCCGTTACTTTTTCATGTGTTTCAAAATAAAAAGATGGACTAGTTCGATGTTCCCAATTGGTATATAACATACAAATAGATTGATAGCGGGTCATCAATTCTTCTGCATTTACCAGTAAATCTATTGGTTTATCTTTATAATTAACATCGTATTTACTAGGCTTTTTTAAACGAATATTATTAATAGAAAAATCTTCATGACTAATTCCATAAGTACCACTTTTCCCACGGTAATCATGTACAACCCAATCTCCACTTTCAGGATAAATTGCCTTACCTTTTATTTCCGAATCGTTATAAACACCTAAGAAATCACAACCAGCATATTCAGGATAAAAATATCCCCAGTCCAACATCCTTTCTTCAAACTTCCGTTGATAATACTCTTGTAAATCCGTTTCTGATTCATCAAAAACTTCCGCCAAAAATGGCTTATTCTCTTCTAATAAAGAAAGAATTTTCTCTCCATCCCATCGAACAAAACTATACGTTTCTTTATCTACAATAGATGGATCAATTATATTTTTACTGTAAAAAGAAACTTCATTTTGGTAACTTATGTTTGTTTTCAAATCAAGAACATCACTAGAATCATGCATTAGAATTTTAGTTGTAGCATTCACACATTTTAAATGAGAATGGTTTAGCGTAATATTTTCAATCTCCATTTTCCCTTTAATATAGATGAATTCTGGAGCATCAACAATAATTAAATTTTTAGCTTTAACGTTACCATCTATGATAACGAAATCTTCTTTGTTCTTTTTAAAAATCAAATTACCATTTACTTCAACATCTCCTTTAACTACAAAAATGTGGCCTTTGGCATCACTTTCAGATGGACCTGTAAAAATATAATCCTCATCTACTTTTACCTGTTCCTGAATATTTAATGGAAATTGATTGAATGCAGTGACTTGATGAGAACTCCAGAAGGATGATTTAATTGCAGGATTAGAAAAATACGCTCTTTTTAAAACATTCCAATTTTCGTTTTTCGTTTTTAAATACATATTGGAATGTTCCAAAATTCCTTCAAAATCGGACTGATAAAGGTGATCCGTTTTGTTTTCAAAAGCATCCAACCACGAGTTTCTCTCTGTTTTATTTTTAAAAAATTGCCAGTAAAAGTAATTGAAAGAATTATCTCTGATACAAGCATAATGATCATATACATCGATTACTTTATCATACTGATCTTCTGTAACAAATCTATTCTGTTGTTTCTCATCTTGTAAATGATTTAAGGTACACCCTGTATATTTTTCGAAAATATGAGCCGTAGAGATTGGCGTTAGATTATGTTTTTTAAATGCCTTTTTTTGGGCACGAATAAAATCTTTAATCTCATAGGAATACTTTAAAGTAATATCAATAGGTTTACTTAAAGCATTATTCAAGTCTTTCAATAAAAATGGTTTGGAATAGATAAACCATCCTTTGTTTACATTGGCTATACAGATATAACTTAACGTCCAATCCATAGGATTTTCAGCTTCAGTATTCGCGTAAAAATAGTATTTGCTTTGTTCTAAAAGGAAATCCGTTAAATCTTTTATTTCAAATGTTTGAAGAGGGGTTTCTAATGGGAATTCGGGTAAATTAGGCTTTACTTTTTTTGCTTTCTGATAAACTATTTGTTGAATATTATCTCGATAGTTATTTCCAAATTCTGTCTGAGAAATAGGTGGTTCAAAAGATTCTTGATTATTGAATTGGTCCATAATCGCTTTCAAATCTCTTTTTTTACGAATAATTTGATATTTTTTTTGTTTTGAAATTAACTCTTGATCTTTTAATCCATAATTTATATACTGAAGCATTTTTAAATTTTCATTATATCCAACTCTTATAATATCTGCTGAAAATTTAGATTTAAAATAAGCTCCAGTAAATTCGGTTTCCTGAGTAATTGATTTTTTCAAACCATAACTATATAATTCTTCTTGAGTTTTTAGGACATAACCCATTGTTAAAACAAGTTTTAAATAAAAAGGCAATAGATACTCCAAGGCACGAGCATCAATTTCGTCCATTTCGGCATAAATTCTTCCGCCAAAAAATGTTTTTAAATCGGTTAAGATATGTTCATCCTTTGAATTTTTACTTTCTGTAGAAATCCGATGTAAATAAAATTCTCCTGAATTATTAGATTTGGCTGCATGCAAACCAATAATATTACTTTCTAGAATATTCGATTCATTTTCTTCTAAAAAGTAATAGAATGTTCCCAATTTAAATTGCTCCATCAGAACTTCAACCTGTTTATTAATAGAGGTTGGTATTTCGTATGATGAAAATCCTTTTTTAAGTATTTTCTTTTCAAACTGTTCTAATTCTTTATCTGAATTCAGGAATTTATTTTCAAAAACAAGGTTGTTTTTTTCAATAATATAACTGTCAATATTATAATGTTTGTTGTGGATAAAACAATATTTTTCTTTTGTTTTGTGTTTGTATATTTTCAATTTATAGATATTTAAATCAACCTTTAAAGCTGATTGTAGATTATTCGATTCGGAAAAATCTAAAATATTATTTAATTATTCTATTTATAAACAAAAACAGATGAATACTATCTTTTTATCGTTGACTTTTGGATGTCAAAATTGGATATGAAATGGTATGAAAAAGAATTTCCTTTTCAAAATATATAAACCCTTAAAAATGAATAAATAATTGAACATCCTTTGAAAAAATCAATATAAAAAAAGTCCGAATGTTTTCATTCGGACTTGCTATATAATTATGTAAAGACTCTTGGTCTAAATTTTAGTATTACATCTTAACTAATTGCTTAGTTGATGGATTAAAACGTGTTAATACAATTCCTTCAACTGCCGCTTCATATTCTGCCATTGTAGGTGTTCTTCCTAAAATTGTAGATAATACAACTACAGGCGTCGAAGATAATAAAGATTCTCCTTTTTTAGCATCTGTATCTTTTACAACACGACCTTGGAATAAACGTGTAGAAGTTGCCATTACGGTATCTCCTGGTTCAGCTTTTTCTTGGTTACCCATACATAAACTGCACCCAGGACGTTCTAAATACAACTTGTTTTCATATTTCGTTCTTGCAGCATCTTTTGGAGCGTTATCATCAAAAACAAAACCAGCATATTTTTCCAATACTTCCCAATCACCTTCCGCTTTTAACTCATCTACAATATTATATGTTGGTGGAGCTACAACTAAAGGCGCTTTAAATACAACTTTACCTTCTTGCTTTTCGATATTTTTTAGCATTTGAGCCAAAATTTGCATATCACCTTTATGTACCATACAAGAACCTACAAACCCTAAATCAACTTGTTTAGTTCCTCCATAATACGATAATGGACGAATGGTATCGTGCGTATATCTTCTTGATGGATCATCGTTATTTACGTCTGGATCTGCAATCATTGGCTCAGCAATTTCATCTAGATCAACAACAACATCTGCATAGTATTTAGCATCTGCATCTGGTCTTAAAGCAGGTTTTTCTCCTGATTTGATTTCAGCTATACGCTTATTTGCCTTATCAACTAAACCTTTTAAATCTTGCTTTGGATTATCCATTCCTTTGTCGATCATAATTTGAATACGATCACGAGCAATTTCTAAAGATTCAATTAAGGTTTCATCTTCCGAAATACAAATAGACGCTTTTGCCTTCATTTCTGCTGTCCAATCTGTAAATGTAAAGGCTTGATCAGATGTTAATGTTCCAATATGTACTTCAATAATACGACCTTGGAATACATTTTCACCTCCAAATTGCTTTAACATTTGTTGTTGAGTAGCATGTACTACATCACGGAAGTCCATGAAGCTTTTCATCTCCCCTTTAAAGGTAACTTTAACCGATTCTGGAATTGGCATAGTCGCTTCTCCAGTAGCTAAAGCTAAGGCAACTGTACCTGAATCTGCCCCAAAAGCAATTCCTTTACTCATACGAGTATGAGAATCTCCACCAATAATTACATCCCAATCATCAACAGCAATATCATTCAATACTTTATGAATAACATCTGTCATTGCATGATATTTATGCTCTGGGTCACGTGCAGTCACTAAACCAAAGTCGTTCATAAATTTCATTAGTCTAGGAATGTTGGCTTTCGATTTATCATCCCAAACAGAAGCCGTATGACATCCTGATTGGTAACCAGCATCAACAATTGGTGAAATAACGGTTGCTGCCATCATCTCTAATTCTTGAGAAGTCATTAATCCAGTTGTATCTTGAGATCCAACTATATTTACTTCAACACGAACATTAGATCCAGTATGTAATGTTTTACCAGGAGTAGTACCTACAGCATTTTTATTAAAAATCTTTTCTACAGCTGTTAATCCTTGTCCTTCAATAGAAACTTCTTTTGACGCCGCATATACTTGTGGAACATCAATTCCTAAAGTTTTACAAGCAAATGTCTGAAGTTTTTTACCAAAAACAACTGCATAAGATCCTCCTGCTTTTATAAACTCCATTTTTGGTGGTGTTAAAGCAGAAGAAATATCTTTTAACTCAACATCTCCGTGATATAATTTTTTCTTCTTAGTATTAATAGTAAGAACAGTTCCTGTATTTACAGAATACGTTTGCTCTAATACAGGTTCACCATCTTCATTGTAAATGGTTTTACCATCAGCATCTTTCTTTTTAACCCAGTTTTGAAGATCAATTCCAATTCCTCCAGTTACTCCAACTGTTGTTAAAAAGATAGGAGCAATTCCATTTGTTCCAGCAATTACCGGTGCTATGTTAATAAATGGCACATATGGTGATGAAGAAATTCCCGTCCAAAGTGCTACATTATTTACCCCTGACATACGAGATGATCCAACCCCCATTGTTCCTTTTTCAGCAACAAGCATAACTCGTTTACCAGGGTGTTGTTCTTTTAAAGCCAACAGTTCTTTCTGCATATCTTTGTTGTGCTCAAACATCGATTGCCCATGTAATTCTCTATCCGAACGTGAGTGAGCATCTGCACCTGGTGACAGTAAATCTGTAGAGATATCACCAATTCCAGCAACATAAGTTACAATTTCAATCTCCTCTTCTACCTCTGGAAGTTCGGTAAAGAATTCAGCTTTAGCATAACTTTCAATAATCTCTTTTGCAAGAGCATTACCAGAATTCATTGCCTCTACCAAACGATCTGTATCAGCCTCGTATAAGAAAACTTGAGTTTTTAATACTTTAGCTGCAGCTTTGGCTATAACAAGGTCATTTCCTAAGGCTAAATCTAAAAGTACGCTTATAGATGGTCCACCTTTCATGTGAGACAATTGCTCAAACGCTGAATCTGTTGTAATTTCTTTAACTACAGCATCACCTAAAATAATCTCCTTAAGAAATTTAGCTTTAACAACAGCAGCACTTGTAGTACCAGGTAAAACATTATAAATAAAAAAGTTTAGAGAAGCTTCTCTGTCTTTATGATCTTCATCTTTTATTTGACCTATGATTTCGCTCAGTAATTCAGCTCCATCAATTGGTTTCGGATGAAGACCTAATGTTTTTCTTGTTTCAATTTCATTAAGATATCCTTGGTATAAACTCATAGTTATGTTTTTTTATTGGCTTAAAAACAGATTCTTGGATAGTACAGGTCTGTTGAATTTCTACTTACCTTGATATTAATCAAGTCATGCGAAAATACGAAAACCAAATATTTTAATGCAAGATAAGTCGATAGAAATAATCTATGCTCCAATTATATAGATATAATCTAAATTAAGTTATAATAAAAGTATGATAACAATCTTTGATTCATTCAGTTTACGGCAAAATCAATTAACAAAGAGATAAATTATATAAGTAGAAATAGAATTTTGGATACCGTCCAGAAAAGTGTGTCTGAAAAAAAAAGTTTTCAATGGAATTTACTT
>JBMYWP010000070.1:0-19720 GCA_049607525.1 Flavobacteriales bacterium
ATTAAACTAACCATATCCATTGCATCAACAGGTTCAAAACCCATAAAATCAGGAGCATTAGGACCTGTATTTTGGGCTTTAGAGAATATTACAATCAGGCACGTTAGAAGAACTAATATTTTTAATTTATTTCTCATAATTCTTATTCTTTAATCGTTGGACATTGAATAATTTCATTTTTATCATATTTAAAGGACTGGTTACCTAAACCCACACCTATATCTTTTAGTTTTATAATAAAATCTTTATTGGTTTGGCTTAATATTTCGTTTTTCTTAAAAACCAATAATACCATAGATCCTGATCCCATACCATAGTGCCTACTATGGATAAAATCCATTAAGGGCACTTTTTTCTTTTGATCTGTTATGACATTGATTTTCTCTTTCATACCAAAAGAAAGAGTTTGTACGAGTTCTGCAAATTTTGGTCGATTTCCACCAAAAGCATTTAATAGTTCTTGCCCTTTATAGGAATAATTCAATACAAAGTACATGTATTTCTCATAGCGTTTATACACATCTTCTTTTTCCTTTGGTGTCATATCAACTTCTATTTCTTGCTTGGCCACTAAGGCAGAGGGTTTATACATCAGCGATACAGTAAATGGATCTTCCTTTATTTCTTGAAAAAGACCATTGTCGGTATCTTTTATAAAGGCATAAAGTTTCTTTTCTGTTAAAGAATCTGGTGTACAAGAAACAAAACAAAAAAGGAGAAAGGATAATATGTAGTTTAACTTATTTAACATATTCTTTATTCAAACCTTCTAATACATCTTGGGTAATATCAACACCATCTTGAGCATAAAGCATATTTCCTGAACTGTTTGCACCAATAATCATTTTATAGTGGTGTTTCTTTCCATAAGTTTTTATAAAAGCATTCACTTCATTGACTACCTCTTGAGTCAATTTAGCATCTTCATCTGCCGATTGCTTTTGGATGGCTTGCTGATAATTCCCAACTTGTTGTTGCTTATTTCTTAATAGTTCTTGTTTAAGCTCGTTCTCTTTTTTTGTCATTTTAGAACGTTCTTTTTCATAAACTTTTAATTCGTTCTGAAAATCAACAATTAAAGAATCAACATTGGCTTGCCAAATCTGTGATTTTTCTTCGAACTCCTTTGTAGCATCTTTCATACCTTCGTATTCTGCCATTAGAACGTTTACGTCGATATAAACAATCTTTTCTTTTTGAAGTTGAGTGTTGTAAAACAAATACCCAACGGCAATAACTAATACAATAACGAGTGTTGAAATTCCTTTATTCAAATCTTAATAGTTGTTTTTGAAATAGAATATTACATTTCTATACTAAGTATAGACTATTGATATAGTTGATTATTCTATTTTCTGATTTATAATTATTCTCACTTCAAATCTAAGAAATTATTACATAATTAGAAAAAATAAATTAACAAAAATTAAGATTTAACTTTATTACACAAGTATATTGTTTTAAACAATTAAAACTCAATCCAACACACACAACTATAGTATCGAACTTAACCATGCTCAAACTTCTGAAAACCGATTAAATCAAAGGAAAATAAGACTAGAAACTAACCGAAAAGGTGGATGTGGGATTTGTTAATTAACATGAGTTCGACCAAAACAATGCCTGAATTAGGTATCATTGTCGATAATTTAATGGAAGGTTTTTTAGGCAAGAAAGAATATGCAATTAATCCTGACATAAGATTTGAAATAAAATTTTCAAACGACCTATGTCTTGTGTGTTCTATATAACATACATTTTTCAAAACATCATTTACCGATTCAATAATAGCTCTTTTTCTCAGCAAAACTTTATCGTAAAACTCCATTGATTTTTTCTTCATATTCATTCGAATCTTAGTCACTAAATGAATTCCATCAACATATAATTTCACAAGCGTCCAAACTAAACAACTCTGCACTGAAAGTGCAGAGGTTTCTTAATTACTAGAGGCTGTCCAATAACATGGACAGCCTCTTTTTTTATTTTGGCGGATTTTTTTTTAAAAAAATTCTTAATTCATGGTAAAATTATTTAAGCAATCAATTTTCTTTTATAAGTAGTCAGTATTATTGATTTTAATTGCAAAATAATGGATTCCAAATTGTGCAGAAGTGTATTCTTTGCAATTTTTGCCACTAGTTTTCTGAGATTGTGACCTATTGCCATCAACCCAAATTCAAGTTTTGTTTTTTCTAAACCTTTTAGGGTAAATCGAGTGAACTTGTTGTTAAATTTCATTTGCCCAAATACAGCCTCAGGCTCAATTGGCCTGTTACTTCTATGCCTCAAGCCTTCTTCGCTATTTAGTAATGTTTTAGCTTTTTGTTTTAATTCGTTTAAGCGATGGTTTACAGTAATTTTTCTATTTTCTTTAGCTTTATGGCATAAGCCTCTCATGGGGCAACCCGAACAATTTTGTGCTTGATAAACGGTTGCTTTTGATTCATAACCCGATTTGGATTTTTGAGTAACCTGATATTGATTCGTTAAGCGTTGTCCAAGCGGACATATATAAAAATCTTCTAATGCATTATAAAATAGATTACCCACCAAAAATGGATTGTTCTTAATCTTTCTCTTTTGCTCGTAATGGAAATAATTATACTTGACAAAAGCTGTAATATTTTCTCGTTCCAGAAATTCGTAATTCTCTAGAGATCCATAACCTGCATCCGCTACAAAAACGGAGCTTTGTTTGTTGTATAAAGATTTAAAGCCTTGTAAATATGGGATTAATAGAGTTGTGTCGGTACTTTTTTGAAAAAGATCAAAATAGGTGATAAATTGATTTTCGGTACTAATTTGAATGTTATAACTGGGTTTAAGTTGACCGTTTTTCATATGATCTTCCTTCATTCTCATGAAAGTTGCGTCCTCATCGGTTTTACTGTAACGGTTTCTATCGCCTAAGGTTTCGAGTTGATTTTCATACTTTTCTAAACGAGGTAAGTGGTCTTCTTGTAGTTTTTTAAGCTGTTTTTCTTGAGTTTTTGACAAGGCCTTATCACTCTTTTTCAAACGATTATATATTTCACTCAACTTATTTCTTAGCTTTTCACTATCAATATCTTGAGGTAGTTCGTCCTTGTTTTTATCTTGATTATCAGACTGAATATGAGATTCAATATCGTTAATTACCGTCTTAACTTTTGCTTTTAACTTCTCTTGATGTTTTTCAACCGATCCTCGCCAAACAAAAGAATATTTATTGGATACTGCCTTCACCTTTGTTCCATCAGTATATTGAATATCCAGGCTAACATAACCCATTTCTTGAAGAAGCAAAACAACTTCACTAAATAATTGATGAATATGATTTTTTAAACGTTTAGATCTAAAGTCATTAATGGTTCTAAAATTAGGAACCATCATACCAGAAAGCCACATAAAATAAATATTTTCCTTCAAGGCTTTTTCAATCTTACGACAGGAATAAACATTAGATAAATAACTGTAGAACAAGATTTTTATCATCATTTTAGGATGATAAGAACTTGCTCCTCCACCTTTATATTGAGTCATTATATAACTAATATCTAAAGAATCAACAACTGCATTAACTAAATAAACAGGATGGTTTTCGGGAATTTTATCGAAAATGTTTTCGGGAAATAAACTCGGAGATAATCCAAGCTGACTTTTAAAAATTGGCTGGCTCATATCTTAAATAAATTACACTTTAAGATACAAAATTGCAATGGATTACACAAAAAAAGGCTGCCAAAATACTTTTTGGACAGCTTCTTATTCTTTCTCAAGTATAAAATTACTATCTCTAGCTCCACCTTTTCGATGATGCTCCAAGTAGTCATTAACCATTTCATCTGTAATATTTCCTGTACTCCAGGCTCCATAACCACTGGCCCAAAAATGTTTACCCCAATAGCGAGCCTTCAATTTGGGAAACTCTGATTGAATTCTGCGTGAGCTTCTGCCTTTTAATTTCTTTACCAAGTTACTTATTCCGACTTTCGGAGAATATTCTATATGCATATGAACATGATCTGAACTTACGACTCCTTTCAAAATGATAACATCTTCTGATTCACAAACCTGGATTAAGAGATCTCTACAACGTTCTTGGATATCACCTTGTAATACTTTGTAACGATATTTCGTTACCCATACTAAATGACAAGTAAGGCGACTTAATATATGACTTCCTTTTCTAGTACTCATTTAGCTAAGCTAACAATTTTTTCGCAGCACTAAAGTGGTGCAATGAAATTGCAGGGTTTTCCTCCCAAGTTTGGGACCAATAAAAAAAAGACATGATCGGGATTTTCCCTAACTTAGGGTTGCACAAATCCACCTACCATGTCTAATGTAAAAGTAAGTCTTTTTAGCCAATTATTAAGTTTAATAGATCGCACAATGTTTTCTGAGATAGTCAGACGACATAAATCGGATAAGTATTCTAAAGAAATTAACAATTGGACTCATGTTGTATCTATGTTATTCATGCAACTAGCTGGGGCCAATTCCCTTCGAGACATTAGTAATGGTCTTCGTACTGCAACAGGAAATCTTTCTCATCTTGGCATTGAAAAAGCTCCAAGTAAATCCTCAATGAGTTACATAAACAAGCATAGAACACATGAGATTTTCATGGAATTATACTTTAAATTATTAGACCAATATGAACCTTCTCTTAGCCGTCGTAATATATATGCTAATCGTTTCAAGCGTAAAATATTTATTATGGATTCCAGTATTATTTCTTTATGCCTATCTCTATTTGACTGGGCGAAATATAGAACAAGCAAAGAGGCTGTAAAATTACATGCTGTATTGGATTATTACACAGGATTACCTTCTTACGCAATATTAACCGATGGTAAAACACACGATGTTACCGCTGCAAAAAACACTTATTTCCCAAGTGGATCGGTCGTTGTAGTCGATAGAGCCTACGTTGATTATTAATGGCTAAATGATTTGGACAGCAACAAGGTGTTTTTCGTAACTCGATTAAAATCCAATGCCGATACAGAAATTATTGAATCTTTTTTGACCAATGAAAAACACGAACACATTTTATCCGATCAAGATATCAGATTAACAGGGTTTTATACTTCAAAAAGTATCCCAAAAATTTAAGAATTGTTAAAGTTTATGATAAAGAAAACGACCAAACCTTAATATTATTGACAAACCAATTAAATTGGACAGCAGATACGGTTTCACAGCTTTACAAGGCCAGATGGGACGTGGAGGTCTTTTTTAAACACCTCAAACAACTCTTTAAGGTTAAAACTTTTGTTGGTACTTCTGCAAATGCTGTGAGAATCCAAATGTGGAGTTCTATGATTGTAATTTTACTATTCAAATACCTCAAAAATAAGGCGAAGTTTAAATGGAATCTATCAAATCTAGTCAGTTTCTTTAGGATTAACCTTTTTGTTAAAATTAAGCTATGGACTTGCGTTAATAATCCAATCAATATTAAACCTAATCCACCACCAGTCAAAGACCTATTTAATCAAGAATAGCCTTCATTTGTAAATATCTCCTAATACAGACTTAATACATTGATATTAAGCCCGAATTATTACGCTTAAAATTTATTTTGGACAGGTGTGATATAATTTATCAAATAAATCTTTACCTATATATCCTTTATCTCCATATATTTTTCCAAAAATTTTACTGTTAAAGGAAGCTGTTTTCAAAGGAACTCTATCATCAACATTCCCTGGAGTTAGCATAAACTCTACAATTTCACCTTTATCATTACAAACTAAATGCAATTTAAAACCAAAAAACCAACCGAGTGTACCAAAACTTTTTTGAGCAAGACCTGCAAATACTTTGTGCTGTTTTTCTCTTTTGTAATGACAAGATTTTAAGGTAGTCGAATCAATAAAAGATATTCCAGTACATTGACCTAAACAGTACATTTTCATAAAGACACCTAATGGTTGCATAACCTTACGTTGGAGTTCTACAAATCGTGTATAAGATACACAGTCTGGAAATTCATCACGCATGTGCTTACAGACATAATTAACGTAGAAATGTTTTAAACTTCGGTGAGATTTATAATGAAAAAGAACTAAAATTGTCATAACTTCTCCATCAGACATTCTGAATTTTCGTTTGCGAGTTTTCTTTACAGAACTACTAGACAGGCCATTATTATCTAAAAGTTCAGAATATTCCTTGCTAAAAATCGTCTAAAAGGCAAAATATTTCAATAACTTTATCATCAGTTATCATAGAGAAAACTTTGTTATTAACTTGTTTGTCAGAATTATAAGTTAATAATTCTTTCTCTGTTTTGCTAAAAATAAGATGATTTTCTTACGTCGAACTCACGTTAATTAAGAAACAAATGGTGAAAACCAAAAGTCCAATTTGATTTTATACAGATAGGACTTTTGGTTTCAGATTTATTAACAACTTAGATTGGAATTTTTGTTATCACTTGGTAACCCTTGATTTTATTGACAGTTTCTTATTTGGAACCGTTTATTCCAAAAGATTTTGTGTGTTTCCGGTGTTTATGTAATTATTTCAAAGTTCGTTTTACCAATTTAGCCTTTTTACCATAAATTACAAAACACCCAACTGTTATTGTTGAGTGTTCTGTAGTTGTCTGACTTAACATACTGGCTACGAAGTTAAAATTCGTAGAAGCAATTACTTACTTTTTACTTCGCGTGAGCTGGGGGCGGTGTTGCTTGGCATTATTTTTTTGGATTTGGAAATAATAGACAACAAAATAGGGCTAATAATAATAGCCAAAAGTGTTACCAGAAAAATTGAATCAAGCATTTTGCTAATTGATATTGCCCCAGTCAAAGTAAATAGCAAGGAAACAATTAAATAAACTGAGGAATTAAATAATGCTAACTTAAAGAATGACCACTTATTATTTATCATTTTTGATGCAAAAAAGAATAAAACACCAAGAAATAAACTGTAAAATATTAATCGCCATATGTTCCATAATAAAACACCATTAATGACTAAATTAATACTAAAAGCAGAGAATTCTTTATTTATCACAATGTCATACGCCAAAAATAAAATAAGTGAAATTATTATTTCTATTAAAAATAATAAGCCGTACAACTTTAAAAAATTAATTATCTTTTTCATGTAGTTTGTCAATTAATGCTTGTCCTAATTTAACTCGATCTTCATAACAATTAAAATCAAAATCTTTCCCTTTATTGAATTCTTCATCCATAACATCATTCACCATATCGTCAGCAATGTTAATGTTCATGTTGGAATTTATTTCCTGAATTATTGCATCTAAATCATCCCCTTCATAACTATCAATAAATTCTTGAACCAAACTTTGTTCATATTCTACTAAAGCATAATCTAAATCAATACCTGTTTTGCCTTCAAATGATATTGTAATTCCATTCGCATTTATAAATTCTCCGCTCAATTTACCATCATTTATTAATGATTGAGCTTTTTTGATATTACTCTCGAACAAAAACTCATTCCCTCTTTTTAAAAATGATTCTGTTTTATCAGTCATAAACCATAAATTTGGTAATTCTGTTGAACCGACACCGTCCCATTGAATTACTCGTTCAGCTGCACCGAACCATTCACTTCCAGATTGCCCTTGACTTATTTGATTTTGCACCCAACCATAATATCTACTTCGCTGATAAACTCCTTGATATGCCTTAGTATTTAAATTTTGAGTATTATGAATATTTGCAGAATTAAAAGTAGTTTGGTCATAGATAAAACCAGACGTAGCAAACCATTGAGAAGGCTTCCTTTTATTACCATACCATCTTCTCCACCAAGGTATTGGTTCTTTACCATTTGGATCCGTAAGGTAAACTGGATTGTTAATGGAATAATTGTAAGGACTCAGATCAGGAAATTTTCCTGCCAATGGATCAACAGCAAACCAACGCCCCAGCCTAGGGTCGTACATTCTGGCACCAAAATCAACAGAGTTTCCATAACCCTTAATTTCGTCGTCGTTCTCCATTCCATTAAAACCGTACTTCATTTTATCAACAAGTGATTTACGCCCTGGCATTTGCATTCCAAAGACTAAGTAGCTTATACAGATTTCTTATATTTCAATGACCTAAATATCAATTCAAAGAAACAAAAAAAGCAATGATTTAACAACCATTGCTTTAATCTTTAAATACAAATATTCTATAAATACTTCTTCAGAATTTTTTCTTTCAGATTAGGAGCATCTACTATTTGCTTTTCTAAAGTTTCAATCTCAACTTCTAATTTGTTTATTTCAGTTACTACTTTTTCTTGTTCTTTTATTGGTGGTAATGGAATTTTAATAGAATCAAAATCTTTTGAATTAACGCTAGGATATTGCCCCTTATCCATCTTAGAAGTCATTTGGCTTAAAATATTTTGAGAATACATAAACATATAAAAACCATATTTATTTAAAACAATCTGCTCGTCCTTGGAATCAACTATGAAAAAGCCTGTAGAAAAAATACATTTCGACACATCTTTATCTAGGTACGCAAATCCTTTCAAATTAGGACGTACTGAAGAAATTATAAAATTGCCTTTTTTTGCCAACCTCCTAGCTCTTGATGGGGCTGTTTTTCCTAATATTTGTTGTAAGTAGCTTATTTTACCTGTATTTTTCCCTACAGATTGAATATCAATATAAGTAAACTTATCCTCTGGATGTTTTTTAGGATTACTTGTTTTCACATTATAATCAAATATTTCTCCAAGTCTTTTATTTAAATGATTTTGACTTTGAATGAGCTCAATTTTGGATATTATCTCCTCTTTTAATTTTATTATTCTATCAGTAGCTTTTTCTTCTTGCTGCTCTAATATTTCAATTTCAGCAACTATTTTTTGTTGAACATCTTTTGGAGGAAGTGGGATTTTAATAGAATTAATTATACCAGATAAATTATTTATGTTAGAACCGCTTCCAATATCTCTAATGGATTGTCTAAGCAAAGTATTTAAAAGTTGAAAGAAGTATTTGGATTCATTATTATTCTTAACCCTAATAATTCCCATAAACCCACCAGCATAGTACTCTGTGTCGCTGTCAATGTAAGCGACCTTCCCTAAATGCTGCTTGCTTCCACTTGAAAAACAAATAAAAATATCATTTTTCTTTAATTTCTTCTCATCAGAGATTTGATAATCATCATATAAGAAAACCTCTTTTTTTATTTCAAAACTACCTTTAAGGGTAATATTATCTGCTGTTAAAATTATTTTAGAAGTCTTTCTATTAGATTGGTCAGATTTAGAATAAGTAACTCCTCTAATAATGTCCGCTATTTCATCAAATCTTTTACTTTCCCACTTACTCTCAATTTTCACTTTTTTTTTAACCGAAAGTGAAATGTTTTTTTCAAAATCTACTCGATCAAAAGTGAGCATATCTACCAAATTTTGGTAGCTTACATTTTCTTTTAGGTTTTCGTTTATTTCTAAATCAACATTTCCGTTAAAAGCGTTGTAAATATACGTACTTGCTTTTTCTGGGTTTTCAAAAGTAGTGGCATCATACAATTGCGTACAGTCATCTATGGTTTTACTACGTTGTATTGGGTGAATACCTTCGCTTCCTCTACGGTTACTAAATTCATAACCCAAAAAATGTTTTTCTTTGGTTTTACTACCTGTTTTTATTAAAACTACTTTTTGTTTAAGTGTAAGTATGAAGTAAAGCAGTTTTTCCTTTTCTACCTCTAATATTTCAGCCCATTTATCTTCTTCTTTTTTGGATTTAATTTTCTTATCATATTCTTGGTATATTTCGTGATTTTTAATGTTTTCATTTGGTAATTCTTGTAGTAGAGTTTTATAATCATCAAACGAAATATCTTCCCAAACGTGGGTAATATATTTTTGTAACGGATTCTCTATTCCGTTTATAGTAACGTCTTGTAAATTGGTAAATAGTTTTTTTACAGCTTCTTCAATATTAAAAGCGTCTGCGTTATTTCTACGTTTTAAAAATAAAGTAACGGTATTGGTACCTGTTGCCATAAACGTATTGGAACCAAATTCTGTAATAGCTAAGACCTCAAAGTATTTTAAAATTATTTCTCTTGTTTGTGTATAGATTCCTGTATTACTTAGAATACTACTCGGCAAGATAATTCCTGCAACTCCGCCATCTTTTAATAACTGTTTTGTTCGTTCAATAAACAAACATTCTATTTCGCTACTTTGATCAGTTAATCTATTATATAAATCAAATGCTTTTTTTGATTTTTCTTCATGCATTTGACCTTTAAAGGCTGAAACAGAATAAGGTGGATTTGAAATAATAATATCAAATTGCTTATTATCTTGTGGATAGGTTTTGTCGGTTTCCATTAACAAACCTTTAAATTCAGTAGAAGAAGTAAAATCACCTAATCCATCTCCGTGAATTATTTTTGCTAAACCATCTCCGTGTAAATAACAACCCACCTTGGCAGTTTTTACTAAACGGTAATCTTTTTCTATACCGTAAATATAATCTTCTGCCCAATCAAACGGAACTTGCTGAAAACCATTAATTAATTTTCTAGTTTCAGGTTTAATTTTTTTTAAGTTCAATTTTTCAATATATTTTTGAACTTCTTCCATTGATTCGGTAATAAAATGTCCGCTTCCTGCTGCGTAATCAATTACAGTTGGTAATAAATCTTTTTTATTTCCTTCTTTAATTTTTTTGTTTGTAATTTCTGGGAAAGGCAAACTTTTAATAATAAAACGAGCAATAGGAACAGGTGTAAAGAACTGACCTGATTCTTGTTTTAAACCAGTGGTTAGTAATAATTCAAAAAAGTCACTTAAAAACTGTTGACGATAATTATAGCGTATTCTATAATTTTGCAATAATTCTACAACTTCTTTTACAACTTTTGCGTTTTCTTTAAAAGATGCATCATCATATACTTCTTTAATGGCAAATTCATTATTCTTTTTAAGACGTATTTCTGTAAGGATATTTTTAAATTCTTCTTGATATTTCTCGTCAATAGAAGCAAAACGTTTATCTAATTCCTTATCACTAACATCGGTTACTTCTTTTTCTAAAAACCATTTCATTCCTTTATTGTAAAGGTCAGTTAGTCTTTTTTGAAAAGAAATATGATCATCTTGTCCTTCTAACCATTGAAACTCTAATTCATCATCTTCATCCTTAGAATATTCATCTGCTATTTTACATAAAAAGAGTGTAAATATTTTATTAAAAGCATTTGGTTTGTCTGAAACAACATTGTGTCTTAAAATTTCTAAAAAGCGATTGAAAATATTACTACTATCTTCTTCTTTAAGATTTTTTAAATCCCCCTTAGTTAATGCTTTACTTTTAAATTCGTAAGGGGTTGTCCAATTATCAAAAACACCGTTTGTTTTTGGTTGCTTATTCCAACGTTCAAATAAATCTTTAACATTCCCTGTTTGTCTGTAATCTTCTTCAATCTTTACAATCTCATTTCTAAATTGAATTTTCTTTCCATTCAATTCAGAAGCGTATAACATAATTACATCTGCATCTTTATCTTGCTGAAAATATGTGAATAATTGCCCTCCATTTTTATGAAGATTTTTTAATTCCTTTTCATATTCCTTACCCCAAGTTTTACATTCTATCATTAAGTATGCAGAACCATCTTTTCGGGTAACTAGAATATCTAAACGTCCACTTGTTCCGTGTCCTGTTTTCCAAGTTTTTTCTAAGATTATATTATTAGGGTTGTATCCTTTTTGCAGGAGTCTATCCACACATTCTAAAACAACCCAGTTTTCGGCTTGGGAAAAGTTTTGGGTAGTTTTATTTTCTGATTTTATCTTTTTTCCAAAATTAAACTCACTCTTATTGAAATCTACTTCAATAGAGTAACCATGATATTTTTTTATAAATATCCCTGAAGTATTTTCTTTAGGTTGATAACCTAATGATTTTAATAGTTTTTTGGAATCCATAATACTTTTAATTTACCTAATCTGATTATATAGTATCTCTGAATAAAATACTATATTATTCTTTAAAGATTATTTACTAAAAATACAAATAATCTCTATGATTACGTGCATATCTGCAAATATAATTTAATACATATAAGATTGTACAAAATAATTGAACAAATACAGTTCCGACCTAACCCAACGGATGAAATCTCTCTATAACAAGTGCCAAACTTTCTATATCATGAACTTTGTATTTCTCTGTACTTGATAAGTACTTATGCCCTGCTCTATATTGGGCTTCTCTTAAGTTTTCTGTTTGTATCCAATTCGTAATTCTTGACGCTCTTATCTGATTAAACCCTGTGAATTTTCGATCTTGTTTCTTGAGCTTTTTAGAGAGCTTGGAAAGTACATTTTGTAAGTCTGGTTTTGAACCTAAACTGATAAATAAATCGCCTGTGTATTTTTCAGTTTGTCTGATCAGTTCGTTTCTTATAATTGAGATGTATTCCATCAACTCTAAAATTTGAACAGAATCTAATTTTAACGTTCGTGCATTACTCTTTCTTGTTTGTGGAAGCTTAACGATTCCCTTTCGTAAATCCACATCCCCTATTTGTAGTTTTTTAATCGTTGCTGAATCTACCCCTTGAAAGATAAAAAAGCCAAGCATGGCTTTGTTTCGTCTTGAACATAGATGTATTTTATCAATGTTCTTATTGTTTGAGTTTAGATTTTGAGCTTGATTACTTAACGGAAAGTTTAGATACAACAGTTCGAGTTCTTCACTTGTGAATATAGAGTGGTAAGCTTGTTTTTTAACGCCTTTAATCTCTAAATGCTGTATAGGGTTTTGTTCTATTATATGTTCCCCAATGAGGTATCTGTAATAGTGTTTGATACTTAACACGTATTTAGAAATCGTAATTTGTTTAAGTCCTCTTTCTTCTTGTAAATATTGTATGTACTTTAATATATCCGTGTACTGAACATATTCGCTTTGTATCTCATTTTTATTACACCAATGTATATAGGCTTCTATTTCTCCTATACTTCGCTTTACTGATTTTATAGAGTAACCTAGTGCTTCAAAATATGAAACTATCGTTTTCATTATTTGTTATTGTTTTGGTTAAGTATATGCGTATAGCGTTCTGTAGAGTCTAAAGAACTATGTCCTAGAAATCGGCTGATATCTTCTATATCCATGCCTTTATCTAATAAATGAGTGGCTATGCTATGACGTAAGAGATGAGGGTGTAAATCTTTGGATTTAAAATCTCCATTGTTTGAGCGGTTCTGTAGTATCTTTAATCTTACAAGCATACTTTGGGCTTCCATTCTCTTTTTACGTTCACTTAATAGAAAAGCTTGTTCTCCTGTTTTCGATAGTTTAGGTCTTGCATCGTACAAGTATTTTTGGAAGTGTATTTTACTTTCTGTAATAAAAGGAACAAATCGTTCTTTGTTGTTTTTTCCATATCTAACATGGATATATCCTTTGTTAAAGTTTACGTCATGTATATTTAAATGATGGACTTCATTTCTTCTTAATCCGCAATTATAGAATAAACTAAGCATGGCTTTGTCTCTTAATTCTAAGATTCGGTTTTTAGTATCTTGCTTGTGTTTTTCAGTAAGCATAAATAGGTGTTTGATGTCGCTTATACTTAATATGTCTTTTTCTTTGGTATCATAGAGTTCGTTTCTTATCTCTAAACTTGGTATGATTTGTTTTCCTGTTTTTCGTAAGTAATCACAAAAACGGTTCAGTGCCTGAAGATGTTTATTAAGTTGAGCATTAGAAAGTGATTTTAAGTTGTTGTATTTATTCTTTCTAACCTGTAGATGGTCATAATAATAATTTCTTATGGAATGGGTTGTAATATCCTCTAATTGTGTTTTATGGTTTTGTTCTTGGTAAAGAAGGTATTCCTTTATCATGATTGGGAGGTTGTAGACGATAGACTTTGAATACCCAAGTGTTTTAAGCCATGCTTTAAAGTTTTGTAATACATAATGATATGCTTTGCTTTTTAGTAAATTTGAGTGTTTTGTATGGCTTTTCATGGCATTATTTTTTTGCTTTATACGTTTTTTAGTTTTTACTGTCCAACCCTATACAATGGGCTGTAAACTCCTATTTTTACTAAGTTTAGCTTGGACAGTAAATCTAGTGTCCAAGTACTGTCCGACCCTGTCCAACTGACCAAGGCTAGCTTGTTTCTTTCTTTTGTTGAGCATAAAATTCTTGTTCTTTTATGGCATAAGTGTATCCAGTATGTTTTTTACCTGATGTAATATGTAAAAGTCCGTTTGTTGTTAATTCTTTAAGATATCTGTTAAGGCTTCGTTGATTTAGAGATGGCTTATATTGTCTTAATTGATAGGGTTTAAATTCGGTTTGATTTTGTTCCTGTAACCATGATTTTAAGAACTCATAAAAGTTTTCTGTTGCTGTTGTAAGTAAGGTGGCTTTTCTTTCAAAGATTGGTTTAAGTAATTCAAAAGCAAGGGTTATATCTTCCTGATCCGTTTTGATATAAGGCGAACATGGATTATTAAAGACATCTTGTACATATTGCTCTCGTTTATATTGGTGGAGGTAAGAAATGGTTTTTATTAGATTTAGTATCTGCTCTAATAATTTGGTGTTTCCCTTATGTTCTTGTGGCAAGCTTATATCTACAGCATAGGCATTTATAACCTCAATATCTTGTAGTGTGCTTTGTAGGTTTCTTAGTCGCCCCCTCGCTTCTTGTTGTTTATAGGTATCAATAAGTCCAGCGGACTTCATTTTTTTTGCATAAGTCCATTTCTGAGTTTGGTCATGGCTTGTTTGCATATCAATCAGTAATAAAGGAAGTTTTGCAAGTTTTCCTTTGTATTTGCTTTTGGCTATCACATTTAGATTTATCGGTCCCTCAACTTCTGGACTCATGGTATATGGTAGCCCTGACTTATCTTTTAAAGCCACTATCTTTTTTAAGCGTTTATGAGTTATCAGATCCGATAAAGGCTCGTATATGTCCTGCTTTTTCCCAAAGTCTGATAATAGCAATGTTTTATGCTTAAAATCTTCTAAGCCTAAATAATATAGGGCTTGTGATGAAATAGAGCTTGGGTACATATAGTCTGATTGTGGTATGCAGTGTTTTACTACATTAAATATCTGTTTACTGATGTCGCTATCGTCTATATAGGCTAAATGTAAAGGGGTTTGTGTTTTGCGTGATGCCAGGCTTAAAAAAAGAAGTAGTGCTTTATTAAGGTGGCTATGAATACCAGCAAGCTGTAAATCCTGTTTTATAGCTTCTATGATGTTTTGATTCCCTAAATAGCGTTTGGCTTTCTGTTTCTCTTTTGAAGATAAAGGGTCTTCTTTTGAAAATTGATTCTTGTTTTCAATTTCTGAAAAACGGTAATCTTCGAGTTGTTCGATAAAGGCATATAGGGTACTTTGTGTATCTGAAAAGCCTAATTCTAATTTTTGACAGAGTTTATTGATCAGTTCCTCCACCTGCTCATCTCTATATAAATCCAAAGATGAACGTAAGGGTGGTAATTTTGTATTAACTTTCGTAATTTTTAAAACAATAGATAGTGAATCTAAATTCTCCGTATCAACAGAACCCAAAAGCTGTATCTTCATATGTGGCGTTTGCATAGAGATGTGCTGTCTATGCTCCGTATTTAATATGTATTGTTTTTTTGCCATGTTTTCAGTTTTTACAGTAAGTGCAAGGTAAATGTCATATTCCTATTTTGGTAGCGTTTTTTATATTTCTTACCTATACTTTAGCCTTGGATATATAGGTCAGCCCTATATATCCGTAGCTTTTTCATTATCCTTTGTTTTTTATAGTTTCGGTATAAAGATGTGGGGGTATACAATCCTTTATATGGCATTCTACAAAGTCAGTGTCTAAAAACATTTTTGTATCTCCGTTTTGTTTCATCTCTTCCAAAATATTCATATCAATCGTCTTATATTCAGCATCAATTAATTCCATAAAGCGAATAATCACAAAGCCATAACATGTATTATTTGTAGCGTTGTATTGTGTTACATACATGTCTATGCTTCCTGTAGACTCTATTAGCTTGGCTACAACAATAGGATTGGCTATTTCTTTTTGATGACCTATAGCTTTAAAACGAGCTATAGTCTTTGAGTTTAGTATTGTTCCTGTTTTTTGTGTATTCATGGTGTCTGTTTTTATAGGTTTAATACGCTATATATCGATGTCTACATCATTCCCTAATTTTGGTATCTCGTCTTTTTCTCGTTTTGGAGATAGACTCGGTTGCGTATTAAGAAATGGAGAGTGGCAACATTTTGAAATCGGCTGTTTAATATGGAATAAATCACGTTCCATTTTTAAACCCTTCATATTTATACTTTCTAGTTCATCTAAAGAAAAATAACCCCACTCATCTCCCCCAGGAATAAGTCCTTCAACAAATCCGTAAAAATTGCGTGTTTCAGGGTTGTATTCACTCGCATACCACGTCGCTGATGGGTGCAATGGATGGAAGTATTTTGTGATGACTTGTGGGTCTTTGATATCTCTCTGCATACCTATTTGTTCAAATTCTTGCTCTAAGGCTTTTGTCATTAATTTCATCGTATTCTGCTTTTAGCGTATTGTTATATCGGATAATTCGCTGTTAATACTTCTGTTTTGGTACTTCTTTGATTTAGTTTTGCACCATTGGATGCCGATAAGCTTTTAGAGTAGGTCTTACTATACCATCCATGTTTTTGTATATATTCATTAAGTATTTCGCTTGGGTAGGATGACAAAAGAAATTTACCAGGGGTTTTGGCTAAGACGTCTAAATCTCTTCTAAAATGAATTTCTTCATAACCTCCATAGTGTCCAAGAAGTGTTCCCACATATGGTGGATCAGCATAGATAAAGGAATCTTCACTCCATCTGCTTTCCATAACCTTATAAGCTTCGTTATTTTCTATCTGAACATGTAGTAAACGATTGGAGATTTCTTTAGTAAATTGCTCTTTCTTGTTAAAAATACTTTTAGGTCTTTGGTTACTTTTAGTATATCCCCATGTTTGAATAATGTTTGCGAATCCCTGAGAAGTTAATATCCAAAATGCCCATGCTAGATTTACAGGGTCAAATAGAAAAGGATTATAATACATGACCTTTGCTTGTTTGTATAAATCTCTGGAGTGTAAAGTGGCATCTACTTTTTGTTTTAAAGCGTCAAAATCTGTTTGAAGGGTTCTATAGAAATTAACTACTTGGAAATTATAATCGTTGATGACTTCATTTTCGCTAGGGGCTTTTGCCCAAAATACTGCTCCGCCACCGAAATACGGTTCGATGTAGGTCTTGTGTTTTGGAATTAATGGCAATATGTGTTGTAACATATTCTGTTTTCCGCCGTAGTAAGATATTGGTGTCTTCATAATATTTAGTTTTTTTTGATTGATTACTTTGTTTTTATTCTATGTTCTTTCTCTTGTAAAAGTCTATAGTCAATCTCTTTTTGGTGTATATCTTCATCCGAAATACCAAGGGTTCTAAATCGGAATTTTCGCTTACCAAAATGAACTCCTGTCAATTTTCCTCTTCTAACATAGGGGTGTATCTGCATTTCAATAAGCGTATCCACAAAATTCTGTAGGGATATTGAGCTGTGAAATGCGGATTGAACCTTATAATACAGGTCTTCCTTTTCGGATATTTCCCCCGTTCGTTTAGTCATTTGATATTCCTTTTCTGAAATTAGGCTGTAGGCTTTATTCCGCTTTATGGACTTACCATGCTCAACAAGTGAATGTGATAATTCAGGGTAATGTTTGATTTGATAATCTTGTATCTGCTCTTTAACCATGTGAAATTCTTCTTTAGATAATCGGTTCGAATCTCCTGTGGCGAAATTGGTTGTCGAAAAACAAAAGTGAATATGAATGTGATTTTTTTCCCGATGGGCAACGGCTACCGATACTGCCTTTGGGTTTCTGTAATTGATATATTGTTTGGCTATATCTTTAAGTAAATCGCTGTTGATGGAGTTTGAATCTTTTGGAGAAAAACTTAATAGCTCATGATGGAGTTTTATCCCATTGATACGCTGTATTTTTCGTCTTGATTCATTGAACTCATATTGCTTTATCCAAGAAGAGATATCTTTTCCCCTTAAATATTTCTTGGTCAGATATTCTATCTTATGACGCTTATCATCAAACATATATTCCAAGACAACTTTATAGGCATATTTTGATTTATTAGACCAACTCTTAACTAACATCTGATTGTAGTATTTTAAGCCTACTCAGTAGAGTATCTAAGCGTTCTACAATAATATCTTGACTTAAGCCTTCATCTTCTAGCTCGACCAATACATCCATTAAAAACACTTCAAATTCCGTTAAATCAATACGTTTATGTTCTATAAAAACCTGATCTCGGATATATTGACTTAAACTTAAGCCTGATTCTACTGCATCATGTTTTAAACGGGTAAATTCATCAAGAGTAAATTTTATCGTAACGTCTTTATTGGTCTTTCTATACGCTTTCTTATAAACCTTACGATAAGATGACCAGTAATACGCTCTGGCCTTATCTATTTCAAAATCACTTCCAAACTCTAAAACGCCTGTAGCATCTAAATAATCGTAAACCGTTTTAAAATCAGATGGGTTGAGGTTTTTTAATTTATCGCCCATATTTTGGAATTTTTATAAAATTAGCATCGACGTCTTGTAATTGTGTTTGTTTGGCTTTATATGGGCTTAAATCCAAAAGTATCGCCTTATAAATCTGATGGTGTTGCTTGGGCTTATCTAAATAGTCCTGTGATGGTATATGGCTATCTATATGAACATCCCCATCTATCCACTTTTTTAACTTTGCTTGCTCATAATAAGGCGTTGTCTTGACTTTTAAAGGTTTACGACCACTTGGAATGATAAGTATATTACGCTTTGGCATCGTGCGTATTTCATCAGATGTCATTAAACTTCTTGTGCGTATTCGCTCTTTATCGTCCTTGTACTCAAATTTTCCAAGCACACGTTCCAATTTTTCACTCTCATCGGTTAAACCTGTAAAGTAGATTTTAACTCCTGCATTATTTAATATGGTTTTGGCATTATAGCTTCCATAATTTTCAAACAACTGATTTTCTGACTGAAGCACCCCCAAAATGGGAATTTTGAACTTCCTTGCATTAGAAATGATACTTGGTAGGTTTGGTAAGTATAGCGAGCCTAGTTCATCCGCTATGACTGAGATATGCAAATCTTCTTTATCTGGTAAAGCTTTATTGAATACCGTTGAAAAAAATTGCTCGAAAAACAGTGAAATAATCTTTTTATAGTATTCAGAATCTCCAAGTGGACAGCGTAAAAAGAGTACCGTCTTCTCTTTTCTAAAACGGTCAAAGTCGATGGTATCTACACTTGTGATATGTTGCAGGTTTTCATCGTTTCCAATAAAACTAAGCGTAGATAGAGTTGCACTTATAATACTGGCTTTCGTATTTTCTGAATTTTTTAGTATTCCTTGAAGTTTAAGATTAAGCGTTTCATTGGCGTTTTCTTTAAACAAAGTTTCTACGGTTTGTGGCTCAGATTGTAGGTGTTCTAATAGATGATAGACATTGGCTAAATTCTGATGGACTTTGGGCTGATGGTTTTTAACAAACGCTATCATTATCGTTAATAATTCTTCAGATTTAAGCGTCCAAAAATCCGATTTAGAATTTGATGTACGAATCAGCATACTGCTTATCTTTGCAATATCGCTAGGGTTTTGTATCCGTTTTAAGG
>JBMYWP010000071.1:0-19313 GCA_049607525.1 Flavobacteriales bacterium
TTTATTTCACTTTTATTTCTTTACATGAATTAACTTACTTATTATAGGTTGTTTGAACATTGAAATATTTCTGATTTTATTTTTGAGGTTAATCGTAGGGATGCATTATAATGGTAAATGCATTATTTATTATAGATGGCTTTGATCACATGGTATTCCAACTACATTCTGATATATATATCCTTTAGGGCATAAAAAAAGGTTGATTATTTAAATAATCAACCTTTTTTTATTGTTTTAGTTTAGTCTTATTTAGAAGAAATAATTCTAAATTCTGTACGTCTGTTTGCTCTATGATCCTTTTCGGTACAAGAAACACCGTTCGAACATCTGTTTAATAATTGTTTTTCACCATATCCATTAGCAACTAATCTTGAAGAATTAATTCCTTTTGAAATTAAGTAATTAACTACCGATTGAGCTCTTCTTTCCGATAAGTTTTGATTTGAAGAATCAGAACCTCTTGAATCAGTATGTGAAGCAATCTCAACAGATACATTTTTCTTATCTCTTAAGATTGGTAATAACAACTCGTCAATTTTTCTTTTAGAATCTGGTAAGAGTACAGCAGAATTTAAGTCATAATTAATTGGTAATAAGTTATATTGTGTTAGTTTACAATCTACTTTCTCCCAAGTAGTTAATCCACCTTTCTTAACTAATATTTCTTTCTTAACTGTCTCATAAACTGCAGGAACAACAATTTCTTCAGTTCTAGCAGGCTTGTCAATCACTTGTTTCTTTACTGTTTTAGTAACAGCTGGAACATCAATTGTCTTCGTTGTTTCAGGAGTGTCAATTACTTTAACCTTATATGTTTTAGTCATTTTTTCAACAGGTGTTGATGTTGCATGACCATCTTTCTCTAAAGTTTCTGTTTCTACTTCTTCATAAGTTGCTGGGTATTCCTTATAGCACCAAGTTTTACAGTCGTTAGGATCTGCAGATGAACAATTTGGAATCTTAGCTCCTAATTCCCACTTAGAATATTTAGGTGCAGTTTCAACTGTTACAACTTTTTTTCCAAAAGTTGCTTTAGAACTAGTAAATTTCTGTGAAGCTTCTTTTGAAGTATATGTTCTTTCAACATATTTAAAAGTAGCTGGCACAACTACTGTTTTCTTGTAAGCCTCATTTACAACAATTGTTTCCTCAACTGTTTTAAATGTTGCTGGTATAGATTTTATTTTTTTATAAGATGGAGTTACTACTACTTTCTCTTCTGTATTTTTAAACACATCAGGGGTAGTACATCTTACATAACATTTTCCTGGCTCTGGGTTTGCAGGTAAATCTTGAGCATTTACAGCAAAAGCACTTAAAGCAATTACAGTCAATAAAATTTTCTTCATTATATTTTGTTTACGTTTTTTGTTATGCAAATAAAGTCATTTTCTTTATAAGAAAACAAATAGTTTAGCTTATACTCTAATTATTTTAGTTGTAATACAATTTTCACGAGTTCGATTGATGAATAAGGTCTCTATTTTATCAGTAATTTATCAATTCGGAAATGAAAATCACATGATATATTTAGGCATGTTGATTTAACAATCCAGATTGAAACAGAATTATAAATTCTAATAAGAACATAATTCTTAATTAAAGATAAGATTAACTGCTTCTATTAATGTACCGTTTGATTGGTAAACTTTAAACACACCTAAACCTGAATGTCTAGCTATATCAAATTGAAAAACGTTTTGATCTTCTTCTATTGTAACTTTCCTCGACAATATGATTTGACCAAGAGCATTTACAACCTCTACATTTACCTCTTCACGTTCTACACCTTCTATGCCTTCAATTGAGGCTGTAAAATAAGTAGTGATCGGATTTGGATATATTTCAACTTGAATATGCTTGCTGTTTTTATATTCACTATCAATAAACTGCTTCAACTGAGAATCTGCTTGTGTTGTTTCTACAATACACGATTTACTCATATTCTCAATTAAATCTAGCTTACTTGATATAAATGATTCACTTCCATCGTTGTCGGGTGTGCTTTTTTGAAATACCTCATCAATAGTTGAATTATTTGCACCTAACCAATCCTGAAGTATTGTAGTGAATACGGTTCTATAATCGTTTTGCATTCCATTGATTTGAAAATCGGGTGTTAAGTCACTTAAATTCGCATTGGAACCATGGAATTTATTTTTTACCCCCTTTCCAAAAACAAACATCGGAAAAGCTAAACCATGATCTGTACCCTTATTTCCGTTTTCTTTTACCTTTCTACCAAATTCAGAAAATGTACTGGTTAACACCCTATCTGAGTATTTATTTCCTAAATCGTCGGTAATTAAACTTAAATCCTTGTAAAAAGCTTCAATACTATCATTCAAAGCTGTTAAACGTTCGTTATGATTTTCGACAAGACTTACGTGGTGATCAAATGCTCTCATTTTACAAATAAAAACTTTCGATTTACATCCTCCAGAAATCAATTTGGCAATGGTTTTTAACTGAAAACCAATACTAGCTGAAGGATATTGCACCGTTGGACTGTTTGCTCCCTGAGAAAATACTTGGGTAATTCGATCTGAATAATGTTCCAGCTCGGTTTCTACAGATTTAACATGATTAAGAACATCACCATGGTCACTTATTGGAACATTATTTAAAAATGGTGATGAAAAAAGATTGGTCACACTAAAAAGACCTAACGGATCTTGCCCAGAAAGATTTAGACTAAAATCGGTTACATTGTAAGTATGAATTAAGCTTTTACCAGGATTAACATCTCCCAATTGAATAGCGATTGGATCATCCAAATTATTCATTATGATATCATCGGTATGTTGATTGTATAGGTATTTTGCCACCCAACCATCAGTTCCTTCATCGCCATAACTCACTCCATCCATACCTGCCAGAATAATATCGGTGGATTTAAAGTGTGATTTATTTTGCAGTGGATATCCAACGTTTTGAATTACACTCATCCCAATGCCCGTATTATCCTCCTTATTAAAATATTGTTTAAAAGCAGAAAGTGCTGGATGTAATGCTACATCGTCTCGATTTCCAGCGCTGGAATCATTGGGGTCTACTTGTAATTTTAATGCCTCATTTTCTCCAATTTTTATATTTGGTCTATAGTTTTGATAAGTCGCATACTGATCTAAAGGAATTAAAGTATTCAATCCGTCATTTCCACCTGATAATTGTATTAGAACTACACATCTATCAGAACCATCAATACAAGAAATATCTATAGGCAAATTTTCTGCAAATGCAGACACCGGAATACCATTAAGCAGAATAGGCGTGACTGAAGCTAAACCCATATTTTTTATAAAAGATCTTCTTTTCATGATTTTTTAATTTGATTGATATTCTGGTGATTGAAAAAGGGCTATAAAAAGTCGTTTTAACGGAATTTGAACCTCCGATTTATCGTTTGTGCTCATAAAATCTTCCCAACTAAACTTCCAACTCATTTTTGCTGTGACTTTATCGGTTTCTGATTCTTGAGATTCATAATTAGAAATATCCAAAAACACACCGTAGAAAAAATAATTAAATCGGCTTTCACTTATATTCTCCCCTTCCGGAAATAAATCTTCAATAATACGTGTTACCAAAACATCAGCATCCTTTATTAATGCTGTTTCGTAATTCATTATTTGAATGGCCGAATCCACAACGTCTAGCTTTACTTTTTCGGGTACTTTTTTACCAAGCACATTGCTATATCCCGAAATTAAGGTTTGCATCCATTCGTATCTGGCTCTAATTGTACTCACGCTTATCCAATTGTAATCATATTCGGGGGCTAGAAAATATCCATCGTAACCCGCTACCGAATGAGGTGAAAATATAGGCATCCCGGATGGGTACAGAAAAGATCTTTTGAAAATTAAGGAATAGAATCTATTTGAATGCTTTTTAGGCGGCAACAAATCATCATCAACAATACCTCCAGCATCCAACACTGCTTGTTTTGCATTTAAGTAATTGGAATAATCAATAATGGTATAATCGAAATAATTCATGGTTTGCAAGGCCAAGTCATAAGGACTTTTTATCATTCCTCCAATAATATGATCGGTTGCATCTAAATCATCTTCATCGTAAAAGTGTTTACTTTTCAATAACATTTTAACAGCAAGCATGATATTATAATTGTTATCTTTTAGTGTTTGCGCAAGGGGAAGGATGATATTATCTTGTGTAGTATCCGAAATGTTTTTGTTTACAAAATAACGATATAGCTTTTCTGCAATATTTATGGCCGTTCTGTCCTGATTGAAAACCATAGCAATAAATGCCTTTACCTCGGTTGCAATGGTTGCTGGAGTAGTTGCGCCTTGAATGGTTGCATTATTAAATCGGTGACTAAAAGTTTTTGTGGTTGTATCGTGTAAATGGGATTTAATTTTCCCTAATCGATACCCCGACTTTGGATCAATATCCCAACTACCTTTTTGAATTCCTGTAAATACTTTTGCAGCTTGTTGAACGTCATGCTCGGTATAATAGGTGTAATCGGACTGATCGTTGGGATTTTGAGGTCCTTTTCCTATCGTAAACAACTCCAAAAACTCTCGGGCGTAGTTTTCATTTGGTTCATTTTTAGTACTAAAATCACCATTTAAATAACTCAACATAATCCCTGACCGAGTCATGGCATAAGCCAAATCTTGGTAAGATTTTGTAGAATAATAGCGCAGCATCTTCAAATAATCAAACAAGGAACTAAAACTTCCATTTATTTGATGAACCATAAAGTTTTGATGCAAAAACATAGCTAATTTACTATGTATAGATTCATCTCGTCGAGATTCATCGTGCCACCAATACATAATATCACGTTTATGAGGTCCTATTCCAACAGAAGTAACCTCGGTATTATTGGGGTCTAACCAAGGTACAAAATCTGAATCTAATGGATATTCTCTAAAATATTCATTGGAAGCAAATAAATGAGCAACGGCTTGACTTGGTGTAAAATTAGAAAACAGACTTATTCGCTCGTGAGTAATATTAAACGTAGTCCTCCGTAATAAATGTGAGGCCAAACGTCTCCCTAAGACATTTGTCTTTAATTCAATAATTTGATTTGATATCATTTGGGTTAGATTTTTCACTAAATATAATAATATTTATTTATAACAACATCTTATAAATCAAGGAGTCATTAAGCATAGGTAATAGTAAATCAACAAGATGATTGATTTAAAAATCAGAAAAATAATTCTAAAAACAATATAAAAAATAAAAAAAAACCTTTAAAAAACTACAATAACACCCCTCGTTAATAGTGAAATTGAGCACAAAAATCACCTCTCAAAAACTAGAAAAGATACTGACTTATTAACAATAAACAACTACACAAAAAATACAAAATCTATAAGAACTGTTTAAAAATACAACAAAAGCGCATTCAATTAATTTATAAAGTCAATAAGCTATATAAATAATGTATATTTGTAGACTTTTTTATACAAAAATCATTCACAATGAGATTACTTTCTGATCAAGAAATAGAGAGAAGAGAAAAACTGGAAAAAATTAAAGCTTTAGGAATAGAGCCATTTCCAGCTGCTCAATACCATGTTGATACCTATTCGACAGATATTCTTGAAAATTACTCGGAAGAAAAGAACAATTTCCAATCCGTTTGTCTTGCCGGTCGTTTAATGTCTGACAGGTTACAAGGTAAAGCAGGATTTGTTGACATACAAGATTCTAAAGGTAAAATACAATTATACCTAAACCGAGATACACTTTGTCCTGGAGAAGATAAAACATTTTATCAGAAGTTTGTTACCAAACTTTTAGATCGTGGAGACTTTATTGGTGTAAAAGGTAAAACATTTGTAACGGGAAAAGGCGCAATTACTGTTTGGGTTGAAGAACTAACTTTATTAAGTAAAGCTTTAAGACCTTTACCTGTTGTAAAAGTAGATAAAGAAGGAAAGACACATGATGCATTTTCGGATCCTGAATTGAGATACAGAAGACGTTATGTTGACCTTGTAGTAAATCCAGAATTTAAAGATAACTTCATTAAAAGAACCAAATTGTTTACAGCAATGCGTAACTTTTTTAATGATGCAGGATATTTCGAAGTAGAAACTCCAATATTACAACCTATTCCTGGTGGTGCAGCGGCAAGACCGTTTATTACACATCACAATTCTCTTGATATGCCTTTATATATGAGAATTGCGAACGAATTGTACTTAAAACGATTAATAGTAGGTGGTTTTGATGGTGTTTATGAATTCTCGAAAAACTTCAGAAATGAAGGTATGGACAGAACACATAACCCAGAATTTACTGCCATGGAAATTTACGTGGCCTATAAGGATTACAATTGGATGATGGACTTTACTGAAAAGTTATTAGAACATTGTGCTATTGCTGTAAATGGAACTACAAAAGCTATTTTCGGAGATCATGAAATAGATTTTAAAGCGCCTTATAAGCGTGTAACGATGCGTCAAGCAATTATTGATTTTACAGGTTTTGATATTAATGGAAAATCTGAAGATGAATTAAGAGCTGCCGCAAAAGGTATGGGTATTGAAGTTGATGAGACAATGGGTAAAGGAAAGCTGATTGATGAATTATTTGGTGAAAAATGTGAAGGAAATTACATTCAACCAACGTTCATTACAGATTACCCTAAATCGATGTCGCCATTAACCAAGGTACACAGAGAAGATAATGAACTTACAGAACGATTTGAATTGATGGTTTGTGGTAAAGAAATAGCGAATGCCTATTCTGAGCTTAATGATCCTATAGATCAATTAGAGCGTTTTGAAGAGCAAATGAAATTGTCTGAAAAAGGTGATGATGAAGCCATGTTTATTGATCAAGATTTTGTTCGTGCTTTGGAGTATGGTATGCCACCAACATCTGGATTAGGTATTGGAATGGACCGTTTAATTATGTTCTTAACAAACAATCCTTCAATACAGGAAGTACTATTTTTCCCACAAATGAAACCAGAAAAATGGGATAATATTATTGATGAAGCGCCTTTCAGAACTATTGGAGTGCCTGAAGAGTGGATTGAACCAGTTATATTGGCTGGTTACAGATCTGTAGAAGCTTTGTTGGACAATAAACCTGCAGCACTTCAACAAAAGTTAAATGGTTTCAGAAAAAAGAATAAACTTAAGATCGATGGTATTAAAATTGAAACTATTGAAGCTTGGTTTACCAAAGTAGAAGCTTAATTCAAATCAACAATAACTCAAAAAAAAGCCTCATAACTTAATTGTTAAGAGGCTTTTTTTATGAGTTAATTGTATGCTATTCTTTTGGCTCTAGAATAAGGACTACTTTATTAAAATCTGCTGCTGCGTTAATTACACTTCTGTAATCTTCGTAAAACTTTACCGGAACCGTATTGACTCTATAGTATTCTAAATTATTTATGATAAGCTCATCGCCAACAATTTCATACGTTGTTTCAAAACCTAAATCTGTTTTATCTATATTCTTTGGAAATACATTAATATTCAGTTGATCCAAATTTCTTAGTGTATAACCTTCAGGAATTTTCAAAACAATTCGTCTTATATATTCTCTTTGATGATCCAACTCCACATCCATTTGGCGTTTTTCATCATTATAGAGTTCACTTTGTGGTCCAATAATCAATCCAATTTTAAACAACACCTTCTCTCCTGCTTGTTCTGTAAATGATTCTGTGGTATATTTTAAGTTTGTAATAAAGGGTTGGCTAGGAAAATATTCCATCGTTTTATTTTCAAACGACGAAGATTCAATTTCCATATTCTCATCGGTTGACTTTAGAATAATATCTGAATACTCCTTTTGAGCATCTGGGCCTGCCTCTTCCAAAAAGTCGAAAATAGATTGATTATTCAATGCATAATAACCACTTTTATAGCTCTTGTATTCAATAATTGGTTTCATTGTTTCTTCATCAAATGTAACATTAATGAGCATCGAATCCTTCGTGTTTTCATGAGTCGAATATCCGATTGGTTTAATTTCTCCTAAGGCCGTAGTCATTCCTCCAACATCAACTTTTTCAATGTAATAACCATTATTCCCTCTAAAATCGTTGTCAATAAAACCAACTCTACTCATCATATTTTCAGGCTCAAGATATTTATCAAATTCAGGAAAATAAAGCAGATAATCTGACAAATAACCTTTTATAAAAAAGTCTTTATCAAAAAACAACTTCTTTCTATTGCAAGTAATCACAATTTCATTCTCAATATTCTCAACATCTAAAACCGCCAAAAACAATTTTACAAGGCCATACTTACTTGCCAGTTTATTTTCTAATATGGACGTGAGCTCAAAATAGGAATCCTCTTCATTTTCAACAACTTGAATATTTGTTTTAATAAAATGCTCTATTTTCAAAACTTTATCCAATGCTGAATCACTTTCCTTAAAATCTATTTGTTTTAAAAATTTTGAAACCTTTGATTTTTCCTTTTTCGAAAAACCATCTTCACCATATAAATTTGCAAATACATTTTTCGCAATCCCCTCATAATTAATCAAATTACTTTTTCCGGTGAATAAATTTTTATGCAATTTATATTTTAATTTCCCTCTGTTCTTATTGTAATTCCCATCAAAAACTTCTTTTAATTTCGACAACTTTAAATGCTCCAAATAAAACGTATTTCTATCCTCATCTAAAGTATCTATCTTAACATCTGGAATACCATTTTCCGACAAGGTCTTAAATTCAATATGATTTGGATAAATGACCTGAAAATTGGCATCTAGTTTTGGTGTATTGGTTTGCAATAAAATTTCCGAACCATTAAAATAAGGCACAGTTTTAAAATTATATGCATATTCTATAATACTTCCTTTTTTTATACCTTCAAATGCTAAATAATTATAAGATATACCTTTCTCTTTATCTTCGGCAAACAAAATATCATTTTCATCCAACGTAATTATTTTACCATCGGTGTAAACCTGAGCTTTAAGATCAACTAAAGAAGACGACTCTTTCGAAAATGGCAAATACAGTTTATTGTGTTGCTCAATGGCATCATCTGAATGTACATAAATAACTTTATGAATTAAATGATAAGTCAAAAGCGTTTCCTCCTCCTCATTTAAATCATAATCGTAAACGTTTCTATAAAAAAGTTCTACATCTTGTGTTATTGTATCAACTTGGTATTCTTCCTTTACATCTATTCCTTTTAAAGAAATGGTTTTAGCAGATGAAATATAATCTTGAGCTTGTAGTGGTGCAAAAACACAAAAAACCAAACCCAGACTTAACATTTTCTTTATTGAATTCATATTATTTCTTTTTTAATACAATGACTTCCTTAGACTTTAATTGAATTTTTTTCACGGCATCGTTCCAGTTCTCAAATTGTTCAACGGGCAATACAAGTTCTTTACCGTCTCCAATAATAGAAAGTCGAATCTTATTATGCTCTAATGTATAGGTTAAAGAATATTCAAATTCTTTATGCTCTATTTCAAGATTACTTGGAAGTTTTTTCACCTCATAACCTTCAGGAATTTCCAAATCGTAAACATTAATATATTTATACGGATGATCATTCTCGTAAGGATATTTTCGATCTTCTTTCAACTTACTCTTCGTCCAAGATTTTTTCAAATTGAGATTTACATAAATTTCGTCCTCCAATTCAGTTACATAATCCAATAAACTAAAATCGTATTGAATTGAAATATTTTCCGTTTTAGAATCAAGTCCTTTTAAAGCGTAATCATTCATCTTAAATTTATTAGAACCCTTTGTCACAAAAGAATACACTCGTTCCTTTAAGTCATCTCCATTTAAAGAATTTAAGTGATAATACGTATTGGTTTTTACATAACCCGAAAATTCTGTTTTCCCATGACCGACCAATTCACCGTTTTCCAAGGATACAGAAACTGAATCGGAATGTACATTTTGGTTAGATGCTGTAACAGGAACTTCTTTAATGATATATTCATTCTCAGAAATATGAATCAGCGCTTCCTTCCCTTGAATAAATCCTGTTGGAAGTTCCAGAGGATTAGACCTAGCAGTACCATCTAAAAAAAGGTATTTACCATCCAATTTTATGGTACAAATCATATGATTATCTATATCTGGCGTATGTTTTTCTAGGTAAGAAAATGGAATATCTCGAGTACCTATCCAAGTGAAATATGCCGGAATATCGGCTCTGTTAAACATATAAACCAATATACTGGTATTGTCTTTACAATCGCCATAGAGTTTCTGAAAAACATCTTGGGGATTTCGAGGTTGAAAACCTTGATATCCGGCTTCAAAGGCTACATATTTTATATGATCTTGAACCCAAAAGAAGATTTGTTCGGCTTGATCTCGCTTCGTTGAATATGGTTGAATCAATGAATCGACAATGGCATTTAGCTCATCGTTGTTTTCTATATTCATTTTACCGAGAAATGAATTATACCAAGCATGAAGACTACTCAAATCGGTAAGTACATCTTTTGTTTCGCCCTTAAACGTATATTTTTTTATATACACAGAAATTTCGGAAATATAATTTTGTGCAGAAGGCATATCTGATTCAAAATCTAAATCTTCAATATCATTAAATTGCCATTCATAAATTGTCGACCTTCCTTTATTCTTAATGGTTGGCTTTACCTCTTGTTCAAAATTAAAATACTTCAATCCTAAATCAATGCGTTCATCTACTTTTACAGAAAAAGTAACATTGTTGATTGGTACACCTAAATATAACCTAAAAGACCTTAGAAAAAATGGATCGGAAATTCGATGTTTTGTTTTTATTACGATCTGCGCACCTTCATTTAGTCCAGAATAACTGATATGATTAACCTTTAAATCATCCGAAAAAATTGAATTCCCTAAATTATCTTTTTCTTTAGAAACAGCGGCCTCTCTTTTTTTGTACCTATTATTTTCATTTATCAAACTATAGGCTTCAATCTCTTCCAGTTCTTTAAAACTGGAAGAGTAAACCTTATCTGAATATTCAAAAACCGAACGATCGGAAATAACCAAACGTTTTTCTTCGGTAGTTAGTACAATTTCTACCTCACCATGTTTATTTAATTCAATATCGTAAGTGACATGATAATCTAATACGACAACCGATTCATCTGGATATTTAGTTTTATTATTGAGTAAGATTTCATCTGGATTTTGGGCAAATCCAATAAAAGAAAACAGAAAACAAAAACCTATTACAAAACCTTTCATACATTTAAAATAATTGAATATCATGATGATATTTCTTTGTTTCTTTTACTGTACCATCTGCATTATAATGCACTTCATCTCCATATCGATTTCCATAATAATAAGAAACAACACGTTTCACATTCCCATCCTCATCATAATACTCACATTTCCCATGCTTTAAACCTCGTTTGTAATTGGTTTTCTCAAGCAAAACACCTGGTTTAGAATACGTCATTGATTCTCCTTCAAGCTCATTATAATAGTAATTAGCCGAATATTGCACACTCCCATCTTCGAAATAACGGAAATAATTCCCTTCAAAACTACCTTTATCAATATGCATTTCAGTAGATTTTTTTCCGGATTGATAATACGATATCAAGTCACAAGTTCCATCTACGATTGGTATTTCGGGTTTCAATTTCCCATTTGCATCCAAATAAGTGTAAGACATCAGTTTTCCTCTCTCGTAATTTCTAACGAGAATTAATTTATCGTCAATATAGAATTTACTTGGCCCTTCTTTTTCACCATCTTTATATTCTATTGTAGATTTCTTTGTTCCGTCTGCTCTATAGTTTATTTCATTTGTTATTTTTCCATTATTGTCATAATGTTCTTTTGAAGACTCTTGGCCATTTTCGAAATAATAGAATTGATCTCCAACTCTTTTATCATCAACGTAATTGAGTTTCCTTTGTAGTTTTCCAGATTCATAATGACCTTTCAACTCACCTTCAATAAGTCCATTCACATAAGAATATTCCGTCTCTATTTTTCCATTGGTAAAGTAAGAAACAAATTTCCCGTTTTCTTTAGAATCTATAAAACTGATTTTTGTTTCAATTTTTCCATTTGTATATCTCGTTATTTTTTCTCCAGATTTATCAAACAATGTATCGGCATGATACATGGTACCATTAGCCAAAAAATATTGATTTACAATATCATTTTGTGATTCGTATCTTAAATGGTGTAAGTCTCCATTTCTGTCAAAATCTCTATCAAAACCAAATCGTTTATCATCTTTAAAATTTGTGATTGACTTTATTTCTCCATCCGGATAATAATAATACCAATCTCCTTCTCCTTTATCATCTTTATAATACCCAGAGTATTTCACTTCTTTTTTTGGTCCGTAATAAACAAACAAACCATTTCTTTCATCGTCTTTATATTCACCTTCAGATTTTAAAGCACCATCAAAATAAAACGTTTTTCTTTTTCCTGAAAATTCATCGTTTTCACATTCCGATTCAGTTTTAACATAACCATAATCACTGTAATATTTAAACAGACCTTCCCTTACCCCTTTTTTAAAAGTACCTTCAGATCTTGGCTGTTCAAACCCGTTATAAAAAACAACATCGAAATTTCCTTTTTTTGTTCCAGAATTATATAGTTCACTTCCGTCTTTGGCAAATGCAATGAAGCTCATCAATTTTCCAGATTTATAAACATACTTCGATTTCACTTCTCCTGTTCTATAATATGAAGTAAACAAACCTTCTTTTTTACCTCCAATATCATAATTGGCTTCAGATTCTAAATTTCCATTTCTAAAATATTCTTTGTGCAATCCAACAGCTTTTCCATTTTCATAAGTCCCTTCAGACTCCAGAGTACCATCCCAGAAATAAGCTTTTTTCACACCGTCGTACTTTCCCTTTTCGTTATAGGTTACAGTAAAATTCTTATTTCCGTTCCTATGAAAATACGCTACATCTCCAACCAACTTTCCAGCTTTATACTGACCTTTAAAATACGTTTTTCCGTTGTTGTAAACTGAAATATAATCTCCGTCTATTTTCTTATCAACCATATAATACTCCTCATCAATAACACCATTTGAGTAATATTTGGTTGCCTTTCCTTTTAGCGTACCATCTACAAATGTTCCTTCAAATTTCTTTTGCCCATTTATATAAAACATTTCATAAAGCCCATCTAACTTTCCGTTTTTATAGTTCACTTTATAAGCTAAATTTCCATTTTGGTAGTATCCATTGTTTTCTCCTTCCAGCTGCCCGTCTACATAATTGGCATCTTCATATATCTTACCCTTGTTGTAAAATCCCCAAACTCCTTCTCTTTCGTTATCAGAAGTATAACTTCCAGTAGATTTGACTTGCGATATATTATTAAAATAAGTCCATTCTCCAATTAAAACATTGTCTTTTTGATCTCCAAAGCCTAAAATATAAGTCATTCCTTCCCCACGTTTCACAATGGTATTGATGTCTTTATTTTTGAATTTAATGTCAATGCTTTCATATTCATCAAACAATGCTGTAAAAAACTTCATTTGAAAATCTTCTATTTTAGATTTATTTGAATTGACAACTTTATCTACTTTTGCAGAATAAGAACCTTCAATAAACATTGCTCCTGCAAAATCATCAAAAGCAACTGTTGGAATAACTTCCTTAAAAACTCGATCTACAAAGGCGACATGGCGATTATTAGATTTTAATTTACTGTTTTTTAACTGTTCCGTGATTAAATGAAGTTGTTTTATAGTATTAAACTCCTTTAGTTTAGATTTGAATTTATATTTCTTTGAAATGGCAATTTTATTCTTAATTAACTTATCAATTTTAGAATAATCATTTCCTAACAATTCAACCGAAATACCTTTTGGTTTTAACTCCGCTTCATTTTCACTCAATTTATCCAAGTAATTAACCGCTTTATGCGCCTTTATAGACCCTGGATGAAAAATAGTACCTAATACATAGTTTTGAAAAGCCAAAGTTAGATACCCTTCATTGGCTGCCATAAGACCTAACTGAAAGTAGGCAGGTTGGTAAATAGGATTTAATTCTATTGTTCTCTGATATTTTTGGATGGCTTCTGGGTACATTTCAAGTGATTCATAGACCACTCCCATATTATATTCCAATAAATATTTATTTGGCAATACTTTATTGGCTTCTTTATACACTTCTAAAGCCTCTTGGCTTTTTTCGTCAACGTTTAAACTAAGACCTTTAACATTATAGGCATATTCTAAATATTTTGGAATTTGAAATTTAATGATTTCATTGCAATGTTCAATGGCCTCAGAATAATTTCCAGAAGCATAACTAGAAACCGCCTTTAAATGAACAGATCTAAAATAATTGGTATCACTCATACCAATCTCATCTAGTTTTTTTATAGCATTTTCGGGAAATTCATCAACGAGTTCAGTATATTCTTCAATAAGCTTTCCTGAATTGATTTGAGTTGGCTTATCTTGACTATAACAAACCAAATGAAGAGCCAAAGAACTGGCTAAAATTAAACTCAATTTCATGTTATTATTTTTTTAGTTATAGATATTATATTAATCAGTATTTTTTCATCAAAAAGCATTAATTAATATTATATATTACATGCAAAGTAAGAATTGTTTATTGAATTTCCAAAAGAAAAAGACGTTCATGTATTCAATTAATGTTATATATATATTTATCTAATAAAAAAAGCCCCATTTCTTTCGAAACGGAACTTTTATTTTTATAATAACGCTTTATTCAGGATTTGATTGTATGGTATTCATTGAACCAAATAATATTAATTTCACTATACAAATCACAGACAAACGACTAGTTTAATAAGTATTTTAAATATTTATAAAATTTGAACAATCTGTTCTTAAGCCATTAGTGTATAAATTTACTTTTACTAAACTTACATATGGATTAATTATCTACTATAAAAGTAAATTGCTCCAGAATTTTCTTTGAAAGTATCCTCAAGTGGATCAGTTATTAATAATTCTGTTGCATCTCCATCAATAGCAACAGTTTTACCATAGTTATTAGCTGGTGTTCTATTACTTGCTACTAATATTTCTTTCTGAGTCCAAGAAGATGTCGCACTATCGTATGTATAATGATAGACTGCACCACCACCACCATCTGGCATGTTTGGATCCCCATCAAAATTGGATATTGCACCAAAGAAAAGAGAATTTCCATCATTTGAAATAGACATATCGTAGACAGATGCAATTCCATCAATAGTTACTGGAAAAGAGTATACAGTTTCTGTATCGTACATATTAGTTGATGTATTAAGTCTATAGACTAATACCTTACCTAAATCGGTAAAAGAATTATCTCTATCATCCTCGTAATCATATACTGCTATAACAGACGCATCACTATTCATAGCAAACCTTCCGAAAGATGATCTTTTAAATGAATGTGAACCTGGTGTTAGTGGAATAAACGTGTGATTATGCTCCCACATAGAAGTACTAGTGTTATAATTTAGCAGACTCAATCTACTTGAAAGATCTCCACGATTCAATGAATATGAAAGAAGAGAATTTCCATCATCTGAAATACAAAGACTTTGACCAAAACTAGCATGATTGCTGAACGGATTTTAATCTCACTTTCTAAGGTCCAATCATTTCCCGATCTATTCCAAACGGTAATAATACCGCTATTAGAATTACCATCTGTTTTATTTGAGTGGGAACCAACAAAAATTTTTGAACCATCATTTGTCATTTGAACAGAATAATCTAGACCACCCGTACCTGCAGTGTTTAAATGATTAATAGCTTCAAAAGAAGAAGAACTTCCATAAAATGAAAAAGTATCAATTGGGGTCCAAAGATTGTTAATTTTTTCATGTACAAATATTACACTATGAGCTTGACTAGAACCTAAAGGATGATTATGTGTTCTATAACCAACAAAAGCAATAAGATTCCCATCTGCAGAAATAGCATGTCCTTCAGATAAACCTCGATGAACAATTGACAACTGGCTAGACCCTATTGCCAAACTTGGATTGGAAGTATCTATTATCGTATCTCTTTTCCATTCATCTCCTTCTTTATTATAAAGCATATACCCTCCATAACCTGTAACAGCAGGAACAACTCTTTGAACACGAACAAGTGCAGTTGTACCATCATCTGAAATACGAACATGGTCTCCAAAAAATGTCAATGAGACATCTTTTAGAAAAGGTGCTGTTGTTGGTGCAAAAGTACCTGAACCACTGCCAGAACCATTACCAGAACTACCACTACCACATAAATTAACCCAAATTGAATTATTATAACACATAAGACAAGCAACATCGGTATCATAAACAATAAGTCCCTCTGCTGGTTGGTTTATACTATTCCTTGCTGTTGTTGAAATTCTTGGAGGTAAAAAGCCTTTCTCTTCAGAACTCACATCTAATATTGAAGATTCATCAGGCATAGAAGTTCCAATACCAATTTGCCCCAAACTAATGAATGAATTTGCATTAAGTAATAGATAAATAATAATCTTTTGTACATCTTATTTCTTTTTTAATGAAAGGTTCTTTTCTAATACAAAAGTAAATTATTTTTTATTACACAATATGGTATTTGTAAAAAAAACTGCAAATATAAATAAAATTATTTATTTATATTAATATTTTGTTGTAATATTCGAATTTATTTTTTATTTGAATTTAGACGTTTATCATTCAAATTTAAATAACCAAAAGAAAAACTGGTACGTTATTAACTCATATATCTCAAATGCTCCTTGGATTTATTCAAAGAGTATTTTTTTTTATAATAAAAAAGTCCCATCTCTTTCGAAATGGGACTTTTATCTTTATAATAAATCTCTTTACTTCTGCTTTGCTTTTGCAGAAACATAATCGCGATTCATTTTCGCAATATTTTCTAGAGAAATACCTTTTGGACATTGAATTTCACAATCTCCTGTGTTTGTACAATTCCCGAATCCTAAAGCATCCATTGTTTCAACCATGTTAATTACACGCTCATCTTGTTCTACTTTACCTTGAGGCAAGTATCCTAAATGAGAAACTTTTGCCGAAGTAAATAACATTGCCGAACCGTTTTTACAAGTTGCAACACAAGCACCACAACCAATACAAGTTGCAGCATCAAATGCCATATCAGCATCTACCTTTGCAATAGGTATTGCATTGGCATCTTGAGTATTACCAGAAGTGTTAACAGAAACGTATCCACCTGCTTGAATAATAGCATCAAAAGCTGTTCTGTCTACCATTAAATCTTTAATGACAGGGAAAGCTTCCGAACGCCATGGTTCAATATAAATAGTGTCACCATCTTTAAATGAACGCATATGAAGCTGACAAGTTGTAATTAAACTTTCTGGTCCATGTGGTTCACCATTAATATACATAGAACACATACCACAAATTCCTTCGCGACAATCGTGATCAAATGCAATAGTATCTTCACCTTTTGCTACTAAATCTTCGTTTAATACATCGATCATTTCTAAGAACGACATATCTGGAGAAACATCATTGACTTTGTAGTCTACAATACGACCTTTATCGTTCGGTCCATTTTGTCTCCATACTTTCAGTGTTAATTTCATCCCAGCCATTACTTGTATGATCTTTGTTTAAGTTCGATATTCTTGAATTCTAATGCTTCTTTATGAAGATTAGCTTCAGCTCCGGTATACTCCCAAGCTGCAACATATGTAAAATCTTCATCGTTACGCATTGCTTCACCTTCTTCTGTTTGGTATTCCTCACGGAAGTGACCTCCACAAGATTCTTCACGGTGTAAAGCATCTTGACACATTAACTCACCTAATTCAATAAAGTCAGCCAAACGTAGAGCTTTTTCTAACTCTTGGTTCATTCCGTTTGCAACACCTGGTACACGAACATCTTTCCAGAATTCGTCTTTAATTTTACGAATTTCTTGAATCGCAAATTTAAGACCTTCGGCGTTACGAGCCATTCCACAGTATTCCCACATAATTTTCCCTAATTTCTTATGGAAAGTGTCTACTGTTTGGTTACCGTTGTTGTTCATTAAACCGTTTATACGATCTGTAACCTCTTTTTCAGCTTGAGCAAACTCTGGTGTATCTACAGATAATTTTCCAGTTCTAATGTGCTTGGCTAAGTAATTAGAAATTGTATATGGTGCAACAAAATAACCATCGGCTAAACCTTGCATTAAGGCTGAGGCCCCTAAACGGTTTGCTCCGTGATCTGAGAAATTAGCTTCTCCGGCAGCGAATAAACCAGGAATAGTTGTTTGTAAGTTATAATCTACCCAAATTCCACCCATTGTATAGTGAATAGCAGGATAAATTTTCATTGGCACTTCGTAAGGATTCTCAGCTGTAATTTTTTCATACATCTGGAATAAGTTTCCATAACGCGCCTCAACAGCATCTTTACCTAAACGGTTAATTGCATCTGAGAAGTCTAAATAAACCGCATTACCTGTACCATTAACTCCGAAACCTGCATCACAACGTTCTTTTGCTGCACGAGAGGCAACATCACGAGGTACAAGGTTACCAAAGGCAGGGTAACGACGTTCTAAATAATAATCTCTATCTTCTTCTGCTAAATCAACTCCACGTTTTTCACCACGTTGAATTGCTTCTGCATCTTCTTTCTTTTTTGGTACCCAAATACGTCCATCATTACGTAAAGATTCCGACATCAAAGTTAACTTTGATTGGTGATCTCCAGTTACAGGAATACATGTTGGGTGGATTTGTACATAACAAGGGTTTCCGAAGAATGCTCCTTTTTTATGCGCTTTCCAAGCTGCTGTTACATTAGAACCCATTGCATTCGTAGATAAGAAAAATACATTTCCGTATCCTCCAGAACCTAATAACGTAGCGTGAGCCGAATGTCTTTGAATTTCACCCGAAATTAAATCACGAGCAATAATTCCTACCGCTTCACCATCTTTCATTACAACGTCTAACATTTCATGTCTGTTATACATTGTAACTGTTCCTTTCTTTATTTGACGAGAAAGGGCTTGGTAAGCTCCAATTAATAATTGTTGCCCCGTTTGACCTTTTGCATAAAAAGTACGTTGAACTTGTACACCTCCAAAAGAACGGTTATCTAAAAGACCTCCGTATTCACGTGCAAAAGGAACTCCTTGAGCAACACATTGGTCAATAATATTTGCAGAAACTTCGGCTAAACGATATACGTTTGCTTCTCTAGAACGATAATCTCCACCTTTTACCGTATCGTAAAATAAACGGTAAGTAGAATCTCCATCGTTTTGGTAGTTTTTAGCGGCATTTATTCCACCTTGTGCAGCAATAGAGTGCGCACGTCTTGGTGAATCTTGGAAACAGAAACATTTTAC
>JBMYWP010000072.1:0-19223 GCA_049607525.1 Flavobacteriales bacterium
CATACTTCAAGTATGACTAGTTGAGATGATTTGGTCTATACAGGCTATTTGGACATTTTACATTAAAGCATTACCAATATAAAAAATTAAAAATATGATTGATATTAATAAATCTAGTTTATTCAAAATTAGTTGTTTCAAATAAAAAAAACTATATTAATCAAAAATTAATAGTTTATGCTATACATCAAACTCCTACGTTTTTTATCTATTGCATTGTTTTGTTCGATTATGATAATTTCGTGTAAGCCTATTCGTCAACTTCATATACCTTTCAGTATTGCCAAGGAAGAATTAAGTTCTAAAAATGATAATGTAATAAGAATATATTTCGATTATTTAGGGAGTATATATCCAAATATTACAATAAAAGACAAGGAGTTTAGAGAACAAGCAAATGCATTAAGTTGTTATTACTATAGTAACCCTAAGAAAATAAACACTATTTCTAACCAACTTGACATTCCAACAATCAATAAAGATATATATAAATGTAATGAGTATAAACCCTATAATGATCCTATTCAAAAGGCATTAATACAAAATTTTGCTGATCTTATTAATATAAAATCTAAAGGCAAAGAACTTATATTTATTATTCATGGATTTAATACACATCCATTAGATATGAGATCTTCCGGTGCGTATCAGGATATGAAAAAAACTCGAGAAATTATTAATAGACCCAACAGAGAAATCCAATTTGTGGAGATTTACTGGGATGGTTTTTCCGATCAATATGGTTCTTGTCTTATGGAAAGTTTTCATGCAATGAAATTCTGGGATAATTCTCAAATGAGTGCTGTCCAAAGCGGATTAGAATTACGCCGTTTATTATCCAAGATTCAAAAAAATAGAATTAAGGTTTTCACGCACAGTCATGGAGCTGGAGTTATAACTAATGCTTTATTTAATAATGAAAAGTTTATTCAATCTGAATACAATAATGATCCTGTGTTATACGATATTAAACATAATAAATATCAATCTTCGAAATATAAAACACCCACATCAGATTTTACAATAGCCATGTTAGCTCCTGCAGTTCCAGGAGAGAATCTTTTCAAATATTATTATATGCGAACAACTTCAAGCGGGAACGAAAATGTTCCATTAAATAACTATAAATTTATTGTAGGCTTCAATTCAAATGACGCTGTAACTACTAAAAAAAAGATATTAACGAAGAAATTTGGCTCGACATCACTTGCATGTAAGGAAGATGAATTAGAATCAACTAAAAAAATATTAAATAAAGATGAGGTGTTAATGTTAAGTGTTGATTTTAGTCTATTGAAGAACGGAAAAAAACAAAAAAAACATAGTTGGATAGAATATTTAAAAAACGACAATGCCATTGACTCTTTCTTAAATATTTTCAACTCCAATTAAATCTTCTAATCAAATCCTCATATTGAATAAAATTAATAATGCTTTCTGGGCAAAAGCTACAATATAGACCAAACTTCCGGTATAGCTGTAAAAGGGTTTACATCGTAACATAGCCCTATGTTTGAATTACCCTTAAATCCAAATACCAGCTATTTTGCAAGGACTAATTTTAGGTTATCCAATAAACTATTCGGGATTGCTCAAGAGGATCGTCTTTTTCATATGGCGATTTTTGGCAAAACTGGAGCTGGAAAAACATCATTATTGGAAACCTTTGTTCTTCAGGATATTTATTACGATCGTGGTGGATTCATTATTGATATTCATGGCGATATGAGTGTTTCGATTTTAAATCAGATTCCTAGTGACAAAATTGAAAACATTCGATTTATTGATATTTCTAATCCACAACTTGATATTCGGTTTAATCCTTTAAGGGTTGTTCCTTATGATAAGCGTTCTTTGGTGGCTTCTAATATTTTAGAAACCTTTAAGAAATTATGGAAATCGGCTTGGGGTGCAAAAATGGAACATATTCTTCGTTATGTTCTACTTTCTTTACTGGATCAACCACAAGCTAATTTTTCCGATATCAATCGGATTCTTCAAGATAAAGAATTTCGTCAGTCTTGTTTGCCTTATCTTCAAAACCCTGAGCTTCTTACATTTTGGAAAAAAGAATTTCCATCTTATAAACCCTTTGATTTACTGCCCATTTATAATAAAGTTGGAGGATTCTTAGCTCACCCTAGTGTAAGGCGATTGCTTATTACCAATCCAAACCCTATGGATTTAGGACTTCTTGTTAATCAAAGTAAAATGATATTACTTCGTATTCCTAAAGGTGAAATTGGTACAGATACATCATTTTTACTGTCTTCCCTGTTTTTAAATGCACTTGTTACCGCTGGATTTTCTCGTGTTTCAATACCTTATCAAGATCGAAAACCTTTCTTTGTTTATTTAGATGAGTTTCCATCCTATACCAATGGTAATATTGCCATTATGCTCTCTGAACTGCGAAAATTCAAAATGGGTATTTTACTTTCTTGCCAAAGTTTATCTATGATTGATCGTGATTTACGAGATACCATTCTATCCAATGTTGGTTCTGTTGTTGTTTTTCGACTTGGGTTTTCGGATGCCAATTATTTTGCAAAAGAATTTCACCCTGTATTTAAAGCCTCGGATTTTACTAATTTATCTAACTACGATATTTATTTACGATTATTTATCGATGGAAAATCATCTCGTGCATTTTCAGGGCGAACATTACTTTTTAAAGATATTTATCCGCTGTCCAATCCGCCAGTATAGTCCACATTTTCGTTTTCTGTAATACTAAGGTTAAACCAGTTCTTTATTACCCGTTTAATCTTTTTTTATTCTATGAATAAGACCCCTATATCGTATTACGGAGGAAAACTCAATATGCTAAAAGAAATCCTGCCAAGGATACCTGAGCATAAAATTTACACGGAAAGTTTCTTTGGTGGTGGTGCGGTATTTTTTGCTAAACCACCTGCCGAGTCCGAAACCATTAACGATACCAATTCTATGGTGGTAAATTTTTATGAGGTTCTAAAATCTGATTTTAAATCTCTAAAACAGAAAATTGAGTCTACTTTATTTTCTCGAGCTTCTTATATCGTGGCGCATACCATTTATAAAATGCCACATTTGTTTAATAGACTTCAACAAGCATGGGCGTTCTATATTGCTACAAATATGGGCTTCTCCTGTAAAATTGGTTCTTGGGGCTACGATAAATATGGTAAACGTGTAAAAACCTTCCGTAACAAGAAACTTATTTTCAATACCGATTTAGTAGAACGTCTTGAAAATACGCAGATTGAAAACAATGATGCGGTAACAGTTATTGAAAGCCGTGATACCGAAAATTCATTCCATTATGTTGATCCACCTTACATAAATTCTAATCAGGGACACTATGATGGGTACACCGAAGCTGATTATAAAAAGCTTTTGAATTGCCTTGAGAATGTAAAAGGAAAATTCCTTTTATCATCTTATCCTAGTGCAATTCTATCTGAATTTACCCACCGTAACGATTGGCACACCTTAACTTTTGAAAAGCCTTTATCTGCTCAAAAATCCATTAATGGAAAACAACGAGATAGAAAGGTTGAAGTTTTAACAGCCAACTATCCACTACATAAATCTCAATAATTTCTCTAACCTTTAAATTTATCAATCATGGATAATTTAACTCGGACACAATTGTGTCTACATTATTTACAGGTTTTACTTTCTAAGTTAAAACTTGAATCTTCCCAGTCTTCAGATTTTATTGATGCCTTTTTTAGCGGGCATGAACTTGGGCTTATTCTGGTTGAATTAAATAAGCACGAACAAATTGGTTTTCAGTTAACCGATGTTGATATTCTTGCTTTATTAATTGAACAGTGGAAAGAAGATCAAGAACGTTGTTTAGATCCTAACGATGATTTTGTTAAAAAACTCAATCATCATTTAGGATCATTCACCCACTATTTATCTGAAAAACCTGTTGATATGTGGGATGAATACGACTATTCGAACTACCAAAACATGGTGCGAAAAGCAGTTAAAGCTAAATTTGGCTTTGGGATATTTCAACATGACATCCATCATGAAGATATTGATGCCATTGTTTCTAAACCATTTCGATGGTTTTCTAGTGAGGAAGATGCCAGAACAAAACGATATGAAATGCTCGAGGATGGCTTGTTTTCTGAAGAGGAACTGATTATTCACAAGGATTTACGTCCGCTTTAATCCTTTATTATGAAGAATTCACATCATCCCATTCGTATTAAACTCTCTTATCATCCAATTTTGGATCATTCCCTAAATCCCAAACTAAAATCTTCTCAAGATGCTTTTGATTATATTTTTCCACTTTGGAATTATGATACATTGGCATTGAAAGAAGAATTCAAAGTTTTATTTCTAAACCGAAATAATGCTGTTTTAGGATTTCATGATGTATCTGTTGGTGGTATTAGTTCTTGTAGTGTAGACATCAAGATCGTTTTCAGCCTTGCTCTAGGCTGTGGGGCTTCGGGAATTTTGCTTGTACACAATCACCCTTCTCAAAGCGCTCACGTTTCTGATGAGGATTTAAAACTAACTTCGAAAATACAACAAGCAGCCAAATTATTTGAAATAACCGTCTTTGATCATATTATAATTTGTTCTGAAGATTCATTCCTTTCTATGGCCGATGAAAATATTCTGCCTATTGTTTAACCTTTATATTCCTAGAAATCATGAAAAATACACACATGATTGATAGCTTGATTCTTGCTATCCAAACCGACCAAACCCTTTTAACCGAAACAGAATCTAAAATATCTGAGTTAAAAGAAGAAAAACGAGCGATTGCTGATCGTCTTCGTGAATCGAAAAACGACACTCTTGTGTTGTTGAAATATTTAGATGACGATCAAAGGAAGAAAATTGATGCTTTAAATCTTGACTTAGATACTTCATCTACTCGAAAAGAATTGAATTCTGTCGCTCAAAAGGCTTATGAGATTATTCTTAAACATAAGGATAACAGATTAACGAATCTTGAGTTATTTGATGCCTACCTAAAATCTGTACCTAAGGATGAAGAAGCCTTTAATTACACGGCTTTCAACATCAAATGTCGTTCGCTTTTTAATACCCAAAAATTGATTCGTACCAAAGGTTCTGATCCCAAGAGTTCGAAAACCGATATGATTTCTTTGAATGGAAAAGTTAACGAAGCTAATTCCGTATCGAAAAAGTAAATAAATAAACACGCTCAAATTTGTGAGCGTGTTTTTCAATAAGGGAGTTCTTGAGAAAACAAAAAACGCTGTCGCGTTTTTATTCACTCCAAATACAACAATCATCGGCTCCAGCTCCAGGAACTCCAACCGCATCACATTGTGATTCTGTTTGAAGAGATGCACAATAAGGATAGTCAGGTGACCAACTACCATCAAAGTTTGTTCCAGGACATGAGCTACCAGATCCTGGTGCTAGCCATGGGAAGTTTTGAGCAATACATGATCCACCTGAACCAGTATCGACTGTATCAGCAGTTTGAACACAAAGATTGTCTGCATTTAAATAACAACCATCCTGACATCCTCCTCCAGTATCAGTAGCTGGAACAACACAAGATGCTTCATATACAGGTTTTGCTCCAACAGAATCTGCACAGAAGGAATCTGCCACAATCTCACAAGAGTTTAATGACTTACATACGAAAGATTGAACTTTTTTTCCTGAATAACCAGAATACACAGAAGCTGGTGTAGCAGGGTTACACAGCACCTCGCCATTACCAATATCTACGCCCTGACTAACGATAGCAGCATGAGCCTTTTGAGATTTAAGCTTATCTAGAGCTGACTCAAAAGTATTAAAACTACCAAGTCCACCCGAACCAGACTCAACCGTTACTCCTGTATCAATAATAACACTTGTACATTGTGGATTTTGATAATTAGCAAGACTTGAGATTGTATTATTGATTACAGATTGATCATCCAAACAAGATGAAAAGCCAGTTGCAACCCATTTGTAACCAGAGGATGTAGAACATCGTGTAAGGGTTCCGTTTGGTGCGACACAGAGTTGATCTGTCTCGGCTGCAGTATTTGGTGCCTTGAGCCCTTCCATGACAATTTTTCCATGAACATTAATGGATTGTTTAGGTGCAACTGCTGTAATATCCGACCCTGTTTTTGCCGTTGGGTATCGTAAAGATTTCTCCCAATTATTTTCATTAGTGCCTACCCCAAAAAGACCTTCAAGCTCTGCTTCAGATAACCCTCCAATAGAAGAACTAGATAATCCATCTCCTACTCGAATACTTCCTAATGACAATGAATTTGTATGAAGTAATAAGGATTTATCCGATTCAATATCTGGTAATAGTTTTAACCTCGCATCATTATCACTACTCTTTACAGTGAGCAAAGAATTTGCTGAAGGTGTTCCAATAGAAAGCTTGGATAATACTTGAGCTTGTTCTCCTTTGTGTAAAAGAGGCGTGGCTAGTCCCGAACTTATTGAATAGGCTCCAATTGATAATATAGTAAGAACTGTTATGGTTAATACTTTTCGTTTTAATAAGGTGTTCATATGTAAACACAGTATACCACAAGTTTAGAATTTTGAGCAAGAAAAAAGGCTCTGTTTTCACAGAACCTTAATTCAATTGTTTTATGTTATTGTACGACAACTTTTGTCGTTTTTCGTTGTCTACTTATTTTATCATAGGCTTCTATAAAATAGATTCCTGTTACTAAATTTGTAAACTCACCTTGATTGTTTTCTTGGCGACCATGTAAACGTCCTGATAAATCATAAACGGAATACTGCAATATTTCTGAAGATTCGATATAGATCTTGCCTTGGTTTGAATAAACATCAAAATGTATTTCATATTCGGATAATCCAATATTATTTTGACTATCGAAGGCATCCATTTCTCCATCGTCATCTTCATCATCCTCGTGAGATTCATTAATTATTCCATCACCATCCTCATCATTATTATATGGATCGGCAGGTGCTCCCTCCGCTAGTTCTTCAGAATCGGTATAGCCATCGTTATCCGAATCTAAATCTAAGTGATTTGGAATTCCATCGCCATCTGTATCAGCGGTTGTTTCAGTAAAATCATCAATACCATCATCGTCTGAATCTGGTGCGTGAAGTACTGTCAACCAATAAATATGCTCTATATCTCCAGCTTTCAAATGAGAAATATCTCGATTGCTTACCACAATTCGTTTGGTTGATTCCGATGTAAAATCCCAATTTGAATTACTAAATATCAAAGGTGCATTCCATACTCCGTCGTCCTTAATTTCATGGTAAGTAACATTTGATCCAAAATCCAATAATGAATAAATTGAATTTAAATTCGTACCTAAAGACACATAGATTGTATCTCTATGAAAATCACTTGAACGCCCTACTTCTCCATCAATTGTATAGTCAACATCATATCCTGTTTCTGTAAAATAAGGGGTTTCAGGAAAATTTATTTCATAAGACATGGCAAAATCTTGCCCTGCATAAAGTGAAAATACATCTGATGAATTGTTCCCAAAACGCATATTAACGCGTTCGTGAGTTGCATAATCATAGGCACTTAATAAAATTCCATTTTCAGTATTAGAAAATGTAATCGCATCAATCCCCTCTGAAATTCCTCCAGGGGTGTTAAAACTTACATAGTCACTCATATAGCCAACCATAGGTCTGTAAAAACTCGTTTTATAATGACCTATAAGGGCATTCAATCCTTTATTTAAATCATAAATATCATAATGAAGACCGAAAGCTCTCCAATAGAATCGATAAAGGAAATGACCTTTTTTTATGAATTTTGATGTAGCACTGTGATCTCCCAATTCATGATTTACACTCATGAGTCCATTTGAATTGATATCTAAAATACCATTTCCATAGTAATTAAAAGCAACTTTTTGAGTGCTGTCATTATCATTAGAAATATTTGAAAATGATCGTGTATCAAAATATCCAAAATTTAAACATAAACTATCCTGAAAACTTCCATTCAAATCATAAGTCATAAATTTCAATCCATCTGAGTTTGGGTGAGAAACAACAATGTATCCATCATCACCTCTTGATAATATTTGATCGAAATCATATTTATCTGAAGAATTTGTAGGTGTCATTCCATATTCATCCGAAGTATTCACAACAAATTGTGAATCCGTTTCAAAATTCATGATCATTAAATAATAATCATGAATTCCTCCAACAATAGGATTTAAACTATCGGTTAAAGGAACTTCGTTCCCTGAAAGAAAACTATATGCCGTTGTTGATATTGAATCATACATGTGCATTTTGTTTCCATTCCAACCCGGTAATCCTTCTAATCCATAATGGGAATCGTTTAATAGTACCGTTCTCAATCCTAAGCAATGAGATCCTGCATTGGTTTGACGAAAATAAATCTCATCTATCAATGACATATCATCTGCCGATCGAATCGTTTGACAATAATATCCGTGTCCCAAATATTTATTTCTATAAGATATCATGGATATCATCCCCTTATCCTGAGAAGTATGAACCAGATATGAGCTATGAAAATATTCATTTTCATGAAAGTAAATAAAGCTATCTGTATTATAAATTACAGGAGTGCTAAAAGGAACGTTTAAAAAACTTCCATCATTTACGATACTGTCATGCGATACAGGCTGTGGAATGACCAATCCCGTAGAAGTGGTTAATGCACCACCTGTAAAATGTCCGTAAGAAATCGTTTCTAATGAATCGTTTTTGATATGCAAAATTTGCATATCCATGATACTATCGCTCATAACCGTAAAGTTTTGAGCTTTTGGATAAACATAATCAGCTCCCATAAAACCTAAGGGCATCTGTGAGGGCTGAGGGTAAAGAACTTGAGCAATTGTCGTATTGCTTAAAACGCTCATTAACATTACAACTAGTAATGTTAATAAAAGCTGTAAATGTTTTTTCATGGGTTTGTTATTTGATTGTAAAAAACTGTAATAGGTTATGACGCTTTGACATAATCCTAATTATAGTATAACCTGTTTTACTTAATCCAGTAAAGGTTTTTAATTGGACTTATCCACAGGCACTTACTCGTTATTTCACAAATATAATCCAATTATTTAAAACAGGGCGCTACCGCCCTGTTTTTATTTACACCTTTCCCCTAATTTTATTTTATGTCTGAGAAAGAATCCAACATAAATAAAGAAGAAGTCTTTTTAAAAGAAGTTTGTGAAAATATTGTTCGCATTCGTAAAAATAAAGACATGAAACAAAAGACCTTAGCCGATAAAATGGACATGGATGATGGATCACTAAGACGTATTGAAAGCGGAAGAACCAACCCAACTTTAAAAATAATTTACCGAGTGGCTAAAGCCCTTGATGTTGAGCCATGGGAAATTTTGAAGGTTTAGCTATTATTTGATTTTAAGCGACAGATGTATGTGTAATCTGTGGTTGAGTTTCTTGTAATTTGAGCCAAATGGTTTTACTCCTATCTTTTGAATCTATAAACTGTAAATAATACAATCCATTATTTAATTCAAAATCACGTTGTTTAAATTCTCCTTTTAAACGAACACTTTTTAGATATTTCATCTCCTGGTCAAATACATGAATATCGATTTCTAAATCGGATTCAAAAATCATTTGTCTTGTAACTTTCAGATCGTCGGTTTTACTTTCTGATTTTAATGTGTCTGTAGAGACAATCTTTATAACGTTTTCTTTTGTTGTATTGATAAGAGATAACTCCCCTTCCGTTTTTAAAAGTTTTAATTGGCTATTTCTTTGTGAATTTTGATGACTTCTATCTGATGTAATGTTTGGTTTTGGAGATAATAAATTAGGAAGAAACCAAATTGAGACTGAAATAATAACGGTGAAAATAGAAAATTTAATTATGGTATTCATAATCCTATTTTATCATCTTATTTGCAGAAGATAAGCCTAGAAAGTCGTTTATGGGATTATCCAACATTTTATAGAATTAAAGCTTATTATACTTAAAATATTCTACAATAACTTCTTTGTTGATTTAGTTCCATTTCTTATAATATGTTTTTAATAATAATCCTTGTCTAACATAAGATAAGAACAAATAAGTACATCGATACTAACTCAGGCTAGTTCTTTAACTAGGATATGCTTCTTAAAAGAATTCCTCCTTGTCAAATCAACGATCACCTGAGCTTTACCATCGGTACATTATTCGATAAACTTATATAAATACAATGACTTATTCTAATATTAAAAATACATTACAAACAATTGCTCAATTAAATTCAGAAACCACCATTGAAGGTTTTATAGCCTATGATTCGTTAAACTATAACGAAAATGATTGTTTAAATTATATCCAAAATATTATTAATCCAAAAACATCAATGCAAATGGCATTCACATTTTTACAATATTCGGATATTAAAGGGTTTTACAACACTTACAAAAAGGATATTCTTAAAAAACAAAAAGAATTTGATATTCAAAACCAAGGCCTTAAACACTTCAAGGGTGATTCTAACGATAATTTATGTTGGATTATTCTTGAACTAACTGCTACTAAAATGGCTGATAATCTTGGAATAGATTATTAGTTTTTTTTGTTGGAAAAAGGGATACAACCAAAGTTCTGTACATATAAAAACCCACTCAAATTTTCAGATTTTTGTATTGGTTTAACTTCTCTTTTGGGAGCTGACCATCTTAAAATTTGAGTGGGTTTTTTAAATATCTAAGTCTTTGTCTTTGGAATGGTTTTGCTGTTTCTTTCGAATTCGTTCTAACTCCTTTAATCTTTTGCTTGGGTTAATTTGATTGAAAGTAAATTCATTATTCAATTCTTCAATAAGAATTCTATCTTGTAATACATCAAGGTTTTTACTGTGATGAATTATTCCAAGTATAGCTATGTGACTATCATTAACCATATAATGAATGGAGTAAGGAAACTTCTTGCCTATTATTGCTCGTCTTTGATTGGGAATAATTTGTGTATAGATAAATGGATTATGCTTTATTCTTTCAAATGTTTTTAAAATTTCTTGATTGAATTTTTCTTCAAGTTCTAAATCTATTAATCTATACCATTTTATTGCGCGGAATAATTCTCCAAGTGCTTCGTTTGTGTATTTAATTTTGTATTCCAATTCTAACCTTTAATTTCTTTTAATCTAGCCAAAATATAGTTTGCCCTCTCTTCATCAATAAGCTTCTCCCCATTTTTGACATTTTCAATTCGTCTGTTTAGTTCGTCTCGCTGAATTTTATCAAATTCCTCTTTGGATATTTGCTCTCCTTTACTGTTGTAAAATGCATGATTATTCATACTTACAATATACAACTTTTCATAGAAAAAAGGAACACAACCAAGTTTGTGTGTGTATAAAAACCCACTCAAATTTTAAGATTTTTTAATCGGTTTAATTTCCCTTTTTGGGAACTGACCATCTTAAAATTTGAGTGGGTTTAGTTTTTTAGACTCTCGGATAAATCCTCCTTTTGCAAGATAGTAAATCACTACGTTGACACTTCATTTATTTACGAATCTTGCTAGGAATTTCCTAGAACCTATTTTTCACCAAAAACCCAATTTGTAATAATAAAAATCGGACTTTTGGTTTAATAATTACAAATATTTTTAATCTTGTTTCTTGTAAATTACATATTTTACTTTCTCTTATTTACAACTTGAAAAAGAATTAAATTTTTCAATATTGATGCTTAAACAGCCAAATAGATCTTTTTCAATAGGAACTATCACATCTATTAATTCATCTTCAAAATTACCAACTCCCTTCATGTATTCAACTAATATCTTATCATCTTTTCTTATAAGAAAAGATGATAATGTTAAATCCTTTTGATTATAATCCCAATCTCCTTTATTTTTCAAAATTAATTTTTTCTCTTTATTTCGAGACCAAATACTTCTTGTATAAGATCCATCCTGATTCAGTTTTAATTCATCGATAAAAACAGTGTTTTTATTTACATATAAATGAGAAACATTTAGATCATTTCTAGTACACGATATTGTAAAAATAGAAATCAAAATAGCAGTATAAGATAATAGACTCATAATAATACTTTTTTACTCATGAATTGATAATACAAATAGATAAGTTTGTCTTGTTGTACCTAAAGCAGTTGGATATTTACCATCATATTTTCGAACTTTATTGTGTTGTTCCGGTTGATCTGTAATCCAAGACGAAAACTTAAAGATAGGATTAAAAGAATTATTTGACTTACTATCTGTAACAAGAACTATGACTTTGTCTCCAATAGGATAAAAACTAGTACTAAATTTTCCCAGCATTTGAGCTGTTATATTTTTCCCAGCCTTCCAAGCTCCAATTAACCCAAATTTACTTTTATATAGTTTTTTATCTTGCATATTGGTTAACCTAAATTTCTTATATGCATCTTTAAAAATGGGAGACTTTTGAATATCTTTATTCATTGGATGATCTCCATAAAACAAACTATTCTCGGACCCCTCTCCTGTAATAAACTCATTTCCAATAGTCAAAGGACCTACATTATTGTTTCTTTCTGTATAATCTAAAATAAAGCTTTTCCCACTTGTAGAACTATTAATCGTTTGACAATCAAAGGTTTTTAAGTTTGTAACTTCTGTTTTGCCATCTAGCATTTTATTACCGCCTCCATAATAATGAATATATTCGATTTCGTCTCCTCCCTTATCACTCACCCATGTCTTTTCACCTGTTACTGTATTTACTTTCCATTCTTTAAACCACCCCCCATCAGGATCAACTCCATTAGTAGGATCATTCCCCATAGCCAAATAAGGACTATGATACTGACCTTTTGGATCAGGGCTCAACCATCTACCAAGCCTCGGATCATATAATCGAAGTTGAAAAGAATTCGCCTTTATTCCAGTTTCATCACTTTCATCTTCAGCATACTCACCTTGATATCCGTAACGGTAACTATTAATGGAATTAAACTTCAGTCCAAACGGATAATAATCTGCAACTGTACTAGCCCAAGTTGGAGAAGAACCTATAGTTTTCTTAAAAGTTTCTCTTACATTACCTAAATGATCTTTCAGTTCATAAATATAGTAATTTTCTGATTTAATTCCAATTCTAGAATTTCCGTAAAATGGTGTTTCTCTTCGATCAAAACTTCCAGTCGCTCCATTATCTATATAAATAGAAGCTACTTGACCAGAAGCATCTCTTACGTATAAGGTTTCTGATGAAGCAACACCTGAAGAATAGCTGATTTTCTTATAACGAAAACCACCATCATCATAAAAATACTCAACCATAGGATCTCCTGTATCTTTATGTTCAACTCGGGTTACCAAACCTTGAACATTATAACGATATCTTAATTTTTCTTTTTCATCTGTAACTAATCTTCCACTGGCGTCGTATTCGTAATTATCTCCACTTTGACTATGAGAAACTCCTTCCATCGTTCCATTTACACGATCTAATTGATTGGTTTCTTCATCATATGAATAATTCAGAAAATCCTCAGTTCCACCAGTAGCATTATTACGTCTCAAGGATTCTATATTTCCATTTTTATCATAGGTAATATTGTCAACTTTATAGTTATTGGACATTGCCAATGGATTAGCCCCTGGTGTTGGGTTATAACTTGCATACACAGCACTATTTAATTGATTAAAAGCATCATATTTGTAAATGTAAGCATCCTGATTGACATCCATATTATTTACTCCATTAATCCCTCTGTTCCAATGTTGAGAAGTAATACTTCCAGCATAATTATTGACTAAAACAGTGGATCCTGGACTGAAATTACCATACACATTCGATATTCCTGTATTTGAACGTGTATAATCGTCTTTGTAATAATCCAATGTCATGGCAAACTGATCCTTATTAAAAGTGGAATTATTTATCCCATCACTTCCAGGATCGTAATTTGCATTCGGATTATTAATACTTTTCAATGCTCCATTTATCGTATAAACATAATCTATACCTTGAAGATTCGTCGCCAACTCTACACGTTTTAAAGGTCCATGTGCGTAATAGATATAAGTTGCTTGAAGCTCCTCTACACTACCACCATCTGCATTTGTTTTTACCGTATGCAAACGATTAGCAGCATCATATGTATAAATGTGCGCAAAATAGTCGTCGCTATATGGTTGATAAATTACTTTCTTTACATTACCTGCACCATCATATTGGTATTCCCAAAGTTTATAAATAGGCGTTGCTGAATTGATCTCATATCCTTTAATCATCCAAGTCATACGTCCGTAATGGTCGTAACTATACCACGTAGCCGTAGTTGAGTTACTCGTTTTTGCAATATTACCTGCAACAAAGGTTTGTCGATTGTTTGTGTGTCCAGGAATATTAGGTACATCTGTTTGGGCAATATCATACTTTATATAACTTCTGTCAAAACAACTTGAACATAGATCGCCATAAGAAGCGAATCCTCCTGTTACTTCACGAATATCATCAGTACTAGTTCCACTTCCTGTTGCACCATTTCCGTAATGGTCGGTAAAAATAAAATCGCTTAAACCGCCTTTATGCTCTCCAGATTCAATAGGTCTTGCATGTTTATCATAATTTGTATAACTAAAGTGACCTAATTGCTTTTGTCTTGCATTTTGTGAAAAACGAATTTGCCCATCATTTCTATAAACAAACTTAGAAATACCTTCATCTGGTGAACTTGTTTCCAATAACCAGTTTAAAGAGTTATACTTATAGGTTTGCTCCATATTATGGTTTGGAACTGATTTCTGATTATAGTCTTCAACCTGAAATTTGAATTTTATTTCGTCTGTTATATTTGATAAACTACTAGCTCCCGAAAAAGTACTTCCAACACATGTGCTAGCATTATATTGATAACCTGATCGCCACACTCCAGTAATTTTGACTTTATATTTCGATAAATCTATAAAACCATCAGTTATAAGTGCTGAGTTTTCTCCATTTATATATACAGTCGGTTCAATATTTGTAATACCTACAGAAGTACAAGGGGTTCCTGTTCCGTCAAAATGGTATAACTTTTTTATTCTTAGAGATAGCCCATCCTTTACAACAACAAAATTATTTGATGCATTTTGATAACCCAATTCATAATTCACTGTATACTCTACATAAGGTTGAACCTGAGGATTACCACCTCCAGTGTTTCCTCCTCCAGGTGTTATTATGGCTGCAGGTGTAGATGGTGAACCAGAGCCTCCACTTGTAAACGCAGGAGCATTGGCTAGAATACTTTGGTAAGCACTCATGGCTTGGATAGAATGTGCTATGGGCATCATCATAATGTTTTTACCATCCATTCCACCTTGATTTAGTGGCTTATCTCTAAAATAAGTAAGTCTATCATTTCCATGATTTGCAACCCTTAATGCCAACGACATGGTATTTTGTGTGAGCTCAAGATCTAAAATATCGTAATAATCCAAATCATCATTCGAACTTAAATCAACTGGTTCATATGCCCAAAATGATAAATGCACAGATCTGTTTGTTACATTATTTAATGTTGAAGGTTCATCAATGGTCATTTCATCTAATGTAATTTGACTCGGTAATTTTTCATCTTGTAAACTCTGTAAATTCACATTTGGATTATAATTTTCGTCTATACCTTTTGGTGGAATCGTTTTTATAAGACGTTTAGCCTGATCGTAATAGTGCAGTGTAAAACGCTCGTAGTTGAGTTTATACGAAATCCCAATTCCAGAAGTTGGAGCCTCTCCTTCGTAATGTTCTATACGGTAATACCCCTTTGGTAAACTCACTTGTTGACCATAAGAAAACAAGGTCGATCCACCATTCATTACAAATTTGTCTGTCGCTAAATTTAGTATTCGAATTTTGATACCGTTAAAAATCGACCCACTTGGATAATGAATATAATTTGATCCTTGACAATGTTTTGGAATATGTATATCTATATGCCCCTTCCTTGGGATTATGGATTCTACAGTCTGAAAATTAGAATTTGAAAGTCCAGAACGGCAAGATGCCAAAACTTTTCCATCGTGATCTGTAAACGAAACATATTCTTTTTCATCTTGATCTACAGTAATGGATTTTACAACTTGATAATCAATATTCATTGCACTTGGAGAATAATTCATCCCATCAAAATCTTGAGAATTCCAATCCATAGAATACCCGTATAAATAATACAATTCAGATGAAGCAGGCATGGAATAGCTTTCAACTTCGTGTCCTTGCCCCATTCTCATGATATCACCAGCAGCACTTGATCTTCGAACTTGTCCTGGGTTAGATTTACTATATTCAACTCTAGAATATGGATATTTGGTAGTGGCAACGTAAGGCTCATCGGTATTGTTATTGCTATAATACCAACCCAACTTTCCTTCTACATCATCACCCACTCGTTTTGGATGATTGATTTGTCCTGTATTATTTGCTAATGATGTATTTGGTAAATCAAAATCGGTATAATCGTTTTTCTCTCCATTTTCGTTTTGAACAAAGTTTTCTACATAACATAAACCTAAATTATTAATAGGAACTGGAAGCGTTTGAGCAACTGCTCTTCCAAAAGCATCGTATATAGGTTCGGCAACCATTACTTTACCAGTAGCCATATTTTTTGACTGAGACTGAATGGTTTTACCTGTTTTATCGGCAAATACTTTTGACTCTGAAGTTACATTACCATCTAAGTCATATGTTTTTGATACAATCCAATTATGATCATTTTCATTTAAACAACTCATTACAGGTTCTAAATTCTGAAGGATTTGCCAATTCTGACTAACTTGAAAATTTTCAACTAAAGTATATTGTGAAAATAAAGAAAAATCTGCATGTAAAACACCAGACGTAATCGCCTCTTCTTCAAAAACTTGAATGTTGTTATAAAAGAAACCAATCACCCTACCTTCATCATAACGTTTTATTTTAAAATGATCTCCTCTTCGGTAATTTCCAAATTCTCCGACAACCTCTCCTTTGTCTACAATAAAAAAAGAACCTCTCTCAAAGTAAAATCCATGGTCGATCGTTTCAGGTTTATTGTCTTTATTTTCTTTAGATAATCCTAAAGCAAAAAAAGTACGTTCATCTTGAATATTAAACTCAAGTTGACCATCTTGTTGAGCATCTAAATAATGCTTAGAAAAAGCACCTGATGAGCCCCATTCTTCCTTCCCTGTGTTTTTTAGAGCAATTCGATCTTTATCGTATTCTAAACCGACCAATTGTTCCCACTCCAATACCTTTAATGCGGTATTCTTCCCTCTATCTTCTCCTTTTTGAGCCCAAACTGTAGAGCAAATTAATGAGAGCATTATTATTAAATTTCCAATATGTTTCATGGTCTTATATTTTTAATATAGTGGATAATATAAAATCTCAGATGGTGTTCCATCATTTCTATTGAGCCAAGACTCTCCGTATAGTGTGTCGGTCTTGGCAAAAATTCCAAAATCCATATACAAAACACGTCCTTTTCTATAAATATCTAAGCTATCATTTATTGGAAGGTTTATGAAATTTAAGGAATCGCTATAAATATTAAAGGATTCACCACTTAAATTTCCTGCTTGAACATGTACGTAATACGTATCGGTAGTATCGGAAACCATACAAATGGCTGAAACTTCAATACTATCACCAAAAACATCACCAAGAGTTCCGAGAGTATCTACATGGTTTTCTAAACTATCTATCCATACATTTTCAATTGTTTTTTTTATTAACTGAAATACAGATATTTTAGATTGACTAAGCGCCGGTATACTCAAAAGAAGCATACCGACAAGTATAAAATAATTTTTCATAGAATGTATGTTTTATTCGTTATCTCTAATCATGTGATATTTAGAGTCTGCTGATTTAACAAAACCTCCATCAGCACCAACTTTTTCTGTATAAATGGCTTTTAAACGACCTTTACCGTCGTATTTGTATTTAGTTGCTAAATTGTTACCATCTAAAATGTATTGAATGCGATCTTGATCGTCATAAACGTAAGAGGTCATGGATGCACCTATTGGATATAATCGATAATCATCAAAGTATAAATCACCTGAATAGTTAGCCGAACCAATCGTTACTCGGATATAAGGCAGGCTATTATAAGTACCCACATTTGGTAAATTGAATGTATAACGTAACTGATACCAATCACCCGCCTGAATGATTTCAGGATTAACTACCGAAGTAGGACTTGATGCGTTTGCTGTATAGGTTTTTAATGCAATATGATTGGCATTATTACCAATATTTCCCTTTACCCATACAGACATTAAATACGTCGAATTTGGTTCAAATTTATCTGCATTGATATAAAATTTCGATTCAAAAGCTCTTACATTCGTATTTGTAACTTTTACCGAATTACTTCCTGTATGTGAGTTGATAGAGTCAGTATTTAATGAAGATCCTCCACCTTGCATAGTTTCAGTTTCAAAATAAACATTTCCAACTGAATAATTTTTTCCATCAACCACTTCCTCCGAAGAAGAAGAACAATACTCTGAATAAGCTGCTCCAACAATATTAGAAACGGTTAAACCACGCCAAGTCTTAGAAGAAGCATACTGTCCATTTACATCTTTAACTTCTCGTGGATTAGAATAGTGATCGTATAAAGTCACCTCCGAATTTTTCACCCAACCAGAATGATTATTTTCGTATGATGCTTCATTATCAAATTCAAACTCATCTTCTTCATCAAATAGGGTTAATCCATCGGTTTTTCTATAAGCACCCGTTTCTGGATCCAATTTACTACGCCATGAATAAGTAGTCTTTTTACGCCAAACAGGAATGTGACTACTATTCATAATAGGATCTGTATCAGTTGTTTGATATTTGTTTTCAAACCACTCTCGATAATCCCAATTTTTCTTCCATGTCGTTATAGACGCATTTAATACAGGATCGTCAGTGTAATCCGTATTTCCATTATCGTAATATAAATATGAACCTGCCTCTTGAGTAAGCATGTTTTTATTATTTATATTTTCCGACTTTGGTCCCATTTCTGAATATTCATCCACCTCATGAGCATAAATAGTTTTTGCTCGATGACGATCTCCAAAAGAATTTTCGGTGATTATGGTTCGAGGAGTTCCTATTAATACATCATGATCTTTATAACTTATTTTGGTTTTAACTCCATTAGACAATGAGGTCGAATTATTTAAAACACTAGAATATCTCTTAATTGTTGTCACAGAATTAAAATAATTGTTCCAACTATTATCACTTGAGAACGTTGTTGATATTAGTTTT